>JBHIEF010000255.1:0-5580 GCA_046760465.1 Armatimonadota bacterium | reverse complement strand
GAGGAGTGAGGACAGATGGGTGTTGCGCTGAGCAAGGAGGGCTCGTTCGGATTCGCGCTTCAGATTAGCAAGGGCAGCTACGTGGCGCCGGATACGTGGCTGCCGCTGCTGGACGCGGAGACGGTGAGCCAGAAGCACAACTACGTGTTCTTCGACATGGCCGATGGCAACGACTTCCAGAGCAAGTACTTCTCGGCGGGCAGTTGGGCCGAGGGGGCGCTGCCGCTGCCGCTGATCCCGGGAAGCGTGAGCAACCTGCTGAGCTGGATCCAGGATCGGGACAGCGACAACCAGGGCGAGTGGGCCTCGGCGCTGATTGACTGCGGCAACACGGTCAAGCAGCTCACCGATGCCAAGGTGCGGCGGGCGCGCATCGTGCTGGAGAAGGGCAAGCCGGCGCTGTGCCTGCTGGAGGTGGTGGCGCTGTCGCTGGCCGCGGGGACGCCGGGCACGCCGGCCATGCCGGTGGCGCCGCCGTACATCTTCCGCGAGGCCACGGTGGAGCTGGAGACGGGCGGCGGGGGAGCGGCGGCCGACGCCAACTGCGAGCGGATCGAGATCGTCATTGATGGGATGCTGGAGCAGCCGGCGGAGGGCATGCGGCTGCGGGATGCGGCCAACCCGCTCCAGCTCTACAACCTGTCGGGCGTTCGCTGCGTGGGGTCCTTCGATCGGGACTTCGTGGACAGCGGAGTGTACGACGACTTCCTGGCCGGCACCGAGAGCGCGCTGACGGTGACGCTGACACGCGACGTGAACGTCTGCACGGTGACGCTGCCGCGCATCGTGCACGCCGAGGACGAGGTGGGTCTGCCCGGCTCGGCCGAGAGGCGGCTGGTGGAGAGGGTCAACTTCGTGGCCCTGGGGAGCACGGACGGGGCGACGGCGCCGGTGATTCTGGCCTAGCTGGCGCGATGTGGGCAACGGCCCACGCCGCGTGTCACCGCGATGTAGGATCTAGGATGTAGGATCTAGGATGGGAACGGCAGCGGCGCCGTCCCACGTCCCCCAGAGCACGCCACTGCCAGTCGGCAGCTGGAGCTGCCTCCCACGCGGGGAGCGGCGCGGTTTGACCCGGCCTCGATCGAGAACAGGGAACGGGGGCGGCTCGGAGCAGCGTTCCGCGGCACGTGAAGAGAGATGAGTGAGAGTACGGTCACGGTTGAGCTGTATCGGACCAGCGATCTGAGCGAGGCGGCGGCGCTGGTGGTGATGGGGTATGCGCTCTACGGCGTGGAGGCGGAGCATGGGCGGGCGACGTTCGTGATCGCCCACGCGCCGGAGGATGCGCGGTTCGCAGACCTGGTGGCGGCGTACGCGGAGGATAGGCTGCTGGTGCCGCCGCGGGACTTCGCCCGGCGGCGCAATGAGCTGGGGTATCGGATGAGGGAGGCGCTGGACGGCGTTGGTGGGCGGGGGTGAGCGACGGCCCACCGCGCGGGGGGCGCCGCCGCACGCTGAAGTGTGCGCCTACCCACAGCGCGCTGGCCAGGGCGCGCCACCGCTAGTCGCCAGCAGAGCTGGCTCCTACGCGCTTGCGTTGGTGAGTGAAGGGTGGCTTGGCGCGGGGGATGAGGCGAGATTCCTCGCTTCGCTCGGAATGACAGGGGCGCTGTGGGGCCAGGGCAGGTGCTTTGGTGGGCTCAGGGCGGAGGCAGACAACGATGGAAGGCGACGGAGAGGACAAGGGAGGCGAGGCGGCGTTGGATGCCGAGGAGCTGACCGGCGAGGAGTGGGCGGACTGGGTGATTCCGCGCGTGGGGGAGGAGGCGGTGTGCACGCGGCGGGCGCCGGTGGACATCCCGGGCTGGGAGGAGCGGCCCTGGGTGAAGCTGCGGCCGCTGACGCACGAGGAGGAGCTGCGGCGGCGGGCGGTCGGCTGGCAGGACGAGTACGAGGTGGACGCCGAGACGGGCGAGCCAGTGCTGCTGCGGCAGAAGTGCGACGAGTGGGCCCTGGCCTGCTACGACTACCAGCACTGCGTGGTGGAGTACTGCCTGCCCAGGTGCGCTGCGGACGGCAGCGTCGAGCCGGTGAAGGGCAACGGGCGCGACTGGAACAGAAGCGTGGAGGTGTTTCGGCACCTGCCCGCGCGTCTGGCGCGGTGGCTACACGCGGCCATCGAGGAGGTCAACCGGCGGCGCCCCCAGGATCTCGAGGTGCTGGACTTGGCAAAAAAACGCTGAGGGAGGTCGCCCGGCAACTGGTCGGAGAGGGAACTGCGGCCGAGGCTGTGCCCGGCCGCAGGGCGGCCTCCCTTTTTGGCGCCCTCGCAGCCTCGCGGCGCGCCCACCCGCGAGCCTCCTCCCTCCTGCCTGGTGGCCAGGCAGGGCCGACGAGGCGCGAGGGCGCCGACTTCACCACCCAGGCGGAGCTGGCGGCGCTGGAGCCGGAGGCAGGCGTGCGGCGGGCCTCGCGGGGCCTGGGGAGGGACGTGCTGCCGCTGCTGATCGCCGAGGCCGTGCTGTCGGAGCTGGAGATGGCGGCGTGGACGGGCGAGCTGCCGGGTGGCAGGCCCTGGAGCCGGCAGGTGTGGTGGCGCGTGGCTCTGTGGGAGGCGTTCTGGCGGGAGAGGGATGGGGCGGCAATCGGTAACTGGTAGTCGGTAACCGGTGATCGGTGGGTGGCTGCGGAGCAGGCGCAGGTGATTCGGTACGCGTTGATGGTGCGGGGAGAGCAGGATTATGCGCAGAGAGCACCCGCCGCCGCGGAGGCGGCGCTATTCGTGGCCGGGGCTGATGGTGGCGGCGCGGAGGCTGAGGCAGACCGGGCGGGCGCTCGCGGCGCGCCCACGGCGCGACGAGCCTCCTCGTCCGGGTCGCGGCCCAAGGCGCGCCACCCCTAGTCGGCAGCTGGAGCTGCCTCCCACGTGCGGGGCTGGGCGGGAGGCGACGGTGTTGGTGCGGCGGGCCGAGGTGTCGGAGGGGAGGAGGCTGCTGCGACGGGTTGGTGCCCTCGTGCCTGAGGCGAGGGCCAGGTTGGTCGGAAGGGCGGAGGCGGTGGCGCCGCGAGTCGGCCCGCGGGGCGCTGCTCTGGCGAGGAGAACGGCGGGTCGGCCATCGGTCGAGGCGTGGAGGCGGCCCTCACCCATTCGGCATGCTCAGGGCAGGCCCCCGGCCCCTCTCTCAGGGAGAGCGGGGGGAACGTCCCCTGCCCGAAGGGCATCGCGGAGTCTGGCCCGACGGCTGGGCGTGAGGTCGCTGCTCGGACGGTCAGTGCGGCGGCCGGCGTTGGTGCCGGGGATGGGTGAGGCCGGCCGGGCGTGGTCGGCGGCGAGTGCGCCGGCGGCTGCGACCGAGGTCGGTGCGGTGACGGAGGAGGGATTGGCCCAGGCGCTGGATCGCGCCAAGCGGGAGGTCAAGGCGGAGCTGGCGCGGGAGGCGGCGATTGACGCTGCCAGGTGAGGTGTGGGGTGTCGGGCGCGATGTAGGATGTAGGATCTACGATGGGGGATGGGAGCGGCGACGGCCGGTGCCGGCCACCGCACGTCGCCAGCCCTTCGGTGAGCTCAGGGCAAGCAGGAGCTGGCTCCCACGCGACTGCGTGGCGGGTTGGCATGGACGGGAAGCGTCGGCCGCGAGCGCAGTAGAGGCAGCAAGGCAGTTGAGACGATGACGGAATATGGGAAGGCAATCGAGAGGAAGAGGACGGAGTCGCCGGTGGTGTTTGAGACGCCGGCGGGGCTGATCGTGGTCTTCGTCTACAAGGCCAGGAACCCGGACGTGGACCTGCCGGGGGTGGAGGTGACGCTGCTGGAGGAGGGGGGCACTCCGGCACGGTATCGGGTGATGGTGGACGACCCGTGGTGGGGCAGGCGGATCCAGCCGGCGGAGTTCAAGGAGGCGCCGTTTACCGAACACATCGTGATGGGCTATCGGCTGGAGGCGCGGACGCTGCTGGACGGTGTCCCGCAGAACGGCGAGGGGCTGTCGCTGGAGCTGGTCTGGGAGACGGCGGAGGACGGGGAGGTGGTGGGCTGGTTCCCGGACGTGCACAACAGCCTGATCTGGAGCAGTCAGGAGCAGACGTATGTGAGGGGCCCGGAGCCAGTGTGGCCCATCGTGACCCGGTACGACGGCAGCCGCGCGGAGGATGGCTGGGCGGGGTTCGACTGGCCCGGTCTGCGCAGCGAGGACGTGATTCTGCCCAAGGGCCACGGGAGCATTTTCCAGCGCGCCAGTGACGAGCTGTACGACGGGTGGCTCGGTGAAGAGGGTAACGAGCTGCCTCGGTACGTCAAGAGCGCCGAGTGGGTCTACAAGACGCTGCGCCAACCGGCGGTCGAGGGGAGCCCGGCCATCTTCGACCTCAAGCCGGGCACGGTGACGTTCGTGGGCGCCGCCGGGGCGGACTACGAGTACGGCCTGTTCGACCAGGACAACCCAGCCACGGGCGGAGGGACGCTGGATCAGAGCGGCCAGGCGGAGCGGGAGCTGGAGCCATGCGAGTACTGGGCCTGGCAACACGACGACGCCGTCGGCATCGGCGATCGGGTCAGCTTCACGCTGGAGCCGGGGGAGGAGAAGACGGTCAACCTGCCGGCGATGCGGACCAGCGGAATCCTGGTCTACGAGGGCGGGGCCAAGCCGGCGGCGGGGGTGACCATCTACAAGGGGAGCACGAACATCCCGCTGGGACAGACGGATCAGAACGGGTACTGGACGGGACAGGAGGCGCCGGGGGACATCAACGACCCGGTGCTGGGCTATCAGTCGCCGGGGGCGGGCTACGCGGGCGTGGTCTACGCGGTGATGGGAGGACGCATGGCCACCGCCAAGTGGCTGGTGTGGCGCGACATCGGCGTGGACCACCCGAACTTCAAGTTCGTGCCCGGCGGGGTATGGGTGCGGCGACAGGAGGATGGCGGGGCCTACGCCGTGGAGGAGGCGGCGGGGAGGCACTGGAGCTACGTGACCGAGGAGCCCGTGCCGCGCAACAGCCAGGCGGACAGCATTCCGACGGGTGATCCGGAGGTGAGGCTGTGGGACCCGAGCACGGTGGTGCGGTATCACTACGAGGTGCTGCGCGGAGAGGAGGTCTTGGGCATCACCCAGCTTGAGCCTCCGGAGACGAACCAGCCGAGTGGGGGGCACATCTTCAGCCCGGGGCCGACCATCGGCGGCAAGGTCAAGGGCGACCTGCTGCGGCAGGACGAGGACCAGGTCAGCGGCACGGACGCGCCCTTCAAGCTGATCGAGTTCGGCCGGCACGAGTGGTTTCTGGAGCATCGGCAGCTAGCCAGCGGCGGCGGCCAGCACAGCACGTGCTTTGCGGACCTGCTGTGTCCCTACTGCGGGGGAAGGGCGTGGGTGGAGCCGGATGAGCATCCGTACTACCGGGGGTATTGCCAGTACTGCACGGCCACGTGGGGCGTGGGGATGAAGACGGATTGCCGGGGGTACTTCGAGAGTAAGGCGTTGGGGGTGGGTTAGGCGACGGCACCACCCCCGGCCACCGCCGCACACTGAAGTGTGCGACTACCCACAGCGCGGCCAGCCAGCGCCTGCCACCGCAAGTCGGCAGCTGGAGCTGGCTCCTGTGCAGGTGCGGGCGGGTGGAGGCGAGTAGGGCGGCGTAGGC
>JBHIEF010000254.1:0-5603 GCA_046760465.1 Armatimonadota bacterium | reverse complement strand
CAATGGCCAAGACCTACATCGAGGACCTCACACCGGGCGACGCGGTGGACAGCAGCTTCGCGGTGCGCAGCAAGTCGCTCCAGCCCTTCCGCAGCAAGCCGGGCAGCTACCTGGCGCTGACCCTGGCGGACAAGACCGGGGAGATTCCGGCCCGGGCGTGGGACAACGCTGAGAAGCTGGCCGAGCGTTTCGAGGCGGGCGAGGTCATCAGGCTGCGCGGCCGGGTGGACGAGTACCAGGGCTCGGCTCAGATCATCATCGAGCGCCTGAAGAGGCTGGACCCCGACGACATAGACGCGCTGGACTATCTGCCCACCACCCCCAAGGACGTGGAGGCCCTTCTGGAGCGCGTGCAAGAGGCCATCGGCACCGTGGAGCACGAGCACCTGGCGGCGCTGCTGCGGGCCTTCTTCGATGACGACGGCTTCGTGCGCCGCTTCGCGGAGGGCCCGGGGGCGAAGGTGCTGCACCACAGCTACCTGGGGGGCCTGCTGGAGCACGTGGTCTCCATCCTGGACATGTGCGAGACCGTGTGCCGGCTGCACCCGCAGCTCGACCGGGACCTGATGATGACGGGCGCCATACTGCACGACGTGGGCAAGCTGGAGGAGTTGCATTTCGGCACCACCATAGACTACACTGATATGGGCAGGCTGGTGGGTCACGTCATCCTGACCGACCGGATGGTCAAGGAGCGGCTGGCCACGCTGCCGGACTTCCCGGCAGAGCTGGAGGAGGTGCTGGCCCATCTGCTGTTGAGCCACCACGGGGCCAGGGAGTGGGGCGCGCCCATTGTGCCCATGACCCCGGAGGCCATCGCCCTGCACTACATTGACAATCTGGATGCCAAGATCTGGCAGTTCTCCCGGATCGCCGAGGAGGCCGCGGGGGCGGGACGCCGCTGGTCGGACTGGCAGCGGCTGCTGGAGCGGTACATATTCAGCGGCTCCTGGGGCGCCGACGGGCCGGAAAGCGGTGAAGCAGAGGGCGGGGAGGGCCAATTGGGCCTCACAGACGTCGGCGAGTAGCCCCGGCGGGTTGCAGCCGCAATCCGCAGTGAACTTCTGGGTGGGGCGAGCGTCTATGAGGAGGCAGGAAGGAATCCGAGGGCATGCGGCGCCAGGACGTCGCCCTGGTGGAACGGGCTAAGCAAGGCGACGTCGGAGCCTTCGAGCGCTTAGCCGCCCGTTACCAGGACAGGATCTTCAGCTATCTGTGTCGCATGTGCGGCGACCCCTCGGAGGCCGAGGATCTTTGCCAAGAGGTGTTCGTCCGGGCCTTCGTGTCCATCGGGCGCTTTCGCGGGGCAGCCACCTTCCAAAGCTGGCTGTACCGGATCGCCACCAACATGTGCGTGGACGCCCTGCGCAGGCGCCGGCGAGCCGAGGGACCGCCGGTGTCGCTGGATGAGCCCTCACCGGGCGGGACGCGTGAGTTGGCGCGAGAGCTGGCGGGCGGCGACACGCCGCACGATACGGCGGAGGTCAGAGAGCTTCAGGACGAGGTGGCGCGGGCCATCCAGTCGCTCTCGGAGAAGCTGCGGCCGGTGGTCATCATGTTCGACATCCAGGGGCTGTCCTACGGCGAGATTGCGGAGGCCCTGGACTGCCCCCTGGGGACGGTGAAGAGTCGGCTGTTCAACGCGCGCATGCAGTTGCGGGAGCGGCTGGCGAAGTACGTCAAGCACGAGCAGTGAACATCGAGCTGCGAGGAAGCGTCAGGTGAGTCGCAATGAAGTGTCATGACATCCAACCACTGCTATCGGCGCACATGGATGGGGCGTGTTCCGACGAGGAAGAGGCGCTGGTGCACTCCCATCTGGCGACGTGCGCCGAGTGCACGCGCGTGCTGGAGGAGCTGCGCGGCACGGTCGAGGTGCTCGGCACGCTGCCGGAGCTGCGCGCCTCGCCGGCCTTCGGGGCCCAGCTCAGTCGGCGCCTGCGGACCGTGGCAGGGCCACCAGAGCGCGGGGAGCTACTGTGGGATCGCATCGCAGCCTGGGTCCGGGGCCCGCACGCCCGCTGGCCGGCGGTCGCCGTGGCGACTGCCGCGGTGCTGATCATCGGCCTGACGTACATCGGCCTGCCCGAGCGTGGGCCCGAGACGCCGCCGGCGCCACCGATCCGGGAGGCCGCGGCGGCGACCAGCGTGGATGACTATCTGGCGGCAGCGGTGGAGATTCACGACGCCTTCGAGAGTGTAGCCCAGCCACTGGGCAGCGATGGGCTGGTCTTTGTGGCCGACAACGGCGACCACTAGCGCCGCCAGGCCCGTCGGTGCATGGCTCGGAGGAGGACGAGAGCGCCGCGAGCGGCGCGGGGTTGGAGATGAAGCGAACAGGGAAACCAGTTGTCATGGCGCGCTGGCTGATCGTCGGCGCGCTGGTTGCCTTGCTGGCCTGCGTGCCGGCCCGCGAGGCGCTGGGGCAGGCGGCCCTCACTGCCTACCAGATACTGAGGAACATGATCGCCAACAAGGGCCGTGTGAGCCTGGAGGGCGAGCGCAAGACGATCCTCTACCGCAACGGCCAGGAGGCCGTCACCAAGCAGTTGGTCAAGCAGAAGGCCGTCAACAAGTCCCGCGAGGAGACCATATACCCGCCGGCAGCCGCAGGAGAGCTCGTGGTCAGCGACGGGGCCAAGCGCTGGCACTACCGGCCGGACGGTACGCTCATGGTGGTCGAGGCGATCCCGCCTCCCGGCGTGGCCGAACAGGCGCAGGAGACGCTGCTGCGCCAGTTGCAGATCAACAACCAGCTACTGAGACAGGCGGATGAAGTGGTGGCTGGCCGCAATGCCTACGTTGTGCTGGCGCGCAGCCGCGTAAGCGGGCGGCCCAGTCTGAAGACCTGGGTGGACGCGGCCAAGTGGGTGGAGCTGAAGTCCCAGCGCTTCGACACGCGGGGCAGCGTGACGTCCACCACGTTCTTCACCCGCATCAACTTCGCTCCCGTCTTCTCGGCGACGGACTTCGCGCCGCGCGACCTCGCCGCACCCCAGCCGCCCAATTCCTCGCAGCAGCGCAACGTGGGTGCCTTCTGGGTTCCCTCCTCGCCGGTCGTCCAGGCGCAGATGACGTGGATGCGAGTGCCCAGGAAGCAGGACCTGCCCAAGGGCTGGGCCATGCTGAAGAACGTCACTCTGATGCCTGTCGGGGACCAGAACGCGGTTGTGCTGCACCTCACCAGGCACGGCGTGGAGAGCTTCAGCCTCTTCCAGCGGCAGTTGCAGCCGGGCCAGCGGGGCATCAGGACTCAGGACCTCATCAACAGCGCTAAGTCCTTGCCCAGACTGCGGTACGCCCACACCTGGCGGCTGGACTCGCTGGAGTTGACGCTGCTGGGCCCACGCATCACGAAGGAAGACCTCGACGCTCTGAAGAAAGCCATCGAAAAGGCGCCCAAGGGCCAGACGTCGGCAGCCCGGTAGGCGGCGCCTCCACTCGGAGCAGCTTCCCATGGCCCTCTCCGCCCGGTCGCGCGTCGTGGTCTTGCTGTTACTCCTGCTCCTTCCGTCGGCCTACGCCTGGGCCGCCAACCCCATTGCCCAGGTGACACTCGTATCCGGCACGTGCGAGGTGGTGAGGGCCACCGACGGCAGCGTGGTGCCCACTCGCCCCTACCTGGACCTGTTCGGGGGCGACATCGTGCGCACCAAGGCCGACGGCAAGCTGGAGATGAAGTTCGGGGAAGGGGCGCTGCTGCGGCTGGCCGAGAACACCCAGGTCAAGCTCAGCCAGACCGAGGAGAAGAACACCATCGTGGTCCTGGTGGGCAAGCTCTGGGGCCACATCAAGAGGCTCTTTGGGCGGTCCAAGTTCGAGGTGGAGACGCCAGCCGCCGTGGCCGGCGTGCGCGGCACTACGCTGCGCGTTGAGGTGGTCGGGCCCGAAGAAGCCAGCTTCGCCGTGGACGATGGCGAGATCGAAGTGTTGGCCGGCCAGCGGACCACCAGGGTCGGCGCCGAGCACGAGTTCCTGGTGGGGCGAGGAGGGCCGCGTCTGCGGCGGTTCGACGCCCGCCGGCGCCGGCCCTGGGAGTTCTGGACAGATGCCCTGGTCACGGAGAGACTGTCGCTGCTGAAGGCCCAGGCGAGCAAGCGACTGGCGGAGGCGAAGACGTGTGGACAGGGCGTGCTGATCTTGCAGGAGGGCCTGGCCACGGACCTGGGGTCGGCGGGGCGCCTTTACCAACGCGCCCTGCGCCTCCGCCAAGAGATAGCCGAAGTGGGTCAGGGCCTGGCCGCACTGCGCCGGGAGCACCAGGATCTGGAGAGGAACGCACGCCGGACGCCGCCGGCGCAGCTCCAGCGCGAGCGGGCGCGTACCGCCCAGGAGGCGCGCGCCCTGATCACCAGGGGCAAGGCCATAGCCCGTGATCTGGCCATCGTGAACACTCTGGCCAAGCGGGGCCAGGATCGCGAACGGGACCGCATGCAGGCCATTCAGGGCTTTTCGCAGCAGACGGCCCGACTGCTGGCCGAGCATATTGAGCTCCACAAGCAGATCCGGCGTCTGGAAACAGTGCGGAGGCTGGACCCGCACTGGGAGCAGTTTCGGCCGGTGCACGAGCTCTGCGCGGGTATGGAGCAGGACCTGGCGCGGCGCCTGGCGGAGGCGCAGCGGCAGGCGAGCGAGGCCGAGAGACTGCCGGGCCGCCATCGGCTTGGGGCGGGCCGGCGGCTGATCATGTTGTCGAAGTCGCTGCGGGAGGCCAAACAGTTGCTGGGGGCGAACCGGCAAGTGTGGCAGCGGACGGAGCCCGCCTTGCAGGCCTTCGCCAAGAGCTTCGGCGAGCCGCCGCCCGGCGGGGGCCGCGGCGGCCGGTGAGCCGCTCCGGCGAGAAAAGGCCTTAAGTTCAGGGGAACGTCTGCCGATAAAGACTTGGTGCCCTTCGGCTCTCCGTAGCGCAGACGCTGAAAGGTGGAGAGCAGTGCGCATAGACCCCAAGGACGTATCGAGGATCGGCCGGGGACGCGTCGAGCCGACCGAGCCCACCGGCGCGGAGGAAGTAGGCCCGCAGCAGGCCCCCGAGGCCCCCTCGCGGGAGGGCGAGGTGGACCGCGTGGTCCTCTCGGCCAAGGCCCGGGAGGTGCAGGCAGCCCGCGAGCTGATCCGCGACCCGGCACCCGTACGCGCGGACAAGGTGGCTCAGTTGCGGCACATGATCGAAAGCCAGGAGTACGACGTGGAGGCCACGGAGTTGGCGGCGGACATGCTGCGCCATCCGCGGCCGGGCTAGTGCTGCAACGACCGCGTTTGGACGCAGACTGCGAACCGGCAGGCGCTCTCGCCTGCCGGTTCGCAGTGACTAACGCGCGTCGGCCGAGCCCAGGGGCTGGGCGCCTAAAGGAGTGGCGGGCCGCCGCCGATGTACCTGACAGGACAACGGTGCTTTCGCGGCGGCGCAGAGCCGCTGGCGGGCGCCCGGATCAGGTTGCCGGGCTTGTCCGCAGGCTCTCAGTTGGAGGGCCCAGTGAGCCCAGACCAGCCCCGCGAGCTCTTCCTCTGGGGATTCCCCATCGAGTTGCGTGGCGCACCCAACGGCTTCGGTATTGCCCAGCGCCCCCGGGCGGATGCGCTTCGTCTGCGCCGGTTGATTGAGA
>JBHIEF010000253.1:0-5615 GCA_046760465.1 Armatimonadota bacterium | reverse complement strand
CACCCTGTAGGAGGCGCGTCTCGCGCCGACTAGCCGGTCCGTCCTACTGGTCCTCTGCCGTCACCCAGGCGCCTCGCCCCAGCACGCGGGCCCCCCTGGATCTTGCCTAACGCCTCCCCCGCTGCCTTGCGCACTGGCATCCACTCGTCGCTCAGGAGCTCGGTCAGTTCGGGAACCGCAGGAGCGGCCGCCGGGCCGATCTTTCCGAGGGCGCCAGCCGCTACGAGACGCACATGCTCGGAGTCGTCGCTCAGGAGCGCCGTCAGCTCGGGCACCGTGGGAGCAGCCGCCTCGCCAATGGAGCCAAGCGCTCCAGCCGCGTGCCAGCGTCGCGTGGAACTGTGGTGGCTCAGGAAGTCAGTCAGGACCGACAACGCGGTCTCTAGCTCCCCTATCCTCCCCAATGCCCGAGCGGCGGCGATGCGCACCTCCCACGCCTCGTCGTCCAACAGCTCCATCAGCTTGGGCACCGCAGGTTCTGCCGGAGGGCCGATCAGCGCCAGCGCCCCACAAGCCTGCCAGCGGATGCTGAAGTTCTCGTCGTCGAGGTAGGGAATCAGCGCGGGCACGGCGGGCGGCCCCATGCGACTGAGGGCCCAGGTCGCGTCCTTGCGGACCACCGGGTTCTCGTGCTTCCGGCAGTCAGCCAGAGCCGCTACGGCGGGCTCCCCCATGCCCGCCAGTGCCTCAGACACACACCCGCGGAGCACGCGATCGTCGTCATCGAGGCGCTCTATCAGCAGCGGCACGGCCGGTGCGCCGATCTTGCGTAGGCCTTCGATGGCGTCCGGCCCCTGGCGACGGCGACCGGCCACCGCTTCCTGGAGCAGAAAAGGGACTGCCACCTCGACTTCGCCGGCTCTGCCCAGCCGGGACGCCGCCTTGACGCGCGCGTACGGGTCGGGATCATTGAGGCGGACGTGCAGGGCCGCTATGTATGCCCTCTCCCACCACCGCGCGCCCAGAAACATCGCCGCCACGACGGCGACCAGTATGGCAACGACCACCAGCAGCCGCTTCCGCCTCCTGCTCATGCTCACTCCCCCCCGATCTTGCCCAGCGCCTCCTGCGCCATTTCCCGCACGAAGCCCGAGTCATCCTCCAGCGCCTCGGTCAACTGGGGCACTTCGGGTGTTTCGGCAGCTTAGCTGCCGAAACAGGGACCAATCACGAATCACCAATCACGCCTTGGCCGGTCATATCCCAGGCTCCCCGCGGCCGTTCCAGAGGGAGTTGTCGTTGAAGCCGCCCAACAATTTCTCTTGCGTGAGCCACTTCACGTGCCCGTCACAGAAGGCCACGTTGGCGCCGCCGTTGTGCCAGTCCCCCGGCCAGGAGCGCTTGCCGTGCCAGGCCCAGCCGTTGTCCTCGTCTACGGGCGAGGGCAGGGGCGGGGAAGACCAGGCGCTCATGGGTGGATCAACGGTGAAGCTGTGATAGTAAGGCACCCAGGTGCGGCCCTCGGCCTCCACATCCTCCCGCTTCACGCCCTCGCAGTCCACGATGCCCACCGTCTGAGCTGGCACCAGAATCTGTCCGTCCTGCGTGATACGCCGTCTGGGGTCGGCGAAGTGGCCGTTGCCTAAGTACTGGTAGTTGTAGCCATAGCCCCCGTTGCGCAGGTTGCGTCGGTCTCGTGGGTGGACGGAGGGGCAGATGAATACGTCGAGGTTCTGCACGTAGGGCTGAATGACGTCGTACCAGCGAATGTCGGGCCTATTGGGACGCATGTTGTGCGTCGGGTAGGCTTCGTAGTCCTGCACGTACATGGCCAGCGCCATGCCCAACTGGCGCATCTGAGCCATGCACGAGGCCTGGCGGGCTTTCTCCCGCGCCCGAGAGAACGCGGGAAAGAGCATCCCCGCCAGAATAGCAATAATGCCCATCACCACCAGCAGTTCGATGAGAGTGAACCCTTCGGCTACGCTCAGGGTAGACCCGCGCCGAGCCATCACTACACTCTCCTTTCACTCCTCCTGTCCTCTCTTGAGACGCTTACCAGGCGCCGCCGGTTTCGCTTTGCCTGCCAGGCGGGCCAACTCCTCCCGCGCCCGCTCGCGCACGGCTTCGTCCTCGTCCGCACAGGCTTTGGCTAGGGCATCGGGTGCGACCGAGTTCGGAAGCACGCCCAGAGCTTCCACCGCCGCCAGGCGCACGGCGGGGTCGGCGTCCGCCAGCGCGTCGGTCAGCGCCTCCGCGCTGTCTGGGCTGCCCAACCGACCCAGCGCGCGGGCGGCCTGCGCCCGCACGGCGCTGTATCCATCATTGCACACTGCCTTTGCCAGCGGCCCCGTCGCCCGATGGTCTCCTATCTGGGCCAAGGCCAGCACCGCCGCCTCGCGGGCGTCCACGCTGCCGTGAGCGAGTACTTCGAGTAGGGACGGGACGGCCGGCGCGCCCACCTGAGCCAGAGCGGCACTCGCCGCGAAGCGCACCGAGGCGTCGTCGTCGGCCAGAGCCTGGGCCAGGGCTGCGACGGCCGTCCTGCCTCCGATCCTGCCCAGTCGCATGGCGGCCTCACGACGCTCCAGGGCCGGGCCCGGCGTGCCCAGGACGGCGGCAAAGTCTGCCACCGTATGAGGCTGCCGCGCAGGAGTCGGGAAACGAGCACGGATCAGTGCCGCTCCCCCAACGCCGGCGGCGAGGAGCCCGACCACCAGCAGCCGCTTCCGCCTCCTGCTCATGCTCACTCCCCCCCGATCTTGCCCAGCGCCTCCTGCGCCATTTCCCGCACGAAGCCCGAGTCATCCTCCAGCGCCTCGGTCAACTGGGGCACTGCTTCAGATGCCGCCGGGCCCATATCGCCCAGGGCCCTGGCGGCCACTCCGCGCACGCTGGCCTCGCCGTCGGTGAGGGCGTTGGTCAGCGCGGGCACGGTCTCGTCGGCCATGTCGCCGATGCGCCCCAGGGCGGTGATAGCGTCCCGGCGCACGTCGGCCACGTCCTGCCGCGCCAACCTGGCGAGCTCGGGCGCGGCGGGGGCGGCCGAGGGCCCCATCTTGCCCAGCGCGTCGGCCGCCGTGCCACGCACGGCGCGGTCGTCGTCCTGCAAGCGCTCGACCAGCGCCGGCACGGCCTCGGCGGCCCCCGGGCCGGTCTCGGCCAGCGCGGAGGCGGCGGCCAGGCGCAGGTCGCGCTGCTCGTCACCGAGAAGCTCGGCCAGTTGCGGCGCCGCGGGGGCCGCCAGCGGCCCCATCTCGCGCAGCGCCCAGGCAGCCGCCATGCGCTCGCGGGGGTCGTCCCGGTCCAGGCAGTCCACCACTGCGGGCAGGGCAGGCGGGCCAATGGACCCCAGCGCTCGCGCCGCACGCACACGCACCCAGTGGCTCTCGTGGCTCAGGTCTGCTACCAACACGGGCACGGTGGGCGCCGCAGCGGGCCCGACCTGGGCCAACGCCCAGGCCGCCCGCATACGCACGGCCCTGGACTCGTCGTTCAGCCCCTCCGTGAGCGCCGGGACGGCCGGCTCACCGATGTTGCCCAACGCAGAGGCGGCCCACATGCACACCCCCAGGTCCTCGTCCCGCAAGCGCTCGGCCAACTCCGGGAGGGCCGGGGCCGCCGCCGGGCCCATCTCGCTGAGCGCCTGCGCCGCCTCCGCGCGCAGCTCCGCCGACTCGCTGGCCAACTGCCGGGTCAGCTGGGCCACGCGCACGCGAGTCCACAGAGGGCGGCCGAAGCGGATGCCCCCCGCCACGGTGATCAGGATCACGCCGGCCAGCAGGAGCTTGCCTCGCCTGCTCATTCTCTCCCCTCCCCGGGCCTGCCGCCCTTCGATCTTGCTCGGCCGTCCATTCGCGCGCCGGGCGGGGCGCACCTTCCGGCTGGCGCCCGGCGGCGGGGGGACGAGCCGGGCATAGACGGCGCCCTGAAGCCCAGGGAGGGGCAGGAGAGCACCACCCACACCATCGGCGTCCCCGACGTGGACGCGTTCATGGCCAAGGTCGAGCAGAGCGGCGGCGAGGTGCTGGCGCCGAAGATGGCCATACCCGGCGTGGGCTACCACACCTACTGCAAGGACACCGAGGGCAACGTCTTCGGCATCATGCAGGACGACCCCAGCGCCCAGTAGACGGCGACCCACGGGGCCGTGGCGTCCATCACAGCCCCCCGCCGGGGGTCTCCGCGGGACTTGCAGGATATCGTGCGGGCCATGTATAATACTGCTCGCGTCGCAAATCTATGTGTAGGGAGGCAGCCGCCAATGAAGCGCGCCGGGCGATTCGCCCTGCCGCTGCTGGCCGGCCTCCTGTCGGTGGCAGTGATCGCCGCGCCAACGTCCGGTCTGGGAGTGGGCGATGGCGTGGGGGCCTTCCAGATCGTGGCCGCCACCGGCGAGAAGGCAGGCCAGCAGTTCTGCATGGTGTGAGACAACGGCAACGCTCCCAATGTCGTGCTGTTCACGCGCGACCTTGAGGAGCCAGTGACCGGTCTGGTCACTCTGATGGACGCGTACGCACCGACCCGCGAGGGTCTCAAGGTCTGGGTCGTGATGGTGGCCGATCAGGGGGAGAACGAGCCTAAGGTCAAGGAACTGGCCAAGGCCAAGGAGCTCAAGATCCCCATCACCTTCCTGGCCGACGGGCCCACCGGCAGGACGGCCACCAAGCAGCTCAAGCTCAACCCCGACGTCAAGTACACCATCCTGGCCTACAACCAGAAGAAAGTCACCGCCAACTTCGCCTGGAACGAGATCACCGACGAGGGCCTGCTCAAGCTGAAGGAGGCCGCGGACGCCATCGCGCCCCCCGCGGAGGAAGAGGAGGAGGCAGCGGCCGAGGAGGAGGACGCGGACAAGGACGAGTAGCCGTCGTCGGCCGTCTCATCACATAGCGAACCCAACCGCCAGGCCCATCTCAGGGCCTGGCGGTTTGTGTTGTCTATGAACCGTCCCCCTACTCCCCCCCCGATCTTGGCCAGCGCCTCCGCCGCCGGCGAGCGCCAGGGCGCACGTCTAGCTCTGTGGGTGTTCCGATAGCACCCGTTCTGCCAGTCCTCGGGCGTTTGGGTCATCGTCATTCAGCAACTTGGTGAGCGCCGGCCTGGCAGTCTCCCATTCGCCCAACTCACCTAAGCCCTCGGCAGCCAATGCGGCGGCGAAATGGTCCTCGTGCTCGAGCAGGCTCACGAGCGTCGCGATCGCTGGCTGTCTCTGTCCGACGCGGCCGAGGGCCAAGGCTGCGCGATGGCGTACGTACGGATCAGGGTCGCCCAGGTGCGGCCCGAGCGCGGGTGCGGCGGCAGCGGCGGCCTCGCCGATCTCGCCGAGAGCGTCCATGGCAATCACGCGGACTTCTAGCTGCTCGTCATCAAGGCAGCGGATCAGCGCCGGCACGGCCTGCTCGCCGATCTCCACCAGCCTCCACTTCGCGTCGTAAGTCTCCTCACACACGCCGCTATGCAACTGCGACACGAGCCACGCCACGTACACCTGCTGCGACCAGTGCGCGCCGAGGACGCCGGCAGCAACAATGGCTGCCACCACCAGACCAACCACCAACCGCCTCTTACGCTTCCTACTCACACCACCACCCCCACGCGCGTGGCCCTAGTGAGGCCTGCGCTCCACGACCTCCCTGCCCTGGCGCAGCTTGACGATGGAGTTGGGGGGCAGA
>JBHIEF010000252.1:0-5643 GCA_046760465.1 Armatimonadota bacterium | reverse complement strand
CCCTGCCTCGACGTGGACGCCGGCCGCGTGGTCAAGGGCGTCAAGTACGTGGACCACGTGGACGCGGGCGACCCCGTGGAACAGGGCGCCTGGTACAGTCAGGAGGGGGCCGACGAGTTAGTCTTCCTGGACATCACCGCCTCGTTGGAGAAGCGCGACATCGTGCTGGACATGGTCCGCCGTGTCGCCGAGCAGGTGTTCATCCCCTTCACGGTCGGCGGCGGCGTGCGCAGCATCGAGGACATCCGCGAGATCCTCAAGGCTGGCGCCGACAAGGTCAGCATCATGACGGCCGGCATCGAGAACCCCGATCTGATCAATGAGGCCAGCGAGCGCTTCGGCAGCCAGTGCATCGTGGTGGCCATAGACGCCAAGCGCGAGCGCTTCGACGCGCCGCCGGAGGAGCTGAAGTGGCGCGTCTACACTCATGGCGGCCATCAGCCCACCGACGTTGACGCGCTGGAGTGGGCCGCGGAGGCCGAGCAGCGCGGCGCGGGGGAGTTCCTGGTCACCAGCATGGATTTCGACGGCACCAAGGCCGGCTACGACGTGGAGCTGACTAGGCGGATCTCGGAGAACGCAGCCATCCCCGTTATCGCCAGCGGCGGCGCTGGCACCGCCGACCATATGTACGAGGTCGTCACGCGCGGCAAGGCCGACGCGGTGCTGGCCGCCAGCATCTTCCACTTCCGCGAGACCACCGTCCGCGAGGTCAAGGAGCAGTTGGCCGCACGGGGAATCCCCATGAGGCTATGAGCTGGCATTGGGGCCGTGTATGAGCCGCCGTCCCAATGCTCGGGCCCACACGTGGAGCTTCGGCATGGAGCCACCTGGCGATCTGCGCTACGACGATCAGGGCCTGATCGCGGCCATCATCACCGACCACCAGACCGGCGAGGTGCGCATGCTGGGCTGGATGAATGCGGAGGCGCTGCGCCGGACCGTAGACACCGGCCTGGTCCACTTCTGGAGTCGCTCCCGCCAGAAGCTCTGGCAGAAGGGCGAAACCTCAGGCAACGTCATGCACGTCAGAGGCATCAGGACTGACTGCGACCGGGACGTGCTGCTGGTAGCGGTCGAGCAGGTCGGCGACGCCAGTTGTCACCTGGGCTACCGCACCTGCTTCTCATTCGAGCTGAAAGGCGACGGGACATTCGAGGATGTGGGGGAGAGGGTCTTCGATCCCAAGGACGTGTACGAGAGCTCTTAGGAGCCGCGTCTGGCGGCGACTTGCCCGGGCAAAGGGCCGCACATCGGTGGTGGCGCCGTGGGCTCTGCTCCTATGCGTGCTGCTGGCCGCAGCGGCCCTCGCCCAGTTCCCCGCCTCACCAGCCCAGCAGGCCCGACAGCACTTCCAGCGTGGCGCTCGCCTGGCCAACGAGGGACGGCTCCAGCAGGCCATCGCCGAGTTCGAGAAGTGCCTCGCGCTGGATCCGAAGAGTCAGGACGCCCTCTTCAACCTGGGTCTCGCCCACCAGAGGCTGGGCGATCACCCCAAGGCCGTCCGATACTTCAACGAGGCCCTCAAGCTGGACCCCGAGGACCTCGACTCGCTGCGCGGTCTCGCCCTCAGCTACATCGCGCAAGCCAAGCTGGCGGACGCCGCGACGACGCTGAAGGACGTCGTGAGGCTCAAGCCCGATGATGCCGAGGCGCATCTGCGCCTGGGCACGGTCTACCTGGAGCTGGGGCGTTCGGAGGCGGCCATTGAGAGCCTTCGCCGAGCGGCTCAATTGGCTCCCGAAGAGGTCGAGGTGGAGCTGCGGCTGGGGCAGGCGTACGCGCGGCAGGGGGACGCTCGGCAGGCGGAGTATCACTTCAAGACGGCTCTGGCCCGGGAACCCGAGAACGCCGAGGCGCTGCGGGGCCTGGGCGCTGCGCTGCTCCAGGCCGGGCGGCACGTGGAGGCCCTGCCGCTGCTGGAGCAGGCGCTGGAAAGCCGTCCCGAGGATCCGGCCCTGCTGCGGGCGGCCGCCGACTGCTGCCAGAAGCTCGGCCTCATGGAACAGGCCACGCACTACCTGGAGCGCCTGGTGCAGGTCCAGCCGCCGGGGCTGGAAGTGCACGTGTCGCTGGCGCAGGCCTACATGGACAGGCGCGACTTCCCCGCCGCCGAGAGGCACCTGCGCGCCGCGGTGAAGAAGCGGCCCGGCGACGCCGCGCTGCATGCCATGCTGGGGCAGTGTCTGATGTCCATGCGTCGGCTCGACGACGCGGCCGTGGCCTTTCAGAGGGCCCTGAGGATAGACTCTGGGCGACTGGATTGCCTGCTTGCCCTGGGCGACATCTTCCGCCGCAAGGGCAAGCTCAACTTCGCTCTGGCGCAGTACGAGCGAGCCCTCGCCATCGATCCTGGCAGCCGTACCGGCCTCGCCGCCTACGCCCAGACGGCCATGGCCCTCGACAAGCCGGCCCTGGCGCGCGACGCTCTTCAGCGTCTGGTGCTGCTGAGCCCCGGAAGCGTCGCTGCGAGGCTGTCGCTGGCCGGAGCGTTGCAGAGCCTGGGCGACCTCCGGGGCGCCAGGATGCAGTGCGAGGAGGTCATCAGACAGGGCCAAGACCCGGCCGCCGGGCGTGCCCGCCTGGCCCAGCTTCTCGCCGAGCGGGACGACCTCGCGGGAGCCATCGCCCAGCTTCAGGCCATCCCGGCGACCTCAGCGGCAAACGCGGAACACCGTGCCGCCCTGCCCCCGCTCCTGGCTGAAGTCGACCAACTAGAGGAGGCGGCGGCCGAGTGCCGACGGCTGCTGGACGTCAATCCGCTGCTCGTGCGTCTCAACCTGGAGATCGCCAGAATCCGCGCCGCCCAGGGGCGCCACGCCGAGGCTCTGAAGGTGGTCGAGGTGCTGTTGGGCGAGGCGCCGGACAACCTGGAGCTGCTGGCGCTGAAGGCCGACATCCTCCACCAGGTCGGCAACGCCGAGGCCGCCTTCCGCGTCTGCCAGAAGATGATCGAGGCGCATCCCAATGAGCCTGCTGGCTATCGTGGGCTGATCGCTGCGGCCGAGAGCATGCAAGACCGGCTGGCAGCGGCCGAGTATCTGTCTGAGCGCATCCAGGCTCACGCCGGCGACCCCCTGCTGGCCGAGATGGCCGTCGCCGCCTGGCGGGCTGCGGCCGGCACGGGCCGGGCCCTGGCCGAGGCCGAGAAGCTGGTGGCGGCCTTCAGCCTCAGCGCACCGGCGCGGTTGGCTCTCGCTGGCCTCTACGAGGCGGAAGGGAGGCCGCAGGAGGCGGTGGAGCAGTACCTTGCCATCCTGGACGAGGACCCGACCAACACCGCGGTGCGCCTGCGTCTGGCGGACACCTACGCTGGGCAGGGAGAGACGACCAAGGCCCTGGGCGAGCTCAACGGCGTGTTGAGCCTCACGGGCAGCGGTACAGCGGGCGGCGACGTGCCTCCTGAGCACGTCCTCGCCCGTCGGCAGGCCCTGAGCATCTGCTGGGAGGAGGAGCTCTACGAGGAGGCGCTGAGGCACTGCCGCGCCCTGCTGGCGCAGAGGCCCTACGACACCGCTGCCAACGAGGCCCTGGCCGAGATCCACCACGCCATGGGAGAGGACGACGCGGGCGTGCTGTACTTCATCGAGGCCCGAGGCAGGCACCCGGACAACGTCGGGGCGGCTGCCGGGCTGGCCCGGGCCTACATGCTCCGGGAACAGTGGCCCCAGGCCGTGGGCACACTGCTTCAAGCCCTCTCCGGGCGCGAGGACGACCCTCAGCTCTGGGCCAGACTGGGCCGGGCCCACGCGGGAGCCGGTGACCTGGAGGAGGCGGTCCAGGCCTACGACCGCGCGGCCTTCCTGGCCCCGCAGGCGGGTGAGTTGCGCCTTCTGTTGGGGCAGGCCCTAGCTGAGCTGGGCCGCACGGAGGAGGCCGCCTGGGAGCTATCGCGCGCGCTGGCCCTTTCTCCGGACGCTGACGAGGCCCGCACGGCGGTCGCGGACCTCGCCCGCCGTCAGCCTGACGACCTCCCTCTCATCGTCCGGGCCTTGGCCGGCGTGGCTGGCCGAGTGCCCAACGACCGATCCGTGATGGCGGCCATCTACGAAGCAGCCGCCGCGGGAGGAGACTTGACCCACGCCGAGGAAGCCCTGTCGCGGCTGAGCGCATCTTGGCCGCGCAGCAGCGCCATTCTGGACGCCCTGGCTCGTACCTACCAGGCACAGGCGCAGCTCGAGCGCGCCTGCGATGCGCGAGAGCAGATCGTGGCCCTCGAGCCGGAGAATGCTGAGGCCTGGCGGGCTCTGGCCCAGCTGTACGCGGAGCGCGGCATGAAGAGCGCTGCGGAGGCGGCATCGGCCCGAGCGGACGAACTCGAGGAACGGGAGTAACGACCCACCATGACCCGAAGTCAACAGCTTGACGAGCGCAGATCGCTGCGTGGCCTGCCGCTCCTGACGGCCTCGCTCCTTGTCATGGCTCTGGCCGTGGGATGCGGCAAGGAGCCGGCCGGCGGGGTCGTGCCCGATGAGCTGAAGCCGATCACCGAGGGCCCCACGGCAGCGACGGCGGCAGCGGGGAAGACCGTGGGCATAACCTTGCTCAACAAGCAGCATATCTTCTACCGCGACCTGGAGCAGTCCATGCGCGACAAGGCCGACGAGTTGGGCCTGACACTGCTCATCCAGTCCGCCGAGTTTGACGCCAACGTGCAGGATGCTCAAGTGGACGACTTCATCGTCCAGAAGGTGGATGCTCTCATCGTCTGCCCCGCCGATTCGGCCAGCGTGGGCGGCAGCATCCGCAAGGCCAACGGCGCCGGCATCCCCGTCTTCACCTGCGACATCGCTGCCGACGAGGGCGAGGTCGTCTGTCACATCGCCTCCGACAACGTGCAGGGCGGGCGCCTGGCGGCCGAGTATCTGGCTAAGGAGATCGGCGAGGAGGGCGAGGTGCTGGTCATTGACCATCCCACGGTGCGCTCGGTGCAGGACCGGACCAAGGGCTTCCGGGAGGTCATGGCCAAGTACCCGAAGATCGAGGTGGTGGAGTACGCCCCCGCCGAGGGCCAGCGGGACAAGGCGCAGCAGGTCATGCAGAACAAGCTGCTGTCGTACCCGGACCTGAAGGGCGTCTTCGGCATCAACGACGACTCGGCGCTGGGCGCGCTGGCCGCCATCCGCAACGCGCCGGGGGCTGAGGACATCATCATCGTCGGTTACGACGCCACGCCCGAAGCCCTGGAGGAGATTCGCAAGGGCACGCAGCTCAAGGCCGACATCGCGCAGTACCCCGTCAAGATGGGCCAGGTTACCATCCAGATGGTGGCCGACTACTTCGAGGGCAAGCCGGTGCCCAAGGAGCAGCCCATCGAGGTGGCGGTCGTGGACAGAGAGTCGCTGGCGGCGGAGAGCGCCCCAGCAGCCGGCCACGGCAAGCGAGGGCCGGTGTCCGAGGGATTGGGGCGGTGAGCGGCGAGCGGCGCAGCCTTTCGTAGGGCACGAGCTTGCCTCGTGCCCGCCGTCTGCCCCGTGTAGGGGCACGAGGCCCTTCGGCTTGCGGACCGACAGGTCCGCCGCTCAGGGCGAACAAGCTCCTGCCCTACGGGCTGACCTCCAGTACGTCCGCAGTTGCTGCTCTACTGCGCGGGTCCATCTGCCACGTCCCCGCCGGCCTCTCGCCTCCCCCTGGCCGGCCACG
>JBHIEF010000251.1:0-5677 GCA_046760465.1 Armatimonadota bacterium | reverse complement strand
GCGCGGCTGCTACCGGGAGGGCGGCCTAGAACGACACCAGGCAATGCCAGATGTAGGTGTAGGCTAGGGCGTCTATGTCCTCCCAGACGCGCTTGACCAGCTCCTCGTCACCGGAGATCTCGGGGATCTCCTTGCGCTTCTCCCCCCAGGGGATGCAGACGCCCGGCTCTCGCTTGGGCCTCTCCTGTTCGGCCATCGGGCTGCCTCCCTTAGTAGACCCCGTACTGGCGGGTGAAGTCGGTCATGGCCTGGATGTTCTCGACCTTGGCGTCGTCCTGCACGATGGCGGCGGCGTCCATGATGTAGCCGCCGTCGCGGGCCACGCCGTCAATGACGCGCTTGCAGCAGTCGCGGACCTCCTCGGGCGTGCCGTAGGACAGCAGGAAGTTGGGGATGCCGCCACTGAGACAGAACTTGTCGCCAATGGCCTTGTGGACCTCGAAGATGTCATCCTGGTCCACGTGGTAGATGATGCTGGCCTCGGGGAGCTCGCGGAAGCGCTTGAGGTGGGGGTGCCAGTTACCCTCGGCGTAGAAGAGCACCTGATGCCCCTGGGCCCAGATCTCCTCGATGATGGGCTTGAGCGTGGCCCAGTAGAAGCGATCGAACTGCTGCTCGGAGATGAAGGGGACGCAGCCCCGGTGCATCCAGATGGTAACCGGGACGTTCTTCTCGGGGTCCGCGCCGGAGAGGGCGACGTGGAGCAGATGGGGCATCAGGGCCTCGCACGCCGCCAGCACCTTGTCGGGTCGCTCCAGGACGTCGAGGGTCAGGCCGATGAAGCCGCGCAGCTTGTCGGCCAGGATGTCGAAGGGGGCTTTGAGTATGCCGGCGATGGCCGATACGGTGCCGGATTCGGCCCGGAGCTGTGCCGCCTGCTCGCCGAAGGCGGTGAAGTACTGCATCATGGCCATGCCGCCCTTGAGGAAAGACAGGTTGTGGCGCAGGGAGACCGGCTCCCCCATGGGAGCCACATCGGTGACCACACGCGGGAGCCACACGTTGAAGAGGTAGCCGGTGGGGTCCTCGATGAGCTGATCGTACTCGTCGGCCCTCATGAAGGCCTCTTCTTCGGGGGGCTCGCGGTACTGGAAGCCGTTATCCGGCGCCAGGTCGAGTCCGGGCACGGCGTAGTACTTGGTGCCGATGGCCTGGGTGAGGCCGGTCCATACGTAGACCATGTTGCCGACCACGGCATCCCAGTCGAAGTCGGCCGCGCACTTGCGCGCGGCGGCGAAGGCCTTCTCGTAGTCGTGGGTGACCTCCTGATTGGTGTAGCCGGCGTACTTGGCGGTGAACTCGGCGACGAAGGGGCGGATGGGAATGCGGTCCGGCTTCTCGTTGCGCATGGCGGTGACGTAGCGCTTGAGTCGCTCGGCGTAGAGCTGCTCCATGTCCTCGGCCATCGCTGTATGCTCCCCTCGCTTCGGTGGTAGCGGGGTGTGGGTGGCCGGTCGGTCCCGCCCGGGGGTCAGATGCCCGGGAAGGGCCGGCCGCGGCGGTCCTCGGGCTGCTCTATGACCTCGGCGGAGGTCGCCACGCGCTCGCCGGTCTGAGCCTGGTAGAGCACAAGGCTGAGCTCAGCGCCGGCCGGGCTCTCGGCGATCAGATCGCGGAGCTGGCTGGGGCTGCCCACCGGGCGGCCGTTGACGCTGACGATTACGTCGCCGGGCTCGACGCCGGCCACATCCGCCGGGCTGTGAGTCACCAGATTGCGCACCAGGAGCCCCCGGCGGGCCCATTCAGGCAGGTCGCGGGCGTCCTCGCTGGTGGGCTCCTCGACCAGCAGCCCCAGCCAGCCGCGGATGACGCGGCCGTCGGCCAGCAAGGCGTTGATGACGCTGCGGGCCGTGTTGCTGGGGATGGCGAAGCCGATGCCCAGGGAGCCGCCGGTCTGGCTGAAGATGTACGTGTTGATGCCTACTAACTCGCCCTCGATGTTGACCAGGGCGCCGCCGCTGTTGCCGGGGTTGATGTCGGCGTCGGTCTGGAGGAAGTCCACGTAGCTGGCCACCTCGGGGTTGGCGCGGCCCTTGGCGCTGATGATGCCCGCGGTCACGGTCTGGTTGAGGCCAAAGGGGGAGCCGATGGCCAGCACCCACTCCCCCACCTCCACGGCGTCGGAGTCGGCCCAGGCGATCTGGGGCAGGTCGGCGCCGCGGATTCTGATGAGGGCCACGTCGGTGGGGACATCCGTGCCCACCAGGGCGGCCAGGAACTCGCGCTTGTCGGCCAGGATCACGCGGATCTCGTCCACGCCCTCGATGACGTGGTTGTTGGTCACCACCAGCCCCTGCCGGCTGTCCACGATGACGCCCGAGCCCAGGCCCGTGATCTTGCGCGCGGGCTCGCGCAGCATGCCGCCCAGCTCGGGGAAGAACATGCGCAGCAGCGGGTCGTCGGCAAACACGCGGCGCCCGGGGATGATCTTGGTGGTGTTGATGTTGACCACGGCAGGCGTGACCAGCTTGGCCACGTCCGCGAAGGCTCGTCCCAGGGCGGCCAGGTCGGCCGTGCGGGGCACGGGCTGGGCCGAGACTGAGGAGGACCTGCCAGCGAACAGGTCGGCCAAGACCAACAGGCACAGCAAAGCGATACTGCACGGCGTGAGCTTACGTTGCATGGCGACATCACCCTCCTTGACTCTCGGGGAGGGTGGGCAGATCGCGCTCAGTCGGTGATCTCGCCGGGAGACCACCCGGGGCTGACGGCCGGCCCGGCCGCCTTCTGCTCCTCCGCCGCCTCCGCGGCCAGGCGGTTGGCCCACTTGCGGCGACCGGCCCACTGCATCTTCTGGAACACCTTGTTGAACCGATAAACGACCAGCCCGGCGTAGGCGTTCCCGGTGGTGCGCCAGGTGCGCAGCATCCTGGCGAGGGGGCGTCCGCGGCGGAAGAGGACGTCATGGGCGCGGAGCTGGGCTTCCTTGAGCTCCCAGGGGCTCATCTTGGCGGGTCGGAAGACGACCTCGGTGAAGTCGTACCGATACCAGTCCTCGGGGAAGTTGTCGTGGATCAGTCGCCCTTCGGCCTTCATGCGCTCCAGCACGCCCGTGCCAGGCAGGGGGGTGAGGATGGTGGTGAAGCCGATGTCCACTCCGGCCTCGAGCATGAAGTGGGCCAGGCGGTCGCCGATGTCGGGCTCGTCCCAGTCGTAGCCGACGATGGCGGAGCCGAAGATGGCCATGCCGTGTTCGTGGATGGCATCAATGGAGCGGCGATAGCCGTCTCGCACGGACTTCACCTGGTGGGGCTTGTTCATCTGGCGCAGGCTCTCCTCTTCCAGGGCCTCGAAGCCGATGAAGAGGGTGTTGCAGCCCGAGCGCCGGGCCGCCTCCAGGGCCTCGGGGTAGTCGGCAATGTTGATGGTGGTGGCGGTGCCCCAGTGAGTCTCGATGCCCCGCTCCACCATGCCCTCGCAGATGGCGATGGCCCGCTCGCGGGCGCGTCGGCTGTAGCCGAAGGTGTTATCGTCCACGAACATGAGGTGCTTGGTGGGGAGGGTCTCTATCTCGTCCAGCACCTCGTCCACGGGGCGCATGCGGAACTTACGGCCATTGAAGGCGGTGACGCTACAGAAGTCGCAGGCGAAGGGGCAGCCGCGGGCGGTCTGGACGGTGGACAGCCAGTACTTGTCGGACAGCAGGTCGCGCCTGGGGTGGCGGAGGCCGCGCAGGTCGGGCCAGCCGCCGTGGTAGCGCCGCTTCAGGCAGCCCTGCTCGAAGTCGCGGCACACCTGCTCCCAGATGGGCTCGGCCTCGCCCACCACCACGGTGTCCACGTACTGCTCGGCCTCTTCGGGCACCATGGAGGCGTGGATGCCGCCCATGGCCACCTTGCCCCCCTCCCGGCGGTACATGCCGGCGATTTCGTAGGCGCGAGGGGCGTTGACCGAGAAGCCGGTCAGGCCGACCAAATCCGCGGAGGCCAGGCGGAAGGGCTCGACGTTCTCGTCAACTATCTCGATATCCCAGTGCTCGGGGGTGTAGGCGGCCACGTAGGCCAGGTTGAGGGGCACGAAGTTGGTCTTGGCGCTGAGACGGAAGGGACTCTCCGAACGGATGGGGTTGACCAGGACAAGCTTGGGCATGCCGAACCCTCCTCTCCCTGGAGCGGCCGCCAGCGCCAACGGGGAGACGCCCCAGCCCGCTCGGACGACTGGACACAGACGTGGACCAAGCCAAACTTGCGAGGAATGCAGCCCGAGTGTCATTCCCCGCGAGGGGTGTGCGCACCTTCTGCGCGCTCAAACGTAAGTATGGAGGAAGAGCCAACTTAGGGGACGAAGGCAGACGGGTCAGCCATGCCGGTATTCCACTACAAGGGGCGCACCGAGACCGGAGAGGCCGTCGAGGGCACCTGCCAGGCGGAGAGCCGGCAGGCGGCGGCCGCCGAGCTGCGTGAGTCCGGCATCTGGCTGACGGGGCTGGAGGACGTGAGCGCCAGCGGACCGCGGGCGACGGGGTGGCACCCGCTGTACGCGCTGTGGCCCATCGGCAAGGGCCCGCTGGCGGCGTGCTTTCGGCAGCTTGCGGCCCTGTTCAAGGCGGGCGTAGCGCCGGCGGCGGCCTTCGACGCGCTGCAAGAGCGGGTGGGCAGCGGGCGGCTGCGGCGAGTGCTGCGGAGGATGCGGGATCAGGCGGCCACGGGCAAGACGCTGTCGGGGGCGATGGCGGAGTTCGACCACGTCTTCGGCCCCTTCGCCCCGGCCATGCTGGCAGTGGGCGAGCGGACGGGGAGGCTGGACGTGGTCTGCGAGCAGGTGGCGGACCAGTACGAGACGGAGATGGCCATGGACCGCGCCACCATGCTCCAGCGCCTGTACTTCTGGGTGCTGCTGGTGGTGGCGCTGCCGCTGCCCAAGCTGAACCTGCTGATTGACGCGGAGTCGTTCGCCAACGGGGTGCAGCGCTACACCGACCACCTGACGCACGTGATCCTGCCCATCTACGTGGGCCTGTTGGTAGGCGGGCAGGCGCTGCGGCTGGGGCTGAACGCCCGTCCCCTGTGGGGGGTGCGCGATTGGCTGGCGCTGCACAATCCGCTGACGGGGGGCATTCGTTGGCGGGCGGCCATGGCGCGGTTCGCGCGCACGGCCGCGGCCATGTACGAGGCAGGGGTGCCGCCGGCGGACGCGGCCGAGGCGGCGGCGCTGGCGACGGGGAGTAGGCCCATCAGCCGGGCGATCCTCCCCCACGCGTATGCGCTGCGGCACCAGGGGACGCTGTCGGGGGCCCTGGCGGCCAGCGGGCAGTTGAGCGGGACCGAGGTGGGAGTGATCGCGACCGGCGAGGAGAGCGGGACGCTGCCGGAGGGCCTGACCAAGCTCGCAGAGCGCTTCGAGAGCGAGAAGAACATGCGGATGAAGGTCCTGGGGACGTCTGCGCTGCTGTTGACGCTGGCGGCCGGTGCGGTGTTGGTCCTGTGGTTCGGCGCAAAGGGCTTGGTGGGCGTCTACGAGCGGATGTTTGAGGTGATCTTCGAGGATATCTAAGACCCCCAGTCCCAACCACCCCAGGTCGCTAGGCGGAGCGAAGCATCTCGTAATCGCCACTGGTACGAGATTCTTCACTGCGTTCAGAATGACGTGTCTGCTAACAGGCGGGTTCTGGGATAGGCTCTCAGTCGCGGCCCTCCCGGATGATGCTGACGATCCGTGGGAGCACCTCGCCCGCTTT
>JBHIEF010000250.1:0-5733 GCA_046760465.1 Armatimonadota bacterium | reverse complement strand
CCGAGGGCGAGGCAGAATCAGTGGACCCGCTTGGGCTCTTCGCGAGGTACCCGGGGAGGCTACACCAGGTGGACTGGAAGTGCTCGAAGGTGATCGCTAACTTGGAGCTTGAGTTCGATCTGTCCTATCCGTGGGCTGTTTCGCCAGGCGGGCGCTATCTGTACCTGGGCGGCGACGGCGTCGCAGTCGTGGATCTCACGAGGATGCGTCTCGTCTGCATCCTCCCGGTCCGGGGGCGTCTGCGCTACGTGGCGCCGGGCCCCCTCCGGCGTACGCTGTGGATCGTCAGCGGCGATCTCCGCGGGCGGCGCCAGTGGGGTGAGGTCCGATTGGTGCACCATGCACCCACGCCACAGGAGCGATAACCTTGCTGACACGCCGGCGTCTGTGGCCGCACCCGCCCCTCAGGAGGCGGGGGCAGGCTGTGGCTTGGCTTCGACACCTAGGTGCTCGAGGAGGAGGTCTACGTCGCAGTACTTGTCCACCAGCACGCCCGCCAGGCGGATCTTCTGCTTGTCATCGGGCCTGGTCTTGGCCACCAGCTCGTGCACCTCGGAGGCGGTCTCATAGGTGCCACGATCAACGGCGATGACGGGCACCTCGGCCCGGCGGACGAGGCGCAGGATGTTCTCGTGGGGCAGGATCCCGCCGGTGAGGCACATGCCGGACACGCAGTAGGCCTTGCTCTGGCCGACCACGCAGGAGCTCATCGCCGCCAGCACCAGATCATCGCGGTCGCCGGGCAGAATGGCCAGCACTCCCTTGCCGAAGTGCTGGAGCATGCGGTGAGCACCGGTGGCGCCGATGATGAAGCGGCGCACGTACTGGTCCAGGTGCTTCTCGCCGCTGACGACGGTGGCGCCTATCTCCTCGACGACCTGGCGGACGCTGATCTCGGTAAGCAGGTCCCGGTGAGGGATGGCCCCAAACAGGGCCAGGCCACGTGCGGCCAGGCCGCGCTGGAGGTAGTCGCGCACCTTGGGGAGCTTCTCGGGCAGGACCTTGTTGGCCACCGCGCCCAGCACGCGAACGCCGTTTTGGTCGAAGAGGGCCTTGTTGACCGTGAACTCGTCAATGGGCTTGCCGATGCCGCCGCCGGTGATGACGACGGCCTGCGCGCCCAGCAGGCGGGCCACGGTGGCGTTGCTGAGGTCGAAGACCGATCCGACGCCGGCGTGACCCGTGCCCTCCACCACGACCACGTCGCGGCCGGCGCTGACTTGGGCGTAGGCTTCCTGTATCTTCTCGATGAGGGGCTCCACGGTGCCGCCGTCAAGGTAGTCGGCGGTGAAGCCGGAGCCGACGGTTACGGGGCTGGTCGCGGCCACGTCGGCCGGAGCGTCGAAGACCTCGTCCACCAGCGCGGCGTCCTCGTCAACTACCGTCTCCCCCACCCGGACCGTGCGCTGGCCAACGGGCTTCATGAAGCCCACCTGGTAGCCGCGTTTGTTCAGGGATGACAGCAGGCCCAGGGAGAAGATGGTCTTGCCGCTGTGCTGGCCGGTAGCGGCCACGTAGATGGCTTTGGCCATTTGCCCTTGCTCCTGGTCAGGGGGCGTCGGCGCCCGGGGCGGCCGCGCGCCTGCGGTCGGCGGCGGCGCGCACGGCTGCCAGGGCGATGACGCCCACGATGTCGTCGGCGGTGGCGGCTCGCGACAGGTCCATGCCCGGCTTGGCCAGCCCCTGCAAGAGCGGTCCGTAGGCCTGCGCACCAGCCAGCCACTGGGTCAGCTTGTAGCAGATGTTCCCGGCATCGAGGTCGGGGAATACGAGCACGTTGGCGCGGCCGGCGACGGGGCTGCCGGGAGCCTTGATGTCGGCCACCTGGGGCACCACGGCGGCGTCGGCCTGGAGCTCTCCGTCTATCAGGACCTGGGGCGCCTTGGCCTGGGCGATCTCAGTGGCCTTGATGACCTTGTCGGGATCGGGGTGAGAGGCGCTGCCCTTGGTGGAGAAGGAGAGCATGGCCACGCGGGGCTCGCATTGCAGCCAGACGCGCGCGCTCTCGGCGGCGGCAACGGCGATGTCCGCCAGCTCCTCGGCGCTGGGGTTGGGCACGACGCCGCAGTCGGCGTACACGAAGGTGCCGCGGTGGCCGTACTGAGTGGCCCCGGTCACCATGATGAAGCAGCTAGACACACATTTCAGCCCCGGCCGAGGGCGCACGATCTGGAGCAGCGGCCGGAGGACGTTGGCGGTGGCGTTGGCGGCTCCCGCCACGGAGGCGTCGGCCTGGCCCACCTTGAGCATAAGGGCTGACGCGTACAGTGGCTGCGCCGCCAGCTCCCAGGCCTCCTCCTGGGTCATGCCCTTCTCCCGGCGCAGCTGATACAGCGTTTCGGCATGGTCCCTGCGCACGTCGTCGGCCGCCGGGTCCACCACGCACACATCATCGAGCCTGACGTGTAGGTCGTGCCCGCGCGCCGCAACGCGGTCGGGGTCGCCCAGGACGATGATCTGGCCCAAATGGCGGCGTGTGGCGATCTCGGCGGCGCGCAGCACGCGGTCGTCGTCGCCCTCGGGCAGCACGATGCCGCACCTGGCCTCAGCGGCACGCTCGAAAATGCGCTGCATGAACTGCGCCATGGTGGGCTCCTCTTCAGGTTGTGGAGGCTCAGCCGCGACGGGGGGGAGAACCGGCGGCAGCAAGGCACACTATAGCGCCGATGGCGGGGTTTGTAAACGGGGGCACAGAGGAGGAGGGCAGCCAAGTAGCACCCGAGCGGAAGCCAGCAGACACGCCCCCGCGCGACGCTGCTGTGCCTCCGCTCAGATGTCGGCTGCCTTAGACACCAAGCTGGCTGCAATGAAGCTGCCAAGGCGGTGGGGGCGAGCGATGCACACTACTTGGCGAACGGTCGGTCTGTCACCAACAAAACGTGGTAGGTGGTGCGGAGGCGGCGGGCCCGGGGCCGGAGTCGTAGGATTGGTCTCACAACCTGGTGACAGGCGTTCTGGTCGGGGCCCTTCGACGATCTCAGGGTAAACGAGACGCCCCTCCTACAAGGGTGGGGTAGGAAGCCCTGGCGTTCAGAAGGCAATGAAACCACTGCCAGTGCTGCTCTGCGTAAGTGGGATGGTGTTCCAGCGTGCCGGACCTGCCTGCCGGCACGCAGGCGGGCGTAAAGGCCGTCCCTACGCGGTCAAAGCCAAGGCCGGCCGATGTGGTGTACGGGCGGGGCCTACCCGCACCCGCACGGCACGGCTTCCGTAGGCAAGCACTACGTGTCGCTGAGGGGCGGCTCCGGCGCGCGGGCCCGACGCTCCCATTCGTCAATGACCTCGCGATGAAACCGCCACTGCCGGCCCACCTTGAAGCCTGGGATCTTCCCCTGCTGGGCCAGGCGATAGACGGTTATAACGTGCATCCGCAGGTGGCGAGCAACGTCACGGGCGGTCAGTAACTCGTTCACGGGTAAATCCCTCTGCTACAACACACGGAGGATAGCGGAAAGCTCAGCCCGCGTCTCGCGCAATGCCATTGGGCCCATTTGCGGACTGCCTCCCAACGCCTGCCGAAGGCCACGCCGTCGGCCACAGGTGCTTCCCTGAACAGCGCGGTGACAAGTCCGACAGACCTCGCCGGCGGGAGGGGCAGACACTTCGCTGCCCCCCCGACGTCCTCGGCGGAGCTCGTTCCGCCACACAGTCCTCGCCTTTCACGCCGCCCCCCCACTGTTCCTGAGCACGATGACGGCCGCGTCCTCCGTGTCGCGGCCCCAGTCATGCAGAATCGTGTCCGCCAGACCTTGTGCGTCGCGGCGGAGTTGCTCGTGGTAACTGGTGATGTCAATGCCATCCCTGATGCCGTCAGTGAACAGAATGACGGACTCCGCCGATTCCAGGGCCAGTTGCTGGCACGACAGCTTCGTGTACCCGCCGCCGACGATGCCGGGGGTGCTCCACCCCCGCAGGACGGCGTCACCGACCAGCATGGCCTTGGTGTTGCCGACGCCGGCATAGGTGATGGTCCCCGCTTGCCGGTCTATGACGGCAACGCCCATGGCCACGCCCCGCGTACTGCGCAGGGCTGCGTCGCAGGCGGCGAACACCTCGGGCAGCGGCTGGGACAAGTGCTGAGCGACGCAGTCCTGGGCCACCTTGGCGGCGGCCGCGGCCCCGGGGCCGTTGCCCAGGCCATTGGTGACACAGAGCGTCGCCCTGGCGCCGTCCCGCCAGTATCCCGCCTGGGCGCCGCAGTCTCGTCCCTCCCGGAACGGACGTCTGGCGATCCCTACCTGCATGCGTGCTCCTTCCCGGCCCGCGGGCCCCAATTGCACGTCCCTACCGGCACTGATGTCCGACTCGTCAACCCGGGTCTGCTCGCCTGGCACGCCCCACCCAAGCTGCCGATGGCGGCAAAGCCGCAGGTGCGTGGCGACCGGCCTTCAGACCGGCAGAAGCGCGCAGTCGCCCTGGGTGCGTTCGCACCCTCCATATCGGCCTACCGCCCATGCCTCTTGAGCGACTGCGGCCGGCGACCGTGCCGGGCAGACGGCGGCTCATGGCAGGCGCGGCGGGCACGCACTGCGAAACAGAGCCGCAAACGGAGCGGCGCACGGGCTGGCGCCGCGCATAAGGAGCCGCAGACATGGCTCGCCACACCGTCGCACTGGTCGGCTGTGGACGCATCCTGAGCCAGCACGTGGAGGGCTATCGTCGCCTGGGCGAACGCGCGGAGGTGAGGGCCCTTTGCGACGTAGATGCAGACCTGGCGCGCCAGCGCGCGGCCGAGCACGAGGTGCCTCAGTGGTACGCCAGCGTGGACGACCTGATCGCGGGGAGTGAGGCCGACGTGGTCTCAGTGCTGACGCCGCCGGCGGTGCGCCTGAGCGTCGTTCAGGAGCTCGCCGAGGCGGGGAGGCACCTGCTGGTGGAGAAGCCCTTCGCGCTGGATATAGAGGAGGCCAGGCGCATGGTCGAGGTGGCAGCCGAGAACCGGGTGAAGCTCGCGGTGAACCAGAACTGGCGCTGTCGGGAGGAGTCGCTGCGGGTGAGGGAGCTGATCGAAGCCGGGGAGATCGGCGAGCCGCTCTTTGCCATTCAGAACGACTCGGTGTGGCGCGACGAGAGCGAGGGCTGGCGGGTGACCATCCCCAAGTTGGCGCTCAGCGTCATGGGGATACACTGGCTGGATCGGCTGCGCTGGTGGCTGGGGGACGAGCCAGTGGCGGTGCACTGCGCGGCGCGGACGGCCGGTGTTCTGCACAGCGCGGGCGAGGACCTCACGGCCACGACGGTAGAGTTCAAGCAGGGCGCGGTGGCCGTGCTGCTGCACAGTTGGGCCTCGCAGGCGGGTGGTGAGGCCAACTTCGTCCAGGTGGACGGCACCAAGGGGAGCATCACGCTGCGTGGCAGCGCTGTCCGGCTGCACAGGCGCGGCTGGGACCGGGCGCGCCAGTGGGAGTGCCCCACGGACTTCACAGACACCTTCGCCCGCTCCATGGCCAAGCTGCTCGACGCCATTGACCAGGACACCGAGGCGGACAGCAGCGGGCGGGACAACCTGTGGAGCATCGCCATCATGGACGCGGCCTATCGGTCGGCGGGCGAGCACAGACGCGTGACGATAGAGGAGCTGATCGTCTCTGGTTAGGTGAGAGCGGCGGCGTTCGCCAGTCAGTGATAGCAGCCGGAGAAAGAAGGCGACCGCGGCGGAGGCCGCCGTCGCGATCAGGATCTGGAGCGTTCGCCCGATCTAGTAGGCGTTTTACACACTGCAGCCCCCGGTGT
>JBHIEF010000249.1:0-5785 GCA_046760465.1 Armatimonadota bacterium | reverse complement strand
GGTTTCCCGCCTCATGTGGTCGCGGCCACACATGTGGTGGGGACGCCGTATGCCTGTGCCGATGGCAGGAGACCGGGGATCAGGCGAGGTCGTGTTCGATGAGGTCTATGCGGTTCAGGTCAGCAACGCCCAGGCCGTAGCGCGCGGCAGTGGCCAGGTGGGAGGGCGGGCGGCCCGCTTCCTCCAGCGTCGGCAGTTCCATCTGCTCCCGCATGAGACTGATGACGGCCGCTGCCTCGGCATCCAGGGCCACCGGGTCGGTGGAGCAGAAGACGCCGTTGTACTCCCACACGGCATCGCTCTTGAAGGACGGCCCGCCGTCGAACAGCACCCGCGTCGCATCGGCGATGACCAGACGCTGCTTGGTGAGAATGTCCGGCGCGGTGTTGACGTCGGCCGCTGCCGGATCGCACCTCTGCACGTGGAAGTCCTCGGGGTTGTGGATGCAGCCGAAGTGATTCTTGAGCCCCACGGTGACACCGGCGAACTCGTGGTCCTTCACCACCGGAACGTTGATGAGGGCACTGCACTGGCGCGTCAGGATCTTGGACAGCCGCACGGTTGTGCCCTTCAGCGTGGTGAAGCGCTCCTCGTAGCCCGGCGAGCTGTCGCCGCCCACGGTTCCGTAGCAGCGGGCCCGCGGCCCCTCCCCGACGATCTCGTATCCGGCCGCCTCCAGGTCGCGGTCCTCCTTGTCGAACACGACGATGCGTTCGGGTGGCACGCCGGCGGACTGGACCCCCTGGATGATGGCCGCGACCAAGTCCGGATGGGGGCTGAGCTCTGGGGCGAGGCAGTTGAGCTTGATGCCCACGCGCTCCCTGGGGCGCACCAGGCGCTGCCAGGCCGCCTGCGGGTGCGGCGCGCCCAGCGCACGCTGCACCGCGCCGTGTACCAGCCGCGTTATGGCGCTGGCCCGGCTCTGCGCATCGTCGCTGGTCGCGTCCTTGTGAAACAACAGCACGACTCGCGAACGGCCCTGCGGCTGGGCCGTGCCGACCCCGCTCAGCAGCCCGGCTGCGGCTGCCGTCGTGCGCTGGAAGAAGGCTCGGCGATTCATGGTGTTTGGGGGAGCCAGGCGCCTGCTACGACCAGAGACCGGGAATGCGATTGCCGCAATTGCCGCAGCGGCCCGCGCGCGCGTCCAGACACAGGTTGGTGGTCTGGGCGTACCCCACCCGCCGAATGAGCTTCGTGCCGCACCGCGGGCAGAAGGTGTTCTCGCCGCCCTCGCCGGGCACGTTGCCGATGTAGGGGAACTTGACCCCCTCTTTCCACGCCACCTGCCGCAGGGCCCGCAGCTTCTCGGTGGGCGTTGCGGGCACGTTCAACAGCTTGTACTGGGGGAAGAAGCGGCTCATGTGCAGCGGCGTCTCGGGGCCGCAGTTCTCAATCACCCACCGGGCCATCTTCCGCACCATGGCCTCGCTGTCGTTGTATCCGGGGACGACCAGGTTGGTGATCTCCAGCCACTTGCCCGCCTCCTTGATCGCCTTGATAGTGGCCAGCACGGGGCTCAGGCTCGCGCCGGTGACCGTCTTGTAGAAGTCCTCGCTGAACCCCTTCAGGTCCACGTTGACCGCGGCCACGTCGGTCAGCATGTCCTTCAGTGGGCCCGGCTGGATGTACGCCGCTGTGTGTACGGTGGTTCGAATGCCGCTCTTCTTCGCCTCGCGCGCCGTGTCTATCACGTACTCGATGCACTGCACCGGCTCCGTGAACGTGAACACGATGCACTTGACGCCGTACTTCTTGCAGGCAGCCACGACGCGGGCCGGCGGCAGGACCTTATTGGTGGTGGCCTCGGGCCGGTTCTGCGCCCACTCCCAGCTCTGGCAGTACTTGCAGTCCAGGTTGCAGCCGGCCGTCCCCATGGCCAGCGTCTTGGCGGCGGGCGTGACGTGGTAGAAGGGGGCCTTCTCGATCGGATCGAGCAGTACTGCATCGGCGCACGGCCGGCCGTAGACGCGGGTCTTGTAGGCACCGTTGACGTTCTCGCGCGCCCCGCAGAAGCCGCGCTCCCGGTTCTTGACCTTGCACAGCCGCGGGCACAGCGCGCACTGTAGGTCCGTGCCGCTCAAGGGCCTCCAGTAGCGGGCGGGCTGGTCCGAGACGTTGGAGGACGCAGCATAGACGGCCTGACCCGCCTGCGATAGGGGTCCCAGCAGCAGCCGGGGGCACATGCCCAGCGCCGCCCCGCCCCGCGCCGCGCTGCTCAGGAATCCTCGTCGAGTCCAGGTCGTGCGCCTCATGTCTTTGCAGGTCCCGTACGAGAGCCGCCAGTTGTGCCGTGGGCCGGGCAAGAGTGCCCGACCCACGCAACGCAGCTCACCCCATGAAGCCGGCCTGCCTGCTGGCAGGTGGGTGGATCGGCCCTTCTCGGCCGACGAGCCCCCAGCTCTTAGCCGGTCATCGCCCAGCGGGACAGCTCCCGCAGTCGCCGCGGATCCACGGGGAACCCCCAGCGCCGGAACCACTCGCTGTTGTCGGTGCCGAAGGTCACGTTGACGCAGTGCACAAAGGCGTTGGCCGCGTCCACCTGGTCGGCCGGCGGCCGGTCTGCGGGCAGGCCGCGCACGGCGTCGAAGAACCGCCGGAAGGGCTCCCAGTCCAGGCTGCCCTCGTGCTGCGCGTACCCGTGGTGCTCCAGCAGGCGCAGCAGCATCCCCAGGACAATCTGCTGGTTGAGGTCCTTCACCGTGGAGGCGCCCCGCTCGTATTCGTCCAGGGCGTCCAGCGCAGCATTCCGAGCCTTGACCAGCGCATCGTGCGGCAGGATGGTCGGCGCCGCGCTGCCCAGCGTCTCACGCGTTTCGCTCACCAGGCTGAACTCCAGGCCGGCGGCTCCCAGGGCGGCCATGCCCTGCGTCACCGCCGGCAGGTCCTTCTGGAACACCGTGCAGCCCGCCTGCGCCACGGAGCGATTGGCCATCTGCCTGAAGGCTGCCTGCCACTGGGGTGGGTCGCCCACTTGCCGGGCCACCAGCCGTATGGCCGCGCCGCCCGGCGCCGGGCCGAAGCCGTCCGTGACCACGATCGGCAGCTTGTGGGCGTCGCTTTCGCCGGTCCAGTCAACCAGCTTTCCGACTGCCGCGTCCCAGATGTTCGGGAGGTTGTACATCCGCATCTTGGCAGCGACCGTGTACGGCGCGAAGACGACGACCGAGTCCCCCTCGTGCACATCGCACGTGCTGGGGTCAATGCCCAGTCGCTGGGCGCAGGCGGCCACTGCCTCGGTGGCCTCTTCCTGATCCAGGGTCATCAGCGCCAATTGGGCATCGTCGGCCAGCCCCGAGAGCGGCGCGCGGTCGCATACCTCCTGGTACGCCTTCTCGGCAGTCTCAATGTCGCCGCTCAGCTTGGCGGCCGCCCCCAGCAGGTAGAGGGCTGGTGTCCCGAAGTCGTTGGTCACCAGACTGGCTGGCTGGGCCAGCAGCTTGCGGGCCTTGGCCGGGTCGCCGCGCTTCAGCATGATGGCCGCGCTGTAGTAGCTGGCCTCCGGCACCAGGTCCGGCATGGTCACCCGATAGGGGATGTGGTGCAGGTGGTACTCCTCCCAGCCGTGGTTGACGTGCTCGAAGTAGAGGCCCATGACGTGCAAAAAGTCTGCCTTGTCCTCCGCCAGAATGGGCGGGAATACGTCGGGCACGGCCTTGCTGAGGCTCTTGTACATCTGGCTGGCCGTCTCGTAGTTGGCGGGGTCGCGGTAGTACTTGAGCAGTCGGTAGAGCGCCTCGGTCTCGTACTCGCTGCCCGGGAAGTTGATGAGAAGCTGCTGGTATGTGAAGGCCTCGTCGTCGGCCTGGCCCACGTCCTCATAGCTCTTGGCGATCTGGTAGATGGCGTCGTCCCGCAGGGGAGACCCGATCAGGTTGTTGGCCACCAGGGCGAAGGCGCCGACCGCATCGTCCACCGCCTTGAGCTCACGATCCGTGGGGATGCCCTGGAGCGCGCCGGTGGCATCCCGCCACTCCGGGCTGAGCTTGAAGAGATCGTCCGGGCCCTGGGCCTGGTTGATGCGGCCGAACAGCAGGTTCAGCTCCTGGTAGCAGACGCCGATGTTGTAGAGCGCATCGTCGTACTTGTCGTGCCCGGGGAAGCGCTGCACGAAGGTACGGTAGCCGCCCACCGCCTCGCGGTAGCGCCGGTAGTTCTGGCGACTGTGGGCCACCGCGTACAACTCATCGGCGGCCTCCTTGGAGTTGGGCGCCTGGAGGTTGTACGGGCCCTGCCGGGCATCGCCCCCGCCCCGGCGCGAGTTCTGAACGTAGAGCGTGTTGGCCTCCCGCATCGCGCTGGGCACGTGCTGGCTGCCGGGCATGCGGTTGATCAGGAATTCGTAGGCCTGCACCGCCTCCATGGGGCGGCGCATGGCGCGGAAGCACTGCCCGATCTTGAATTGCGCGTCGTCCACGTAGTCGGAGCAGGGATAGCGTCGGATCAGCATCATGTAGCCTTCAACGGCGGCCTCGAAGTTGCCCAACTCCTGATACTTGGCGGCGATCTCGTAGTGGGCCGAGGCGCAGTGCTCGCTGTGGGGATAGCGCTGAGCCAGGACCTGGAGCGCCGCCAGCGCGCCCTGCTCATCGCGGATCTTGCGCATCTCTGCCGCGATCAGGGCCAGAGCGTCATCGGACCAGGTGCTGAAGGGGAAGTGGTCCACCAGCCATTGCAGGGTCTGGATTGCCGCTGCGTGGTCCTGGTCCTCGCGGAACCTGCTGGCCAGGCCCCAGGCCGCGTCGTCGGCCAGGTCGCTCTCCGGGTATCGCTCCAGAAGCTGGAGCTGCGATTCGACCGAGTGCCGGAAGTTCTTGCGCACGGCATCTATGCGCGTGTTGAACATCAGCGTGTCATCGGCGAAGTCGCTGCCCGCGTGCACGTTGAGGAAGGCGTCGTTGGCCTTGAGCGCGAGCGCGATCTGCTCCTCCTGGTCGGGCCGGCAGCAAACGTACGTGGCCTTCGAGGAGTCATCGTGCGCGTTGTAGGCCGTCAGACGCGTGGGGAGTAAGGCTATGTCGGCAAAAGAGTGGCCGGTACGAATCTCGAGGTCTGCGTCCTCTTGGGCGATGGCGATGACAGGAGCGATGAGGATGATGCCGAGACAGAGAGGGAGAAACCTGGACATCGCACAACACCTCCGCTGGCTGCTCCTCCGGGCGGCCACGACCGGGAGTAGCAACCATTATAGCTACCGCGCGCCGCGCCGGTCAAGGGCCGAAACAGCCTTCTCAGAGTAACGTGCAAGGCCCTTCGCCGCTTTCCGAGACGACCTCGCCAGCCGGGAGGTTCGATGGCCGCGAGTTCGCGCGCAAGACCGAGCGCTCTTACCTACTATACCCGGCTACAGGGCGAATTGTTCCTCGCCCACCTGCCCGCGCCTGGTCGCCACCGTGGACCGTGTAACACTAGTGTTACACGAAGCCGCTCCGGGCTGCCCACGGCTCGGGCTTGCCCGCTCGCCCCCATGGGCCCGACAAAGCGGCCCACCCGAAGGTGGGCCGCTGGACTGCCAGTGGGCCGCTCTCGTCCAGGCCTCACTCCAACGGATTGGCCTCGCAGAAGCAGCCAAAGGTACCCAGTGGGCAGCAGAAGGGGATATCTTCGGCCCGCAGGCACCTGCCGCACAGTTCGCCGGGGTCCTTGAACCCAGGGCAGGGGATCATCTTGCCCGGGCAGACCAAGTCGCATCCCCCACAGCTCAAGCATGTGTCCGACCTATCCGCGAAGGGCGGCGACACGGTTCTGCGCACGCCTCTGCCCGCAAAACCCAGCGCCCTCCCGCCCA
>JBHIEF010000248.1:0-5818 GCA_046760465.1 Armatimonadota bacterium | reverse complement strand
CGCGAGGGTGGTCACACCGTGGGCGCCGGCGTGGTGACGGAGGTTGTGGAGTAGTCCGCTCAGCGGGCGGAAGGTCGTGGAACCATGGCATCGGAGAAGTACGCCCTGCAATGCAGCAAGTGCAAGGCTCTGAACTACGTCAAGACCAAGAACCGCAAGCCGAATGCGCCAAAGCTGGTGGTCAAGAAGTTCTGCCGCCCGTGCGGGGGGCACACGGAGCACAGCGAGACCCGGCTGCGGCGGTAGGTGCGCCCGTAGCTCAGGCGGATAGAGCGCCAGATTGCGGATCTGGAGGCCAGAGGTTCAAGTCCTCTCGGGCGCGCCAGGCATAGCCCGCAGGCACAGGGGCAACCGGCCCGCTGGGCCGGGCCCAGGGCAGATGCGGAGAGGCAGCAGGCCCGTAGCTCAATTTGGCAGAGCACCGGTCTCCAAAACCGGGGGTTGTCGGTTCGAGTCCGGCCGGGCCTGCCACTAGAGCCGGCCCTAGGGCGCGGGCGTGAGTAGAAATGGGCGAGGACGGTAACACGCAACTGATCGCCTTCGCTGCTCTGGGGCTGGGTATTGTGGCGCTGGTGGCCGCCTACGTCATGCAGCGCTCGGTGGCCCTGGAGCGGAGGAATCGGTACCCCTATGTCGCCGGGGGCCTGGCGCTGATCGGTCTGATCTTGGGCCGGCGCCTCTACGCCGAGCAGGTGAATGTCGAGGCCTACCTGTACTGGATGGGGGTGGCGGCTCTGGCGGTGGCCGGCGCGGTGTTCGTGCTGCCGGAACTGAAGTCATTCCTGTTGCAGGTGCGCGAGGAACTGCGCAAGGTGGTCTGGCCCAGCAAGGAGGACACGCAGAGCTTCACGCTGGTGGTGCTGGTGGCCGTGGCGGTGGTGGCGCTGTACGTGGGGTTCCTGGACCTTTTCCTGACCAAGTTGGTAGCGGGGCTCCACATCTACGGGCGTTAGGAGGGGCAGGGCTGGCCCAAGCGGCGGCCCATGTGCGCAGATGGAGAAGCAGTGGTACGTGGTACACACCTTGACCGGGCACGAGAACAAGGTCAAGGCCAGCATAGAGAAGATGGCCGAGTCGTCCGACTTGCAGGACTACTTCGGCCGCATTCTGGTGCCCACGGAGGAGGAGATCAAGTCCACCGGCGGCAAGCGCCGGGTGGTGAAGAAGAAGCTGTTCCCCGGCTACGTGTTGGTGCAGATGGTGCTCAACGATCACACGCGCCATCTGGTGCGCGGCACGGCCGGGGTGACCAGCTTCGTGGGCTCCAGCGCCAAGCCGGTTCCCCTGCGCGACGAAGAGGTGGACAACATCCTCACCACGCTGGGCGAGGAAGCCGCGGTGCCCAAAGTGGCCTTCAGCATGGGCGAGGCGGTGCTGGTCAACGAGGGTCCCTTCGAGGAGATGAGCGGCAAGATAGTGGAAGTAGACCCACACCGCGAGAAGCTGATCGTGGAGATCTCCATCTTCGGGCGCGAGACGCCCGTGGAGTTGGACTTCACCCAGGTGGATAAGCTCTAGGATGTACGTGGGCCGAGGGAGTCTGTAGCAAATGGCCAAGAAGGTCATCGCCATCATCAAGCTGCACGTGGCTGCGGGCAAGGCCACGCCGGCGCCGCCGGTGGGGCCGGCCCTGGGGCAGCATGGCGTCAACATCATGGAGTTCTGCAAGGCGTACAACGAGCGCACGGCCTCGCAGATGGGCGATATCGTGCCAGTGGAGATCACGGTGTACGCCGACCGCAGCTTCACCTTCGTGTGCAAGACGCCGCCCGCCGCCAGCCTGCTGAAGAAGGCCGCCGGCCTGGAGAAGGGGTCGGGAGAGCCGAATGTAGACAAGGTGGGCCAAGTGACCCGGGACATGGTGCGCAGCATTGCCGAGCAGAAGATGGCCGACCTCAATGCCTACGACCTGGACGGGGCGATGCGCATCGTGGAAGGCACGGCCCGCAGTATGGGCATCGAGGTAGTGGACTAGGGATTCTGGTGGGGAACCTACCATGGGTAAGACGAGCAAGCGCCTAGCCAAGCTGAACGAAGAGGTCCGCAGCGACTCTGGGCCCCGGCCTTTGGCGCAGGCGGTCGCCCTGGCCAAGAAGACGGGCAACGCCAACTTCGACGAGACGATCGAAGTGGCGGTGCGGCTAGGGGTCAGCGCCTCCCGGGGCGAGGAGACCGTGCGCGGGACGCTGACGCTGCCCCACGGCACAGGGAAGACCCCCCGCGTGGCGGTTTTCGCCAAGGGCGAGGCGGCCCAAGAGGCGGAGGAAGCCGGAGCCGACCGCGTCGGCGCGGAGGACCTGGTGGAGGCCATCGAACAGGGCTGGGATGAGTTCGACGTTCTGGTGGCTCAGCCAGACGTGATGCGCATCGTGGGGCGGCTGGGCAAGAAGCTGGGGCCGCGCATGCCCAGCAAGAAGGCCGGCAACATCACCCCCAACGTGGGCGACGCCGTGCGCGAGCTGAAGGCGGGCAAGGTGGAGTTCAGGATGGACAAGGCGGCCATCCTGCACGTGCCGATCGGCAAGGCCTCCTTCGAGGAGAAGCAGCTCGAGGACAACCTGAAGGCCCTGCTGGCTGCGGTAGTGCGTGCGCGGCCGGCGGCCGCCAAGGGCCGCTATGTGGTGAGCATCAGCCTGTCGGCCACCATGGGCCCAGGCATTGCAGTGGACGTGCAGGACGCGCTGGCAGCTGCGGCGTGATCCTGTGCAGCGCTAGCCGCCCCTCGGGGCGGTCAAACTGAATACCGTCCCCTGCCGGAGACAGCCGGTGCCGCTGACTGCGGCTTAAGGAGCGCTGCCGAGCTCAGATCTGCGCTCGCCCGCCGAGGCTGGGAAGCGCGTGCCCAGGCGGGGCACGCTCTGCGGGAATCCCAGCTAGGGCGGTTCCCGCTTCGGCTTCTTCGGACCGGGACGCTCAGCAGCGCCGGGCCTCGCGCGGAGCGGCGCCCGGCACGGAAGGGGGAGAGCATGCCGACACCGGAAAAGGAGCAAGCAGTGGCCGCCCTCAAGGAGTTGGTCACGGGCCACACCTGCGCTTTGCTGGCGGCGTATCGCGGGCTGCGGGTGACCGAGATCAACGCCGTACGGCGGCAGCTTCGCGAGGCGGGGGCCAGGTTCACGGTGATAAAGAACCGGCTCTTCCGGCTGGCGCTTGCCGACACGGAGGCCAGCGCCCTTGCCGAGGTGGTGGACGGTCCCACCGCGGTGGTCTTCACGGACGAGCCCGTGGCCGCTGCCAAGGCCCTGAGCGAGGCGGCCAGGGAGTACGGCCCCCTGGAGATGACCGGCGGGCTGGTGGAGGGGGAGCTGCTGGACGCGGCGGGCCTGGCGGCGCTGGCACAACTGCCCACGCGGCAGGAGCTACTTGGGCAGGTAGCGGCGGCGCTCAACTCGCCGCTGTCAGGGCTGGTTTACACGCTTGGGGGCATAATCAACGAGTTCGTCTACACGCTGCAGGCCGTGGCCGACCAGCGTGCAGAGGCGGAGGCGGCGTAACAACATGGGGTGCGCCCCCCCCTGATTTGGCGGCGGAACATCGGGAGATGGTGCACTCCGCAAGGAAGGCCTAACCGGAGGATAAGACGATGGCGAAGGAAGACATCATCGAGGCCGTCAAGGGCATGACGGTGCTGGAACTGAAGGAGCTGGTGGACGCGCTCCAGGAGGAGTTCGGGGTCACGGCGGCCGCTCCCGTGGTGGCTGCCGGGGCGGCGGCGCCGGCTGAGGCCGCGGCGGCCGAGGAGGAGCAGACCGAGTTCACGGTCACCATCAGCGACGTGGGCAGCAAGAAGATCCAGGTCATCAAAGCGGTGCGCGAGATCACCAGCCTGGGTCTGAAGGAGGCCAAGGAGCTGGTGGAGTCGGCGCCGGGCGCGGTGGTGGGCGAGGGCGTCTCCAAGGACGAGGCCGACAACATGAAGGCCAAGCTGGAGGAGCAGGGCGCGAGCGTGGAGGTCAAGTAGGGCACAGGGCTCGCTTCACTTGGGTACGCCGCCCTCCCAGCGCGTCACGGCTCTCTGCGCCTCGCGGCGGACCAACCGGTTTGCGTCGTTCAGGTATGCCTTCAGGTACGGGTAGCCGTCCCGGTTCGTACCCAGCGCGCGGGCTAGCTGCTCCCGGACATACTCGTCCTCAGCCTTGGCCAGCCAGTCAGCCAGCCGCTCGCACAAGGATGCGTCATACCACCCGTCCCTGAGAGTCGCCGCCGCGCGACGGCGGACCAGAGGGCGGGCATCCTCGAGGGCCCTGATGAGGGCCTCGACGCCGTGCCGGCACCCGCCCAGCTGGGCCATGGCAGCGCCGAAGACAGGGGGCTCCGGATCGCTCAGACAGTCCACGAGAGCCGCCAAAGCGGCCTGTTGCTCCTCCTGAGAGCCACCGCGCGCACATGGCCACAGGCCCGCGACGGCGAGGGCTCGCACCTCGGGCGAGGGGTCATTGCGGGAGAAGGTGATCAGCACCGGCAAGGCGCTAGAGTGCCGCGTGCCACGCAGCGAGCGGACGGCACCTTCCCGCCAATGTGCGGGTCGCTGCTGGGCCTCCCTCAGGATTCGGCCTGGACCCTCCTTGGCCCGGAGAAGCGTACGGGCTGCTTCGGTGGGGAAGTGGGCGTAGGGCCAGCGTCCCAGCGCATCTAGCTGCTGACGGAAGAAGGCCTCTCGCCGCAGGAGGACGAGCTTGTAGAGGCCGAGGGCCAGGCCGATTGTGAGCAGGGCCACGAGGGCGCGTCGTAGGGCGGATTTCATGGCTCTCGCGAGCGTTTGGCAGGGGGATTAGTAGGGTATTCCCGAGTCTGCGTGTGGCATCCTCTAAGGAGGGTGGCAGGGCCCCGAGAATCGGCGAAAAAGGCTTGACAAGGGCCGCAGCTTTGGTATAATAGAATGCTGCCGACGGGACGATCCTTGAAAACTGAATAGCGTGCGTAGGCTGATGGAGGATTGTGCGGAATCAACCTCCGGAGTTGGACTTTGCGCCAACTGCCAGGAGTCAAGTTTTCCACGGAGAGTTTGATCCTGGCTCAGGACGAACGCTGGCGGCGCGCCTTATGAATGCGAGTCGAGCGGGGTGCTGCACCCGTGATTCTCCTTCGGGAGAGTTACACCCGCAGCACCTAGCGGCGAACGGGTGAGTAACACGTGGGCAACGTGCCCCGGAGATCGGGATAACCACCAGAAATGGTGACTAATACCGGATAATGTGGCTGGAGGCATCTCCAGTCCACCAAAGGACTTCGGTCTACTCTGGGATCGGCCCGCGGCCGATTAGCTAGTTGGTAGGGTAAGAGCCTACCAAGGCTGCAATCGGTAGCCGGCCTGAGAGGGTGGTCGGCCACACTGGGACTGAGACATGGTCCAGACTCCTACGGGAGTTAGCATCAGGGAATCTTGCGCAATGGGCGAAAGCCTGACGCAGCGACGCCGCGTGGGTGATGAAGGCCTTCGGGTCGTAAAGCCCTGTCAGGGGGGAAGAATGCCGGATGTACTTGTACGTCCGGAGCGACGGTACCCCCAGAGGAAGCCCCGGCTAACTACGTGCCAGCAGCCGCGGTAAGACGTAGGGGGCGAGCGTTGTCCGGAATTACTGGGCGTAAAGAGCGCGTAGGCGGCTTGGTAAGTCGCAGGTGAAAGCCCTGGGCTCAACCCGGGAACTGCTTGCGAAACTGCCAGGCTTGAGTGCGGGAGAGGCGAGCGGAATTCCTGGTGGAGCGGTGAAATGCGTAGATATCAGGAGGAACACCGGTGGCGAAGGCTGCTCGCTGGAACGCAACTGACGCTGAGGCGCGAAAGCCAGGGGAGCGAACGGGATTAGATACCCCGGTA
>JBHIEF010000247.1:0-5832 GCA_046760465.1 Armatimonadota bacterium | reverse complement strand
CTCCTCAACGCCGCCGCCTACTTCGCGGGCGCCCGCTGGCGCTTGGCCCGCCTCATGCGCGGCGAGGGCGACTAGCAGGCCCTCCGCCCCTCCCCGGCGAAAACCCCCAACCCGCGACGCAGCGAAGACGAAGATCAGACTGACGGAGGCGAGAGCCCATCATGAGACACCGCAAGACGGCGTGGATTCCGGCAGTCCTCCTGGCGTCCGCTTTCGTTGCGCTTCCCGGCCTCAGCCACCCAGCGGAGGCCCAGGCCCCTGGCCCCCCCCACCAGGCCAACGGCGTCAAGGTCGGGGAGGTCACCCCGAAGACCGCCATCATCTGGACGCGCCTGACCCAGCACCCCCAGCGCCTCAACTCCGGCTCGGGCGTGGGCAAGGACGTGCCGCCCGACCAGATGGAGGGCGCCGTCCCGGGAGCGCCCGGCGAGGTCAGGGTGGTCTTCTGGCGCAACGCGCTGAAGGCCCGCGTCCGCCATACCCGCTGGGTGGCCGTGGACCCCGAGCGGGACTTTACTCACCAGTTCAGGCTGACGCGCCTGCGCCCCAACACCGAGTTCCTCTTCCGCGTCGAGTGCCGCGCCCACGCCGACGCGCCCGTGGGCCCCTCGTTGGAGGGCCGCTTCCGCACCGCGCCTGCCAGGGGCGACCCCGCCCGCGTGGTCTTCACCGTCGTCACCGGGCAGATGTACTGGGACCGCGACCGCGAGGACGGCTACCAGGCCTACCCGGCCATGGCCGCACTCGACCCCAGCTTCTTCGTCCACACCGGCGACATCCTGTACTACGACCAGAAGCGGCCCAAGGCGACCAACGTCCCCCTGGCCCGCTACCACTGGCACCGCATGTACAGCCTGCCCACGCTGGTCGAGTTTCACAAGCAGGTCCCCAGCTACTTCATCAAGGACGACCACGACACGCTCAAGAACGACTGCTGGCCCGGCCAGAAGGCCGGCGACCTCACCTGGGAGCAGGGCCTGGCCATCTTCCCCGAGCAGGTGCCCATGGGCGACTCGACCTATCGCACCGTGCGTTGGGGCAAGGACCTCCAGATCTGGATGGTCGAGGGCCGCGACTTCCGCTCGCCCAACAACATGCCCGACGGCCCCGACAAGACCATCTGGGGCCAGAAGCAGAAGGCCTGGCTCAAGCGCACCGTGGCCGAGTCCGACGCCACCTTCAAGGTGCTCATCAGCCCCACCCCCATCGTGGGCCCCGACCGCGAGAGCAAGGCCGACAACCACGCCAACAAGGCCTTCCAGCACGAGGGCGACGAGATCCGCCGGTGGATTCGCGACCACGCGCCCGAGCTGGTGGTCGTCTGCGGCGACCGCCATTGGCAGTACGCCTCGGTGCACCCCGAGACCGGCGTGCGCGAGTACTGCTGCGGCCCCATCAGCGACCAGCACGCCGGCGGCTTCCGGGAGAAGATCGAGGACTACCACCGCTACTTCAACGTGGTGGGCGGATTCCTGGCCGGCACCGTCGAGCGCCTGGAGGGCAAGCCGACCCTGACCTTCCGCCACTACAGCGTGAAGGGCGAGGTCCTCTTCGAGGACAGGCTGACGGCCGGCCGATGAGGGTCCAGCCGCCGGAGTAGAGCCGTTTCTGGAGTGCAAAGTCTCCCGACTTTGCACGTGCACAATCGGGAGATTGTGCACTCCATAGACGGCGTGCACTCCGAAGAGGTCGGATGGCTGAGGAGACGTACAAACAGTACGATCACGCTCCTCCGCATCTGTTCAGACCGAGGGCCACGTACATGGTGACCGCCGGCACGTACGGCCGAGTGTGCCACATGCTGCAGCCTGAGAGGCGCAGGGACTTGGTGGAGGCGCTGCGCAGGCTGCTCGACCGAGAGGGCTGGGCGTTGCTGGCGTGGGTGATCCTGCCCAACCACTACCACGTGCTGGTTGAGGCGCCGGAGACAGGCGGCGACGCCCTGTCCAGATGGATTGCCGACCTGCACAAGTACACCGCCCGCCGCTGGAACCAGGAGGACGGAGCACGAGGCCGCAAGGTCTGGTGGAACTACTGGGACACATGCATCACCAGGGAAAGGTCCTTCTGGGCACGACTGAACTACGTCCACTGGAATCCAGTGAGGCACGGCCTAGCCGACTGGCCCGCGCACTACCCCTTCAGCAGCTATCGTCAGTACCTGGCTCTCGAAGGGATTGACCTCAAGGCCTTGGAGGCAAGCCATCCATTCGACCGAGTGCGTGTGCGAGACGACTTCTGAGCACTTGGGGTCGTTTGTGGAGTGCAAAGTCTCCCGACTTTGCACGTGCACAATCGGGAGATTGTGCACTCCATAGAAGGAGGCCCACCCACCATGCCCAACATCGCCATCGTCCTCGACTGCGGTGCCACCAACGCCACCGTGGTGGCCATTGACGCCGACGGCAACGTCCTGGCCAGCGCCAGCCGCCCGCAGGCGCCCGTGCCTCAGCCGGGCGGCCCCGAGGGCATGCTCATCTGGGACCTCGACGAGATCTGGGGCAAACTGGCGGAGGGCTGCCTGGAGGTGATCGCCAACTGGAGCGTGCCCCCCGACGACATCAAGGGCGTCACGGTCACCACCTTCGGCGCCGATGGCGCGCCCGTTAAGAGAGACGGCAGCCTCACCTACCCCATCATCTCCTGGCAGTGCGAGCGCTGCCAGCCCCAGCTCAAGGCCCTCGAGGAGCAGATGGACCCCTACGACATCTTCGCCGAGACGGGCTACCTGCTCATCCCCTTCAACACGCTGCTGCGCTTCATGTGGCTGCGCCAGAACGCCCCCGAGGCGCTCGAGGAGGCCGACACCTGGCTGATGACCCCCGGCCTGCTGAGCCAGCGCCTGTGCGGCGAGCCCTCCCTGGACCCCACCATCGGCGGCACCATGATGGCCATGAACATGGCCCAGCGCGAGTGGTCGGAGAAGATGCTGTCGGTCGCGGACCTGGAGCCCGACTTCTTCCCGCCCTGGGTGGAGCCGGGAAACGTGATCGGCCACGTGACCGAGGCGGCAGCGCGGGAGACCGGGCTGCCCGTGGGCACGCCCGTCGTCGCCGCCGGGCACGACACCCAGTTCGCCGCCGTGGGCTCTGGCGCCCGGCCCGGCGAGGCCATCCTCAGCAGCGGCACCTGGGAGATCCTCATGCTGCGCCACCAATCCTACGAGCCCAGCCGCTTCGCCTTCGAGGAGGGCGTGCTGGTGGAGTGCGACGCCGAGAGGGGCCTGTGGAACCCGCAGCTACTGATGATGGCCAGCGGCGTGCTGGAGTGGATCGGCAGGCACTTCTACGCCGACGTCGAGCGCGGCCAGGAGGCCTACGAGCGCATGATCGAGGAGGCCTCCAAGGTCGCCCCCGGCAGCGACGGCGTCACCATCCTGCCCAGCTTCGTGCCCGAGACCGGCCCCACCAAGAAGCACAACACGCACGGCACCATCCTGGGCCTGGGCATCACCACCAGCCGCGCCGAGGTCTACCGCGCGGCCCTGGAGGGCCTGTGCTTTCAGCTTCGCCACGCGCTGGAGATTCTCAGCCAGGCCACCGGCTTCCAGGCTCAGGGCGTTCGCGTGGTGGGCGGCGGCAGCCGGAACGACCTCTGGAACAAGATCCGCGCGGACGCGACCGACCTGCCCGTCACCACCATCGCCCAGCGCGACGCCACCGTCCTGGGCGCGGCCATGTTCGCGCTCATCGGGGCCGGCACGTTCGCCTCGGTGGCCGAGGCGCAGCGGGCCATGACGTCCGGCGAGAGCGTGGTCGAGCCCTCCGAGGACGCGGCAGAGGCCTACGCCGACCTCTACCAGCGCTACCGCCTGGCCGCCCCGGCGCTGGAGGGGTTCTACAAGGCGTAGCTGCTGGATAGGCAGGCCATTCCTGCCCGATGGGCCATGACAATGGCAGGCAAGCAGCTCGTGTACCTGGACGAATCCGGCGACCCCGGGTTCAAGATGGAACGCGGCTCCTCCCCTGTGCTCGTTGTGGCAGCCGCCATATTCGGTGATGCGGCCGAGGCTGAGCGCACGGCCCGTGCGATTCACGCGCATCGCGAGAGCATCGGCAAGGGACATCACTTCCAGTTCCACTTCACAGAGCTCTCCCGACCTTACCGGGAGGCCTTCCTGAGAAGCGTCCGCCATTGCCCGTTCCGCGTGCGGGCCATCGTCATGCGTAAGGACCGGATATGGGAGGGCACGCAACTCAGACGGTCGCCCAAGCACTTCTACAACTTCACCATCAAGATGCTGTTGACCCACACTTTCGGCGCCGTCAGGGAAGCGAAGGTCTTCATTGACGGGACAGCGGGTAGGCTGCTCTCGCGAAACCTCGCCGCCTACCTGAGGCGCGAGTGTAACCTGCCAGACGCGCGCGTGGTTGCCCAACTCCGCTTCGCACGTAAGGGCAACGTGCTGATCCAACTGGCAGACATGGTGGTCGGGAGCCTGGCGCGCTCCTACCGACCTGACAAGGCGGACTCTTCCGCCTACCGTGCCATCTTGCGCCCGCGGATCGAGGACGTGTGGGAGTTTGGAGAGAAGGACAGCGCAGAGAGAAGCAGCGGACCCGTGCCCTAGCCTGCCATCGGCAGGCACGCGCTCCATACGGAGGCAGTTCGGACACGGGTCCTCGGTAACCCTATTATACCCGGTGGTTGACATCTGTCAACCGTCAACTGCGGAGTATCCTGATCACACATTCGTGTGCCTGCCCCGACGGGCACAGCAGGAAAGGTGATGACACCCATGCGCAGCACACCCATCGGCATCGCCATGCTCAACGACGAGCGCGAGCACGTCTGGCGCGAGAACAACCCCCTCAACGAGCAGGTGGTCAACCAGTGGGCCGAGGTGCTCAGCGGCAAGCTGGCCAACCTGGACGGCTCGGCCCCGGAGATCGTGACTGGCTCCGAGATCATCGTGGGCGTGCGCAGCGCCCAGAAGGTGGGCGAGGAGCTGGCCCGGGCCGGCTGCAAGCAGATCATCATGCTCTACAACGTCTGGAACTTCCCCTTCCTGGCCTGGCCCTTCGTCAACTCCGTGGGCCTGGACAAGCCCATTCTGTCGCTGTCCAACAACACGGGCGAGTTCCCCGGCAACGTGGGCCTGCTGGCCACCGACGGCGCCCTGCGCCAGGCCGGCGTGCGCACCCACCGCATCGTGGGCGACGTCTCCGACCAGGCCACCCAGGACAACGCCGTGGACTGGCTCAGGGCCAGCCAGGCGGTCACCACCATCCGCAATGAGGTCTACGGCTGCTACGGCGGGCACTCCATGGGCATGGAGACCGGGTACTTTCACATGGTGCCCACCATCAAGGCCCTGGGCACCACCGTTCGCCAGATTGACCAGCTCTGGCTCATGGAGGCCATGAAGGAGGTTGACGAGGCCGAGGTCGAGCAGGGCCTGGCGTGGTTCGAGGGGCTGCTGGGCGACAGGATCCTATACGACGGCAAGATGCTCACGCCCGACACGCTCAAGACGCAGATACGGCTCTACTGCGCCATGCGGGCGGTCAACGAGGACAAGGGCTTCGACTACTGTGGCCTCAAGGGCCAGCGCGAGCTGACCGAGTACGTGTGCCTGGGCGACGTGCCCGAGATGATCATGAACGACCCCTACGACTGGAACGGCCCCAAGGAGCCCACCGTCTGCGCCACCGAGGCCGACGCCTACGCCGCGGTGACCATGCAGCTCCTGAAGTACATCACCGGCGGTCTGCCCACGCTGTTCATGGACGTGCGCCTGTACCACCCGGACAAGGACCTGTGGGACTGGTGCAACAGCGGCAACCACGCCAGTTGGTACGCCGCCCGCAGCGACGACCCCCAGGAGAACTT
>JBHIEF010000246.1:0-5859 GCA_046760465.1 Armatimonadota bacterium | reverse complement strand
AGCCGCACACCTTCAAGCCCGCCGCTGACGGACAGATGGGCTGCCTGCTCAAGCTGTACCGCGAGTGGCAGCTCAGCGGCGACACCGAGTGGCTGAGGTCGCTGTGGCCACAGGCCAAGCGGGCCCTCGAGTTCGCCTGGCACCACTGGGACCCCGACCGCGACGGGGTCATGACCGGCGAGCAGCACAACACCTATGACATCGAATTCTGGGGTCCCAACCCCATGATGGGCGCTCTCTACCTGGGCGCGCTTCGGGCCGGGGCCGAGATCGCCCTGGCACTGGGAGACGACGAGTCCGCGGCCACGTACCAGGAGGTGTTCGAGGAGGGCAGCGCCAAGCTGGACGCTGCATGCTGGGAGCACGTCCAGCGCATCCCCCCGCCGGACGAGATCACCACCGATGGCATCGGCGGCATGGGAGATGCGGCCGCCGGCGCCGAGGGAGTGGAAGGCCCCAAGTACCAGTTCGGCCTCGGCTGCCTGTCGGACCAACTGCTGGGCCAGTGGTTCTGCCACGTGGTCGGCCTCGGCTATGTGCTGCCCGAGGATCGCGTCAAGCAGGCCCTGCAAAGCGTCTATCGCTACAACTCCCGCCGCGACCTCTCCGACCACCCCAACTGCCAGCGCATCTACGCTCTCAATGATGAGTCCGGCCTGCTGCTGTGCAGCTGGCCCCGCGGCGGCCGCCCCGCCCTGCCCTTCCCCTACAGCGACGAGGTGTGGACGGGCATCGAGTACCAGGTCGCCGCCCACCTCATCTACGAGGGCTTCGTGGAGGAGGGCCTGGACCTCGTCGCGGCCGTCCGCGAGCGCCACGCCGGCCACAACCGCAATCCCTGGAACGAGTTCGAGTGCGGCCACCACTACGCGCGGGCCATGAGCAGTTGGAGCCTGCTGCTGGCGCTTAGCGGCTACCAGTACAGCGCCATCGAGCAGTCCCTCGCCTTCGCGCCGCGCCTCTCGGCCGAGGACTTCCGCTGCTTCTTCACCACGGGCAGTGGATGGGGGCTCTTCAGCCAGCGTCAGACGGACGGGCGCATGCTCGCCGAGATCCGGCTGGACTATGGCGAGCTGGCGCTGAGAAGCGTCCGGCTGCGAGCGCCCGGAGGTCCGGTGCAGGCCGAGCTGGAAGGCATGACCATGGCCGCCGAGCGCGAGGTGGCTGGCGAGCAGGTCGTGGTCAGCTTCCCGCGGGCCGTGACCATCTCGGCCGGCCAGACCCTGAGGCTCTGCCTCGAGTAATCCCCGCCCCAGAATGCGAGGAGGAGGCCACCATGCCATACAAGGCCCTGCTCATCGGCTGGTACGATGCTCCCTATCACGGCATGGAGGACGTGCAGGACATCTGGGAGCAGATGGCCGCCGACCTCGACCTGGACATGACCGTCACCGACGACACCGGCGCCATCAATGCCGACACGCTGGACACGCTGGACGTGCTGATCCTCTACACCACCGGGGGCGAGATCGCCGGCCACCAGATGGACGCGCTCGTCAGCTTCGTCCAGGGGGGCAAGGCGCTGGTCGGCGTCCACGGGGCCACCATACCCCTGATTGACCAGGCCAGGTACGTGGAGCTCATCGGCGCCAGGTTCGACACCCACCCCGAACAGCAGGACCTCGACATCCAGATCGTGGACCCCGACCACCCCATCACCAGGGGCGTGCAGCCCTTCACCATCTGGGACGAGCTCTACCTATTCCACGAGGGGCAGCCCATAGACGTGCACGTTCTGGCCCAGACCCAGAGCTATGAGGACCGTGCCATCCCCGTCGCCTGGACCCGCGAGCCCGGCCAGGGGAGGATGTTCTACCTGTCCCTGGGCCACGGCCGCAAGTCCTTCACCAACCGGGCCTTCCAGAACCTCCTCAAGCGCGGCATCCTGTGGGCCATGCAGCGGGAGGGGGAGCTGTAGGGCCTGCTTCGCCCAGCTGCTCCGCTCCAACTCCCTCCCCTACCAGGGGATCTCACATCGCCCCTGGGCCCCGCGAACCTGACTGCGACGCCCCGAGCAGCCTGTAAACCCCGTTCCCGTTCCGGAAGTATAGTCACCAGGGGAACTTATCCTGCTCTCGTACGTCTATGAATTCGAGTCAGAGGGCAGAATCCCCTTCCCGACTCGCGTGGTATGGGCACCGGCTTGTGTGCGGAGCGTTGCCGCGTGCCCGAGGCGTGCCATCATCTACTGAGGTGGTCTGGAAAGTGCGATACCTCCCCTGTTGTCTCCTCGCCGCACTCGTCCTGGCCCCGTCCGGGCCGGCCACGGCTCAGCAATTCCCCTACCTGCTTCTGGAGGACACCACCGAGGTGGGGGAGGAGTACAGCCTCTACTACGAGCTGGCGCCGACCAGGGTCTGGACGCGCGACGGCGGCGCGCGCGTTGCCTTCGACGTGCAGGACCAGGCCAACCTGCGATATGCCACCTTCTCGCTGGGCCGCGTTGCCGTGGTCGAGGTGAGCGCCGGCAAGGCCAAGGACCTCGCACAGACCAAGGCGTTCCGCCCCAAGGGCCAGGTGAAGGTGACCATCCAGCGGCGCAGCGGCTCGGCCCGGGTGATCGCCGACGACAGCGTGCTGTTGACCGTCCCCCTGCCCGCCCCGCCCGGAGGGAAGGTCGGCGCCGGCAGCCGCGGCGACCAGATCAGGTGCCTGGAGGCCTTGCTCCAGCCCATCGCCCCCATCTACTTCAGCGACGACTTCACCCGCGGCAGGACGCAGATGGCCGTGTGGCGGACGCACTCGGGCAGCTGGGAGAACACGGAAGTGGACGCGCCCGGCGCCGATCCCGTGCGCAGCGCCAATCCCTTCAGCGTGCGCTGTAGTGCGCCGCAGGGCGCATTGGCCACGGCCGGCGAGTGGTTCTGGGACGTCTACCGGGCCCAGGTCAACGTCAAGCCCCTCAAGGCCGAAGCCGTGGGGCTGTGTGCGTATCTTCAGGACGGCGCCAACTACCTGCTGTTCCGCTGGCGGGCGGGCGACGAGGCGGCTCCCAGGGCCAGGCAGCTCGTCCTGGTGCGGGACGGTCAGGAACACGTGCTGTCGCAGCAGGCTGGCGGCTTCGAGCAGGGCCGTTGGTACTGCCTGGCCCTGGAGGTGGGCGATGGCGTGGCCGTCGCCAAGGTTGACCGCGACCCGGTGCTGCGCGCACAGACCGAGGCCTTCGGCCAGGGCGGCATCGGCCTGTGGGCCCAGGGCGAGGTGATCACGTTCGACGACGTGGAGGTGGTCAGCCCCGGTCTGCGCCCCCGTAAGCTACTCGTCAACGAGACCTTCCTCAAGGACAGCGTCATGAGGGCGCAGGGCCTCTACACGGCCCAGGGCGCCTGGCGAGTAGCGAACGATGGCACCCTCTGGCACCGCGGCGTGTTCTTCGGCGATGTCGCCGTGCGTGTGCCCGCGGCGGTGGCGCAGAGGGCCAGCCGCACCTTGGAGCTGCTTGGCCGCGAGATTCGTGGCGGCCGCGTTCCGATCCGGCCCCCCAACCTCACTCTGTGCCTCCGTGCCACCGAGCCGGACCCGGCCAGTGGCTACCGGGTCACTGTGCAGCCCGAGGGCAACCAGGCCAAAGTGCTGGTCCAGCGCGGCGAGGCCGCCCTGGGACAGTGGCAAGGGGAGCTTCACGCCGAGGGCCATGTCGAGGTGGCCTGGCGAGACGGCCGGCTGCTGGTATCCGTGGACGACGCGGAAGTCGTGTCCGTGGCTGAAGACCAGCCGCCCGCCGGACGAAGCCTGGCCCTCATGGGCGCAGCCTCCGTGTCATCGCCCACGCAGCCTCTCTTCGATGGGGAGTGGGGTGCGCCTGGTACGCGCCGCGGGCCGCGCATTCGCCAGTGGCGCATCGTCCCCAATACGGGGCTCCAGCCTCGGGATGCAGGTGAGCCGGAAGATGCGGGGATGATCCTCGAACCGCTGCCTGCCGCCGAGGTCGAGTTCGACATAGCCGTGCCCCAGGCGGAGGCCGCCCCCGAGCTGATCCAGCAGACAATCCAGCCGCTGCCTCAGCTGCGTGGCAACGTGGTCCTCCGACTCAATGACGAAGTCATCATCCTGGAGGGCAACGACCTTCAGGGCTTCGGTGGTCTTGGTGGCGGCGGCTTCGGCGCCTTCGGCTTCGGTGGCGGCGAGTTCGTGCTCCCGGGGGGCGAGGCCAACCAAGCGCTCCGCATACTACGCCCCGCCACCCCCATGCCGTCCATGCCGGCCCTCGAGGTCTATGCGGACAACTGGCTGGACTACACCTTCGCCAAGGCGCCCACCGATTGGTATGCGACCAAGGGCGACTGGCACGTCACCACCCGCTGGCCCTGCGAGCCTGGGTGGACCTTCCTCGGCGGCGTCCACTACGAGAACCCCGTCACCTGGACCAAGCACAGCTACCAGGGCGACATCGCCTTCGAGGTGCGCACCAACATCCAGATGGACCTGCGCAGCACGCCGGGCTATTCCGACCCCAGCGACATTGACCTGGCGCTGTGCGGCGATGGCCTCAACCTGGACAGCGGCTACGCCTTCATCTACGCCGGCTGGGGCAACTCCAAGAGCGCCATCTTGCGGAAAGGGCAGATCGTAGCCGAGAACACCGGCGCGGTCTTCGTCAATCCCACCAGCAGCAACTCCAGCTTCCACCGACACTGGTTCCGACTGCGCGCCGAGAAGATGGGCAATCGCATCCGCTTCCTGTGCGACGACCAGTTGGTCTGTGAGTACGTTGACCCCGATCCCCTGCCCGGCGGCCGCGCCGGCATGTGGTCGGCGGGCAACAACCTGATGGTGGCCCGGGCGCAGCTCTGGTACGAGAAGGAGACGCCCGCCCCCTTGCCCAGGCTGCCCGGCGCCCCGCCTTTGCGCGAGCCGGTCCAGCGCGTTGACCTCACCGACATCACCAATACCTTCGAGCGCGATATGGGCGAGTGGCACACGCTGGTCAAGCCCGTCTCCGTGCGCCTCGATCGCGACAACACCACCGCCTCCGCCGGCAAGCACAGCCTGAAGATCACCAACCTGCGACCGGGCGGCTCAATGGTGGCGTACGCCCTGACCGAGGGCTTCCGCGCCAGCCAATGGCGGCACCTGAGCTTCGACTACCGCATCCCGCCCGAGGTCAAGGTGGACGTATACCTGTACCTGGGCGACGCCTGGCATACCGTCCGCCTCACGGGTGGCTATGTGGGGGCCGCCGGCGTGCACGTGCTGGGGAGCTTCGACAATGTCCAGGCGGACGGCCGGTGGCACCACGCCGAGTTCGACCTGCTCCCCCCCTTGCAGAAGCTCTATCCCCAGCGCCAGGTCTTCCCCGTGGACTACCTGGCCTTCGCCAGCCCCGACGAGCGCTACCTGCGCTGCGGCATCGGCGGCAACCCCATGGGGGCCGCCTACTGGATAGACGAATTCCGCCTGACGCCCTAACCACGCGCTCGTCGCCGCGGCCGCCTGCTCGCCTCCGAGGTGAGACACGGCACTGGGCGGGCAAGTCGCTCCAGGAGCAAAGAGAACAGCCGCGCCAATGTCCCGGCGCGGCTGTATGTGGAATGTCTCAGACTGACGCCTCTGGGTCTGCCTACCAGGGCTGCAGGCACGGCTGCTCGATGCGAGAGCCACTCGCATGCCGCGCTCTGAGTTGGCCCCAGGTGATCTGCTCCCAGTTGCCTGCCTTCGCGTGGAGGTCCGCGTACAGGAAGTTGTTGTTCCCGGTGTGCCAGCACGTGCGTTGCCGATTGCCCGCTTTGTACCAGCGCAGGTCGCGGTCCTGGATGCCGCCCAGGAAGTCGGCCCAGGAGTTGTCGCTGTCCCACATCACCAGGACGCGCGATACGCCCACAGGATACTGGGCCACTTCGCCCTCGGTGATTGGCCCCC
>JBHIEF010000245.1:0-5883 GCA_046760465.1 Armatimonadota bacterium | reverse complement strand
TGGAAGACGCGCCAGTATCCCACGTGTCCCGTGCTGTTCCGGACGGTGCTGGAGGTAGGGACCAGGCCCGTCGAGTTCGCGGCGTTCCAGGCGCGGGCCTCGGGGTTCGCCTACGTGTTTCTGGATGGCAAGCAGATCGCGGCCCAGACCCAGGAGGGCGATCCCACGCCCACCGACGCCTTCTCGGTGCTGCTCATGCCGCCACCCACGCCTGGCAAGCACGTGCTCATCGTGAGCACAAGGGCCGAGGGCTTCTCCCTCGATGGGGGCATCGGCTACCGCGACGGGCGCGTCCAGCGCTTCGGCACCGACACGCGTAGTTGGAAGGTGCAGAAGCTCCCGCCGCTGACCATGCTGGAGTACGAGCCCTGCATGCAGCCCGACTTCGATGGTGCGGACTGGTCGTCGGTGAGGGAGTCCGACGGTGCCCCGGTTCAGCTCTCTGACCTGAAGCTGAGGGAGCTGCACAGCAGCTTGGGCTGGGAGCACCTGGAACGCCTGGACGAGGACGCGCGATGGCGGCTGCAAATGCTGGCCGACAAGGGCATCGCCATCGTGGACTGGGAGGCGCGCGGCTGGGGCGGAGCCGAACGCCTGCCCGACTGGGTGCGCCAGGGGGCGCGCTTCTCGGGCCTCCAGGGCCCGCCGCCCGGACAGCTGCACTTTCGTGCCCAGGCGCTCACCCGCTATGTCCTGCTCTCAGATGAGGCCACCAACCTCGGGAATCTGGCCAAGGGCCTGGAGGCCCTGGAGGCTCCCGCGGGAGATGCCAAGGCCTGTCGGGAGGCGGCGCGAGCCATGCGCGCTGCCCTCGCGGGGGTGCAGAAGGCGATCGCGGACAACGCCCACGGGCGGGCGCTGGCGGCGCTCGAGCAGGCCCAGGCCGCCACCGAGGAGGCGCGTGAGGGGCGCCTGCTCAACGAGCTGAACCGGTGCCTGGACAGCAAGTTTGGCTGGTTCGACAACAACGAGCTACTGGACAACGACATCGGCAACTGGGGTCTGCGAATCGCCTCCGCGGCCGAGACGCTGGCCAGTCCACTTTCGCCGGCGGCGCTCGTCACCTTGCGCGAAAGGGAGCTCACCATCGAGGGCTGGGACGAGCTGGAGCCCCTGCGCGTCTACAACAAGCCGGCCCGGCTGGGCCCCGTGTGCCTGTGGGCAGTGCTCGACGGCAAGGTCACCAGCCTACAGCCCGGCGAGGACGGCGTTGTCTACGATCGCGTCGCCAACGGTGCGCTGAGCGAGAACTGGGTGCTGCTGGTCGAGGACCTGGCCAGGGGCGGGAGGCTGCCCATCGAGCTGGTGTTCCTCCGAGCCCCGGATAGGATCGTCTTCAGAGCCAGTGACAAGGGCACGAGCGGGGTGACGGCGACGTTCGACGAGCCGGGCGCTCGGCTGTTTGTCCTGCGCCCCCTGAAGGAATGGCGAGGGTTCCTGGGGCAGGCGCGCACGATGACGGCAGTGCCCCTGAAGGAGTCCGACGCGCAGCAGTACATCGAGCAGTGCCGCTTCTGGTCGCGGGCTCTGCTGAACTACCCCATCACCTTCAGCGAGGCCTTCGTGCGCGATCCGGAGGACAAGTGGGCGCTGATGGTGGCGGACGTGTACAACTACCTGGAGCTGGAGGACGAGTGGGACACGGAGCCGATCCAGACCGCGCCGCTGCCGCCGCTGGCCACATACGGTCTGATGAGGGACTACCCCGGCCTGAAGGTCATCAGCGACACGCAGACGGTGGGCTCGCGGGGCATATGGGGCGACAGCATCGCGGCCGTCGGTCAGGACCACATCGTGTACCGGGTGCCCTTGGACCCCATCAAGCGCTTCGGCGGATTCACCTCCTACTGCTTCGGGCCCACCGACATCGGCGAGCCCGGCAGCATCAAGGAGATCGAGACCATCAAGCGCACGGGTTCCAACACCTTCCGCCCCCAGCACAACCAGACCGGCGAGCGCGCGATGAAGAACGTGCAGTGGAGCTGGGAGCAGGGCATCCAGAACGTGTTCAACACGGACGAGAAGTGGGTGCCCGACGTGGTGGAGCACTTCCGCAAGCTGGCCGAGCAGTGCAGAGACTACCCGCCCGACGCGATCGCGTACGACCTGCTCAACGAGCCGGAGACGCGCGACCCCAGGGCGTACAACGCGCTGATCAGGAAGATCACCGCGGCCATACGGGAGATTGACCAGACCCATCTCATCTACGTGGAGGTGATACCCCCGTGGGGCCCGGGAGCAAAGCCATATCCTCGGGGCGCCTTCGAGAGCCTGGAGCCGACCGGCGATCCGCTCACCTGCTACAGCTTCCACGACTATGAGTACCGTCTGCCGCCGCGCTGGCCGAACGAGGAGCACGACACCCGCACGCTCCTGAGCCGGTGGATACCGGCTTTCCGCTTTGCCATAGACAATCGCTGCGCCATCCACCTGGGCGAGTTCGGCGGCTTCGAGCAGACCGAGCAGAGCGTGTACGACAACGCCTGCGCGCTGACGCTGATGACCGACTACCTCAACATCTTCGACCAGTTCGGCTGGCACTGGCACTACTACGCCAACCGCGGCGTGGTGCGCGTGCGCAAGGACGGCAGCCTGCAAGAGAGCTACGTGCAGGACGCTTACCGGCGCTACTTCGCCAGCGGGCGCTTCAACGCACATCGCCAGCCGTAGCACACCCGGTGCGCACTCGAAAGGAGAAGCACGATGTCCCATGGCCACGAGCCTTCGCTTAGCCGCAGAGACTTCCTGAGCGCCGCCAGTCTGGCAGCCGCCGGGACCGTGGTGGCCCCCCTGGTAGCCTCGGCCAGAGCCGGACGCCGGCCCAACATCCTGTGGATCATCGGGGAGGATATGGGCCCGGAACTGGGCTGCTACGGCGAGCCGCTGATGAGAACGCCCAACCTGGACGGATTGGCCGCGCAGGGGGCGCGCTTCACGCGGGCGTTCGTAACCGCACCGGTCTGCTCGCCCAGTCGGTCGGCACTGATAACTGGGATGTACCAGACCAGCATCGGGGCACACCAGCACCGCAGCCATCGCAGGGACGGCTACACGCTGCCCGAGCCGGTCAAGCTCATCACCGACCACTTCCGCGCGGCCGGCTACTTCACGGCCAACGTCAAGACGGCCGCCCCCGGCGTCCGCGGGACGGGGAAGACCGACTTCAACTTCCAGGCGGCCAAGCCGTTCGACGGCGACGACTGGAGCAAGCGGCGAGAGGGCCAGCCGTTCTACGCGCAGGTCAACTTCGCCGAGGCGCACCGTGGCGGGGCCTGGAAGAAGGCCCGCGAGCAGGACTACCTGGTTGATCCCGACCAAGTCGAGCTTCCCCCCTACTACCCCGACCATCCGGTGGTGCGCGATGACTGGGCCAACTACCTGGACTCCATCAACCTGCTGGACAAGAAGGTGGGGGCGGTGCTCCAGCGTCTCGAGGAGGAGGGCCTCGCCGACAACACGATTGTGTTCTTCTTTGGCGACAACGGACGCTGTCACGTGCGGGGCAAGCAGTGGCTCTACGAGGGCGGCATCCACATCCCTCTGATCGTGCGCTGGCCGGGCAGGATCAAGCCCGGCACCGTCCGCGGCGACCTGATCAGCGCCATTGACATCTCCGCCACCTCCCTCAAGCTGGCCGGCATCAAGCCGCCCGACTACATGCAGGGCCAGGTGTTTCTGGGGCCCGGGGCGCAGCAGCGCGACTTCGTGGTAGCCGCTCGCGACCGCTGCGACGAAACGGTGGACCGCATTCGCTGCGTGCGCACCCGCCGCTACAAGTACATCCGCAACTTCCACCCCGACCGCCCATATACGCAGCGGAACGCCTACAAGGAGCGCCAGTACCCCGCCCTGGCCATTCTGAAGCAACTGCACGCGGAGGGCAAGCTGACGCCGGCGCAGGAGCTGTTCATGGCACCGCAGAGGCCGCTGGAGGAGCTCTACGACCTGGCAGCCGATCCGCACGAGGTCCACAACCTGGCCGGCTTCCCCAAGTACCAACGGACTCTGAAGAGGCTGCGCGGGATTCTGGAGCGATGGATGGCTGAGACCGGCGACATGGGGGCCATTCCGGAGGAGGCAACGACATGATGAGGGCTTTGCTGCTGAGCTTGCCGCTACTCGCGCTGGCCGGACACGCCCTAGGCCAGCCCGTCCAGCATCGGGGCATCTGGATGCACGCGACCTCGGCCAAGACCGCCGAGGAGGCCGACGAGGTCCTGGACCGCATCGAGAGCGGGCGCCTGAACGCCATCTACTGCCTGGTCTTCTACTGGGGCGGACACGCCTACTACAACAGCGACATCGTGGCGCGCGCCGAGGACATCGCGCCCGACTTCGACCCGCTGCGATACCTGGCCGAAGGGGCACACGAGCGAGGCATTGAGTTCCACGCCTGGTTTGTGAACGGGGAGAACGGCTCGCCCAAGCCGGGCACAGTGTTCGCCGAGCACCCCGAGTGGATGATCGCCGCCCGCAACGGCCAGACCCGGCACTGGTACGACTTCGGCAAGCCCGAGGTGCGGGAGTTCCAGCGGGACGTGATGCTGGAGGTGCTGGCGAATTACGAGGTGGACGGCATTCACTTCGACTACATCCGCTATCCCGGCAGTGACTACTGCTACTGCGACTACTGCCGGGGCGAGTTCGAGAGAAGGCATGGCCCTCTGCTGACGGAGGTGCTGGGCGAGACCTTCCCGCTGGTGGGCAACTTCAGCGCCAACGCCCTGGCCGAGCCGACCACGGCACGGGTGCTGGCCGAGTTCGACCACGGCGTGCCCGCCATCACGCTGAACGAGCTGGGGCAGGGCGCCTGCCTGCTCCTGAACTGGCACGCGGACCAGACCGGCGTGGAGGCCGTGGACACGGTGGTTAAGCGCGCCCTGGCCCAGTTCGGGGCCACCGCCGACAACGTGCACATCTACAACCCGCCCTCCAACCGTGAGCGCTACACGGATCGCTTCCTTCAGGCCGGTTCCGACTGGCTCAAGGCACTGGGATTTGCGCCGCAGCGGCTGCCGAGGGAGCGGGGCCTGAGCGATCTGGAGCCGAGCGATGTGCTGTTCCTCACCTGCGTGTACCTCATGGCGCCCGAGGAGGCGACGGCGCTGGCGGCCTTCGTGCGCGCGGGCGGGCACGTGATCTTCGTGGACGGCCCGGTGCTCTCGATGCGCCAGGAGGCCCTCCAGCGCGTCACGGGGTTGGCCAGAAGCGGCGGGTACTTCAGCGAGGAGCACGTCATCTCGGCCGTCGGGGACAGCGACCTGATCCCCCGGCGAGAGGGTGACGCCGACGTGGCGCGGTATCGGGACACGGTGGCCAAATGGAGTGCATTCCAGAAGGAGGGCGTCACGGCACTGGTCCGGGACGTGTACCGCAGGGCCAAGCAGCTCAAGCCGGAGGCGCAGGTCACTGCCGCGGTCTTCCACAACCGGCGCGCGGCCGACAACGTGTGCCAGGACTGGTACGGGTGGCTGGAGGAGGGCATCGTTGACTACCTCATCCCCATGGCCTACGTCATGAGAGACGAGGACCTCCAGGCCGACCTGGACGAGTGGCGAGAGGCCGACGCGCCGCTCGAGCGCATCATTCCCGGCCTGTCCATCTACCGGCGCGAAGACGGGAAGGCGGTGCCGCGCCCACCCGAGCTGGTCCTGCGGCAAGTGGAGATGTGCCGCCAGGCTGGTGCGAAGGGGACGTGCTTCTTCGCGGTCAACTACCTCGACGACGCGCTGGTAGAGGCGCTGACCGCGCAGCCGTTCAGTGAAGCGGCTCGGGCGTACCGGCCGCCGCCTCGTTAGGAGTGGCTTCATAGCCTAGTGGCGGGCTCCCTAGTCGGGGCGAGACGCCCCTCCTACAAGGCTGGGGTGGCTGGCCCCCGCGTCC
>JBHIEF010000244.1:0-5902 GCA_046760465.1 Armatimonadota bacterium | reverse complement strand
GGCGGGGCTGACGGGACTTGAACCCGCGACTTCCACCTTGACAGGGTGGCACTCTAAACCAACTGAGCTACAGCCCCGCGCCGCACGAAGACAGCGACACGCGCACCTGCGTGCGCGCGTCCCCATGCTAACGCATCGGCGGGGGCTTGTCAATCACCTGCCGGCAAAAGGCCGGTTGGCCCGCGAACACACCCTCGGGGGTCCTGGCTGGGGACACCTGTCGGTCCGGCACATCTCGCCCCAGCGACCTGAGAATGAACTCCCCCCGGTCATCAACGTCGCGCTGCGGCGCAATCAGAGGACTGCCGCCATCTTCGGGGAACTGATGAGCAACCTCGAAGGGGGGTGTGCCGTTGAGCCCCTCACGGCAAGGATCGGTGGACACCGTGTTTCGCATCGCCCTAATGACGTGGCTGTTCGGAGGCTGTCTGACCATGCAAGTGCATGCAGACGAACATGCGGATAGGCTCCTGAGCCTGTTCCCGGATTCGGGTGCGCCGACTTTCTTCGAGAAGGACAGCAAGCTCGAACTCCAGCGGTCGTTTCAGTACTGGGCGCGCGATAGCCGGTGGCACCCGGAGGTCAACGAGGCCGATGTGTTCCACGCGCGTCTTAAGCACAAGTCGGTTGAGGAGCGGTGCTGGGAGATCGGCATCGGGAAGGGCGGGCAGATGTACTCGATAGCCTCGTCCTTCGGCGAGGCCATGCCGCCCCAATCTCCCGACAGCCAGTGGGTGGATGAGACGTGGCAGTTCACAACCATCTACGAGCCGCTGCTGGGCCGGGATCTGCCTGACTCATCGCGGCGGTTCGGCAATGCCTTCATTCACCAATCGGGCATCTACACCCGGGAGGAGGGTGACCGACCGTTCTACTCGCCGATGCTGGCGGACAGCTTCGACCCGGAGGACAGGTCCTTCGCGGTCCTGTCGTGGGCGCAAATCCCAGACCCAAGCGTGAACCGTAGTGGCGTCCTGGTCTATGCGCAGTACCGCGACCTTGGCGCGGGCGTCATCGAGGTCACCTACGTCATCTACAACTTCGAGAAGCACCCCATGACAAACCTCAGCCCGTGGGGCGGCGTGCGCACCTCGGTGTTCCCAGAGCACGTGGTCGCCAACCCGGACGGCAGCTATCGGTTCTTCACTCCGTACAGGTACGGCGCCGAGGGGTGTCGCATCAACTTCGACCAGACCGGAGGCTGGGCGGCGGTGACTCAGAACGCCGCGGATCCCCGGAGCTACGCAATCGCCGTGGTCTTCGGCACGGACCTCGATCGGCAGGGCGAGCACTACGCGAAGCCCCGCTACGACTGCGGCAATTCGCGCCACGGGACGCGTGACTACACCGTACAAGCGACGGTGATCCGCATCAAGGACACTCCCGGCACGGCCCATCTACTGCGGATGTACTTCATCATCGGCACTCTCGCGGACGCAGCGACCAAGGCGAACAAGCTCGCCCCCTACGCCACGTACGCGCCTCTGGATCTGACGACAGAGCAGACGCCCCTGGTATCGCTGTACGTAGGCGGGGCGGGCGTGACCCGAGCGCAGCCGCCGGGGACGGCGAGGCCGCTCTGCCAGGTGTACGCTCACCCCGTCCGGGGGTCGCGGCCGCTGTTCCTGATTCGGGAAGTGAAGACGGGCCGCACCTTCTGCACGACCGACCCCTATGCGCGGTGTGCCCGGGAGCCATTCGTCAACCCGCTGCCCGAGGAGCATGAGAGCTTCGAGAAGTACCAGAACCGAACCGTTTACAGGCCGTTCGCGGGAGAGACGGAGTGGCTCGATCTGCTGGGGTTCGCGCTCACGGAGGCACTGCCTGGCCACGTGCCACTTGCGTCCATCGAGGCCGCACGGGAGTGCTTTGATCCGGGGGAGTGCCAGGGCCCCGAGGAGTTGTTCGTCAGGCAGGCCGGCTAGGCGTGCCCACTAGGGGGGCAGCGGGATTGCCTGGCGGGCGGTGGCGTGTCACAGGATCGCCCAGTCTCGGCGGCGAAGTGCGCTGTGGGGGAGGTCGGAGCACGGTGCAATCCCGCGGAACCGGGGTGTGTAGGATGGACCAGGAGGAGTGGCGCTTTCGCCCCATCGGCGTGATAAGGACGCCGTACAAGGAGGAGGTCGGCATGCCCATCCAGGGCGCCTTCGCGCCAGGCTCCGTTGGCACTGTGGAGGTGTTCCCGCAGTTTGAGGAGGGCCTGGATGACTGCGAGGGCTTCAGCCACCTGTACCTCATCTACGTCTTCCACCAGGGGGCCGGCTACCGGCTCAAGTGCACGCCGTTCCGCGACGACCGCCCCCGCGGGGTCTTTGCCACCCGCGCCCCCAGGCGGCCGAACCCGATTGGGCTGACCGTGGTGAAGCTGGAGCGCAGAAGTGGCGCCGCTCTGGAGGTCCGCGGCGTGGACATGCTCGACGGCACGCCGCTGCTGGACATCAAGCCGTACGTGCCCGAGTTCGACGCCAGAGACAACGTCGCCACGGGCTGGCTCGAAGAGAGCCACGACCGCCGGACGGCCGACGGGCGGTTCGCCGAGCGATGGCCGGGCCAGTTGCTGGAGCGGGGAGGAGGCGTACCACAGGCCGGGAAGCGGGCTTCTGGGGACCGCGGCGCCGAGGACACTCACTGACAGGGGGGCACGACCGTGAGGATCAGGATCCGCACGATAGCTGCGCTGGCGCTGGTGGGAACTTGCCTGCTGGCCGTCGGCCTATTGTGGCCGGCGGAGGAGCCCGGTGCCCCGTCGGCCAGGCAGATCCTGGAGGCCACCGGCGTCAAGGGCGGCCTGGTGGTGCACGTCGGCTGCGGCGATGGGGAGCTGACGGCGGCGCTGCGCGCGAACGACAGCTACCTGGTCCACGGTCTCGATGCGAGCCCGGCGAAGGTCGAGAGGGCGCGCGAGCACATCCGATCGCTGGGCCTTTACGGCGCCGTGTCCGTGGACCGGCTGGAAGGCACGCGTCTGCCCTACGTTGACAACCTCGTCAACTTGCTGGTGGCCGAGGACCTGGGTCAGGTGCCCATGCGGGAAGTGCGGCGGGTGCTGGCTCCCGAGGGCGTGGCCTACGTCAAGATGGGGCGCAGGTGGATGAAGAACGTGAAGCCCCGTCCGCGGGAGATTGACGAGTGGACTCATCACCTGCACGGGGCGGGCGGCAACGCCGTGGCCAGCGACAGCGTGGTGGGGCCGCCGGCTCACTTGCAGTGGACCGCCGGGCCGCTGTGGGCGCGCAGCCACGGTTGGACGCCGAGCGTCAGCGCGATGGTCTCGGCGGGCGGGCGGCTGTTCTACATCTGCGACGAGACGCTGACCTGCGTGGACGGCACCGTGCCCAGCAAGTGGTACGTGGTGGCGCGCGACGCCTTCAGCGGAGTGCTGCTGTGGAGGCGTCCCATACCGAGATGGGGCTCGGAGGAGTTCAGCGGCACGCCCGACACGGGCCAGGGCGTCACGGTGGGGCGGTTCACCATGCCGCCCAACGTGGGGAAACGCCTGGTGGCCGTGGAGGACACGGTCTACGTCACGCTCGGTCCCACCGCGCCGGTGACGGCGCTGGATGCGGCCAGCGGCGAAGAGAGGCGGGTCTACGCAGAGACCGCCAACGCCGACGAGATCCTGTGCGCGGAGGGGCGGCTGATTACCTGCATCAACCGGTCGAAGAGGACGCCCGACGCCGCGCCCACCAAGGACATCTGCGCCGTGGACGCCGAGACCGGGCGGGTGCTGTGGAGGGAGGGCCCGTTTCCGGGGATCCGCGCCAGCAAGGGCCAGGACCCGTTCGGAAGGCTGGAGCTGGCCGCGGGCGAGGGCAAGGTGTTCGCCCTGACCACGGAGGCAATCGAGTGCCTGGCGGCGGACTCGGGCCAGCGCCTGTGGCGGACGGAGCGCCCGGCGCTGCCGGCCGAGGCGGTGCGGCGGATTGGGTTTGCGGGCATGTACGAGTACCTGCTGGCGGTGCTGGTATACTCCGACGGCGTGGTCCTGCTGGCGCAGCCCGAGCCCAACACGCACCACACCTACCACACCATGCCGGGGTCGCTGTATGCCTTCGACGCGCAAGACGGCCGGCAGAGGTGGAAGCACGCGTACGGCGGCTGGGGCCATTGCACGCCGCCGGACGTCTTCGTGGTGGGAGACGTGGTCTGGACTCACGTGAACGCCGAGACGGAGTTTGGGTCGGTGTGGGGCAACGGCTACAAGGCCAAGGACCCGAGCAAGGTGGACTACCGCATCCAGGCCCTGGACCTGCGGACCGGAGAGCTTCGTCGGGAGCTTGGGACCAAGGAGATATTCAACGTCGGGCACCATCATCGCTGCTACCGGAACAAGATGACCGAGCGCTTCCTCATGTCCTGTCGGCGCGGGGTGGAGTTCGTGGACCTGTCCAGCGGGGAGAACTACCAGAACCACTGGGTGCGCAGCGGGTGCCTGCTGGGGTACCTGCCCTGCAACGGCCTGCTCTACGTCACGCCGCATCCGTGCGCGTGCTACATCAACGCCAAGCTCACCGGCTTCAACGCCCTGGCGCCGGCGAGGAAGTCGGAGCGCGCAGGGGCACCTCGGCTTGAGAAGGGCCCGGCCTTCGGGCAGATCGGCGGCAGCCCATCCGCGACCGAGAGCGCCGAGGAATGGCCCACGTACCGTCACGACGCCCAGCGCAGCGGCGCCACGGAGCTGGGGGTGGGCGCAGACCTGGAGGTGGCCTGGCGGGCCGACATCGGCGCCCGGCCCAGCGGCCTGGTGGTGGCAGGCGGCAAGGTGCTGGTGGCGGGGGTGGATACCCACACGGTCCACGCGCTGGACGCGGACGACGGCAGCAGCGCCTGGCAGTACACGGCCGGGGCTCGGGTGGACTCGCCCCCCACCTTGCACAAGGGGCTGGCGATATTCGGCTCGGCCGACGGGCGGGTCCGCTGCCTGCGCGCCTCGGATGGGGCGCTGGTGTGGCGGTTCGAGGCGGCCCCCGACCAACGCCTGGTGACCGCCTTCGGTCAGCTAGAATCGCCCTGGCCCGTGCCCGGCAGCGTGCTGGTGCACGAGGGCAGGTGCTGGTTCGCGGCGGGGCGGTCGTCGTACCTCGACGGGGGCATCCGCCTGTACGCCCTCGACCCGGCCACGGGGGAGGTGCTGCACAGCGAGACCATCTACAGCCCCGACCCGGAGACGGGGAAGATGCCGCCGGAGACCAGCGCCCAGTCAATGGCGGGACTGCTGAACGACATCCCCGCCAGCGACGGTGCAAACGTGTTCATCCGGCAGATGAACGTCTCATCCTCCGAGGGCCGCGCGGGACAGCATCTGTACACGACGGGCGGCTACCTGGACCCCAGTTGGTTCAACCGCACCTTCTGGCGAGTGGGCCGGGCGGCGACCTCGGGCCTGATGGTTCTGGGTAGCGACGTTGCCTACGGGGCGGAGGTCTACGATTCGCGCAGCCGCGAGACGGTCTTCACGCCGGGAGCGAATGCCTACCGGCTGAGGTGCATTCCGCTGAAGGCCCCGGCCGGCGGCCAAGCCGCGAGCGGACGGCGCGGGCAGGGACCGCGGCCGCTGTGGGAGCAGCGCCTGGGCATCCGCGTCACGGCCATGGTCCGGGCGGGAGACACCATCTTCGTGGCCGGCTCGCCGGATGTAGTTGACCCCAGAGACCCCCACGGGGCATGGGAGGGCCGCAAAGGAGGCGTGCTGGCGGCGCTTGCCGCCGACGACGGCGAGAGGCTGGCCGAGTACAAGCTCCCGGCCCCGCCCGTGTGGGACGGCATGGCGGCCGCAGGCGGCCGGCTGTTCATCAGTACCTCGGATGGGGGCATCGTCTGTCTGGGTGAGGCGAGCGGCCGGGGGGCCTAGTGTTCTGACTTGTAAGTTCTGAGGCTAGGGATATAGCGAGCCAGGCCGGTC
>JBHIEF010000243.1:0-5934 GCA_046760465.1 Armatimonadota bacterium | reverse complement strand
GACCTGGGGTGATCAAGTGGGGGGGGGGGCGCCCTTCGCCCGGGGCGCCCGCCAGGGCCGGCTCTCGCCCAAGCCCCCGCTGAAGGCGATCGCCGGCCCCGGCTCAGGGGGATAGGATCCCGTGCGTCGGCTTACGGCTGCAAGGCGGCTATGCTGTCTTCCAGCAGCGCCCTGGCGTAGGGCGGGTTGTGTGCCCCGTGGCTGGCGTCGTGCTCGACGTAGCTGTGGTTGTACTTGGCGCCCTTGTAAGTCCGGTAGTACACGTTGTCGGTCGCGGCGTCACCCAGGTCTATACCGTGTGCGCTGGCGTAAGCGCCCAGCGCGCCCCCGGTCGCGTCGGGGTCCGGATGACCTGGGTTGGCCGGGTCCTCGCCGCCCAGCTCGATCAGCAGCTCGATGACTTCGTGCTCGAGATCCTCGAGGGCGTCGCTGGCGCCACCGGCGTGGCACACGGCGCAGATGTTGTCGTCCGGATGCAGGTCGTCGGGCAGGTGGGAGAGGTAGCCGCTGGGCCCCACGGGATTGCCCTGGAGGTGGCAGGTGACGCAGGTGTTCAGGATGTCGCTGTGGGCGCCCTGCGGATACACGCCGCGGCTGGCGTACTCGTAGCCGTAGGTCCCGGCGATCATCGTGGCCTGCGGGTGGTGGACACCGACGCTACTTGGCTTGGTGCCCACGAAGTCTGCGTCCACTCTGGGCCCCACCGGCCCGCGCAGCATCTTGTAGCTCGGCACGTGGCAGTCCCAGCAGGTCTCCTGCGCGTCCGGGACGCGGTTGATCTTGCTGGGGTCGCCGTGGTGATCCCCGCCGGGCCCGTGGCACTCCTCGCACTGGATGTTGTCCAGCGGGCCGGGCGTCACGATGGGGCCGTCGTTGAAGCCTCCGGGCTCGTCGTAGCCCACCGTGTGGCACGCGGCGCACGCGCCGCCGTAGCCGTCAATCAGGTCGCGGCCGTGCTCCGAGGGCGGCTCGCCGGGGGGCGAGTCGGCGTCGTGGAAGTTCCCGCCGTGGTAGCGCCGCCCCGGGTTGGCGGTGGGGGTGCGCAGGTCGTCGTAGATCCCCCAATGGCAGCTCTTACAGTCGGCCCAGCCCTCGAAGTCGGCCGTGCCCGGCGCGACGTTGGCCGAGGGCGTGAGCGAGGGGTCGCGGAAGGTCGTGGCGGAGCCGCCGCCATTGCCGGTGAAGGTGGCGCCACATCCGGCGACGACAAAGGCCACGCCTACGGCAAGGACAAGCAGCGGTGCTAGACCGGCTCCTTTCATCGGGGCATCACCTCATTGGCCGCTTACTGATGCGGCCCGAGTGACGGCCACCCCCTGACGTCTTCGGGGGGGGTAAGCGTCACGGGTGACCGACCACTTCCTCGTGGCAGGGGGCGGGGGGACCGATGTCAGGCAGCCGACTTGCGCGTCACCTCCGGTGTGCGATCGAGGTCGGGGCCTTACTCCTCGTCCATCTCGAATTCCGTTGCCCGAGGCTGCCAGCGCCCGCGAACGGGCCTGCGCTCGGGTGGGCCCAGCAGCGGGAGCGCGCGAGTCGCCGGCGAGCTGACTGACGTGGCATGTGGCCCGTGCATCTCATCGGCCATGGCGATCAGCTCGGCCGCGCTCTGCTGGGAGGCCGGGCCCCCGACGTTGCTGGTGTCCTTGTGGCACCCATAGCAGGCGAAGTCCAGGGTCACGAAGCCGTGGGAGTAGGTCTTGCCGCCCTCGGAGTACCACATGTCGCTCTTGTCGGCGGAGTCGTGCTTGATCTCCCAGATGTGTGTGCGGACGTCGCCCTCGTGGTCGTGGACCTTGACGGCCGACTTGCCGGCGCGGGGCATGTGACAGTCCACGCAGTCGGCCAGGCTGTTGTGCTTCTGGTAGGCCGCCTCGTCGAGGTGGCAGTCCTCGCACTCCTGGACGATGCCGGCTCCGGTGGTGTCGTAGCGAGTGCCGTAGTGGGCGTGGTGGCAGTCCACGCAGGTGAGCGGGTTGTTGTGCGGCGAGGCCAGCCACTCGTCGTACTGCTCGTGGTGGCGGATGAAGCCGCCGCTGACCTCGATGCGGTGCTGCGCGTCGCGGAAGTGACAGCCGCCGCACTGCTCGGCGGAGGTGTCTACTTCGATGTCGGCCGACGAGCCGCTCTGCACGTGCGCGCTGCCGGGGCCGTGGCAGGCCTCGCAGCCAATTCCGGGCTCCTCGAAGGTGCCGTACATGCCGGGCAGGTCGTCCTGATGAGGCCCGCCGGAGCCCGTGGCCACCCAGCCAGTGGTATGGCAGCCGCCGCAGTCATACGGCTTGGTGCCGGCCGGATCGCCGGAGTGGTAGGCCACCCACTGGGCGGTGGCCAGGTTCCACTGGACATGGGTGCCGGTGACGATGTAGCCGAGGCTGTCAATGAAGCGCGCCTTCCACCCATAGCCGCCAATGACGTAGGTGACGTCGTTCCACGAGTACGGATCGGGCGGACTGGGAACCGAGGAGTGGGGGTAGGTGGGCGGCAGGCCGTTCTTCACCGGATTGAGCTTGTAGGGGTGCCCGTGGGTGGGGGTGGCCCGGGTGGCGATCTCGGAATGGCAGGAGGTACAGGCATCAGAGCCCACATAGGACCGCGCGCCCGCGCTTACGGTCCCGAATTCGCCGCCACAGCCGCTCGCCACAACGACCAGGCCAAGAGCCAAGAGCGCTAGAAGCACACCATGTTGGGTCTTCAACTGACGATCACCTCGTTATCTGCCCCGCGGGGCGACGGAACTCGCCACGTCTCGCCACGCCTGGGGGAGCATCTATGCAACCGGCGGCCGGGCCCGCCTGCGCCCGGGCGCCGGGGCGCTGCCGCAGCTAGAACGTGTGCCAGACGCGCCCGCCGATCAGGTCGGCGTCGAAGTCCAGGGCGCCGCCGGTGGGTGCCTCGTTGAACTCGTCTATCAGGGCGGTGACCTCGAAGCCGCAGTCCGGCTTCCAGTCGTGTCGCCAGGAGGCGGCGATGTACTCCTGGTTGGCGCGGCTGGCGCCCTGCACGACGGTGTGGGCGCCGGTTACGGACACGCTGTTCTTGTCGTTGACCTGGTAGGTGACGCCGCCGGTGTAGATGTTGGCGTTGCTGCGGTAGTCCAGCTTCTCGAAGAAGACGGGCCCATCCACGCCGTTGAGGTCCCAGTCGAGCCGCTGGAAGGCGCCGAAGACGGTGAGCCGGTCGCAGGGCATCCACCAGCCGCTGAACTCGGCCGTGCGGGCCTGCGTGTCCACGTTGAGGGGCTCGTTGCGCCAGTCCTCGGACCGATAGCGCCCGGTGACGGCGGCCCTGGCGGAGGGCGTGTAGGTGGCCTTGGCCTCCCAGCGCTCGGACTCGTTCCAGAGCACGGGCGGGCCAGTGAGTAGGCTGTTGAGGGTGGGGTTGGGCACGTCGTCAATCTTGCGCAGGCGCCATTCGCCGTAGAGCTTGAGCTTTCGGGTGGGGCGATAGTGGGCGCGGGCCCAGTAGTTCTGCACGCTGGGCTCGTCCACCCGAGTCTGGAAGCGCTCCAGGTAGTCCACGTTCGCGAACTCGGCCCCGGTCTCCACCCACACCTTGTCTATGCCGCTGTAGTGGAGGGCGCCGCGGCCGCCGGTGCGCTGTACCTCCAGGCTATTGAGGGCCACGCTGTCGAGCACGCGCACATCGAAGAAGGCCCCCTCGAAGACCAGGTCATTGGTGAACACCGAGGTGAGGTCGAAGGCGGCCGACTGCGACCGCACCTGGCGGGCGGGGCCATCCAGGTCGGTCCAGGTGGTGGCGAAGGAGCCCTCCAGCATGTGCCGGTGGTCGTAGGCGGGCAGCACGGAGATGAAGGCGCCCAGCTCATCGCCGCCCAACTCGCGGCCCAGGCCCGAGTTGAAGGACTCGGCGCGGAAGGCGGTGCGCAGGGCGATGTCGCCGATGGTGACGTAGGGCTCGGCCCTGACCTCGGTGGAGGAGAACCTGGTGGGCCCCATGAGATTGGGGCCGTTGGCGGCCACGCTCCACAGGTCCACGTCCAGCTTGACGCTATCGCCGATGTCTAACCGGTTCTCGAGCTGCCAGTCCTCGCGCTCCAGGCTGCCGGAGCCGGGCAGGAAGCGCTGGAAGAACTGGGAGCGTCGGAACTCGGCGGAGCTCTGGAGGCCGCCCTTGGTGTCGTGGAAATCGTAGGAGAAGGAGCGCCCCGGCTCGGAGATGGAGTTGAAGTCCACGCACAGCCAGTTGCGGTAGCCGGGGCTGATGGCCGAGAACCCCACGTGCGCCGGGTAGACGCCCTGCTCGCGGGTGACGTACTGGCGGAAGCGGCGCTCGTTGCCCTCTACGCTCCAGCTCTGGAAGCCTATGGCCACGTGGGCTTCGTCAGCCCAGGCCTCGGCGTCTTCCTCGCTGACGTCCTCGGCCTCCTCGTCGGTTGCCTCGGCGCCTTCCGGCTGGCACCAGCACAAGGTGGCGCCGGACATCCCCAGCCAGGCCAGCAGGATGGCCGTCAGCGCCGCTGCCAGGAGCCCTTGCTGCTTACCCCTCATGAGGTCCTACCCTCCGGTGTCGTGAGTAATCCGACGTGGCCCCCGATGGCTCTAGGGGGCCAACAGGTCTTTGTCCGTGTTGGAGCCATGAACGGCTCGATGACAGAACGTGCAATCAGCGGCGCCGGCGAAGTGCAGCACGCGGTCGGCATGGCAGGACAGACAGAGCCCGCGTCCGCGCAGCTTGAGCAGCTCGGGGTTGGGCGAGCCGTGCGCGCGGTGGCAGTCGAGACAGGCCTCGCTGAGTCCGCCGGATATGGAGGCGTGCTCGAAGAGGTACGGGCCCCGCTGCTCCTTGTGGCAGCGCCTGCACATCTGGTTGACGTGCCGGGGATCCAGCCGCATGCGCCGGTGCGGATCGTGGCAGTCGTCGCAGCGCATGCGCTTCTCCTGCACCACGGGGTGGTGGCTGACCAGCATGAACTCGCCGCGCGCCTCCGCGTGGCAGTCCAGACACAGCTCTGGCTCTTCTTTGACCAGGAGGCGCTTGCTCTTGTCGTTGTAGAGGTCGTGGCACTGCACGCACTTGACGTCGCCGGTGGCATGCTGGCACTTGACCCAGTCGTGCCAGCGGAAGCGGTCCTTGTGGCACTGGAGGCAGGCGCCGCCCAACTCCTTGGGGGTCATCTTCTTGGGGGTCTGGATGCCGGCCACGGCCTGCTCGACGTGCTCCTTGCCGGGGCGGTGACAGCCCTCGCAGCTCCAGCCCCTGCCCTCTTCCTCGAGGGTGATCATGGCCCGTCCGTGGCGCGTCTTGGCCTGGGCCAGGCTGTGCTCGGTCTGGTGGCACAGTAGGCAGGTCTCGCGGCCCGCATAGGCCTCCCGGCCGAAGCGCCCCTTCTCCTTGGCCGCAGCGGGCCCGGCGTCGGGCTCCTGGGCGCGCGCTGCGTCCCGCCAAGAGCAGATGATGGCAGACAGCAGGCAGGTGAGGATGATGCCGCCAGCGATCAGCGTGGCGCTACGCGATCCTCTGAACATGTCGAGACACCCTCGCTCGGTTGCGTGGTTCCATCAACGCTGATGGCAGAAAGGCACTTGGCCTGCGGCAGCGGGAGACCGCCGTCGCTGAGCCGACATGGAGCGCGCGGGGGCCCTCGCACCCAACGACAGCGGGTGAAACGAGCAAGAAGGGCCGAGCTATCCGCACAAACACCGATTCGGCTACAGTAGGTACTACTGCCAGGGTCTGCAACGTTATCGCCACACGGCGCGTGCCGCCCCCAGATTGTGGGATGCGGCGTCTCTGGTAGGTATTTGGGTCCTGAAGCGGGCGGGGGACTAGGTAGTTTGCCCGTGGGTGCCACAATTCCTGCCACGGCCGCCAAGTAGTGTGGCATCGGCCACAACTGGGGAGGACGGGACCGGAGGCGGGCTTTGGGCTCTTAGCGGCGCAGATCGCCCGATGACGGCCTTGACATCTGCC
>JBHIEF010000242.1:0-5944 GCA_046760465.1 Armatimonadota bacterium | reverse complement strand
ATGACCGCTGCGCGAGTCATCCTGATCGTCGTTGCCGTCGTGGCCGTGGCCTACGTGCTGCACCTGGGCTTCTTCACCTTCGCCTTCTACGCCCTGGTGCTGATGCTGGGCATGTCCTGGCTCATGGGGCGCACGGCCCTGCGCGGGATAGCGCACCAGCGCGTGGTCAGCAAGGCCAAGGCGCGAGTGGGCGAGACGCTGGCGGTCACTACCGAGGTGGTCAACGACAAGAACCTGCCCGTGCTGTGGACGCTGATGGAGGACCAGACCCCCGCGCTCCTGGCGCGCGAGGGCAGCAGCGGACGCGCCTGCCTGCTCAAGCCCCACCAGACGACCAGGCTCAGATACAGGCTGGAATGCACCCATCGCGGGTATCATCAGATCGGCCCCCTGGTGCTCGAGTCCGGCGACATCTTCGGCCTGTTCCGGCGCTTCCGCACCGGCGCCACGGCCAACTTCGTGACCGTGTACCCCAGAGTGGTGCCCATCTCGCGCTACGAGATCGCCACCCGCCGACCGATAGGTGAGGTGCGGGTCACGCAGCGGCTCTACGAGGACCCGACCCGCATCGCTGGCATTCGCGACTACATGCGGGGCGATCCGCTCAACCGCATCCACTGGAAGGCCACCGCCAAGACCGGCAGGCTGCACAGCAAGGTCTACGAGCCCTCGACCATGATCGGGGCCAATCTGGCGCTGGATTTCAGCCGAGCGGCCTGGGAAGGCGAGCTGGCCTTCGAGCGCTCCGAGCTGGCAGTAGTCGCCGCCGCCTCCATCGCCAACTACGTCTCCCAGCAGAAGCAGCTCGTGGGCTTCATCAGCAACGGCCGCGACGCCATGGACCGCGCCCGGGAGGAACTGGAGGAGCGCCAGGCCTCCAGCCGACGCGAATTGCAGCGGATTCTGGCCGAGCGGGAGCGGGCCGACCGCTTGCGCCCCGTGGAGGTCCCGGCCCGCAAGGGCGGCGCCAACCTCTTGGAGATGATGGAGACCTTGGCGCGGCTCGAGCTGTCCGATGGACTGACCATGGCCAAGATGCTGGCGGCCGAGTACGTCCGGCTGCCCCGCGACGCGGCGCTCATTCTCATCGTCCCACGGGTGCCCACGGACTTGGCCGAGATGATTGCCCGGCTGAAAGCCACCGGCTTCGTGGTCGCCGTGTTCGTGGTTTTCGACCAGGAGGAGTTCATCCGGGCGCAGGCGCGGCTCAGCCACGAGGGCGTGAGCGTGTTCCACATACAGCAGGAGGGGGACTTAGATGTCCTCGCTCGACGCACAATCTGAGGTGAGCGCCGAAGAAGCGGCACCGCCGCTGGACGATGACCGCACCGACCTGCTTACCGAGGTGGCCATCCCCCTCAGCGTCATGGGGCTGCTGAGCAGCTTCCTTTACTACCTGCTGGAACTGCGCAGCGTGTTCTGGGGCTCCGAGAGCGACGCCATGCTGCGCTGGGTCTGCTTCTTCTTCCTCATGGGCACCATCGGCGTGACCCGCCTGCGCACGCGCTACGGCGACCAGGTCATCGCCGCGCCCTATATGATCGGCCTGGCCGCCGCCATCGGCGTGTTCGTGTGGGTATTCACCCAGCGCTCGGGGCCGGTCGTGCGCACGGGGCTCCCGGCCATGCTCGACCTGTTGTTCACCTACGCCGTCGTGGCGGTGATTTGGTACGCGGCCAGCCGCCTGACCCGAGAGTGCACGGCCGAGGAGACCCGGCAAGAGGCCGCCGAGCACGGCATGCTGGAGGGCATGGTAGAGCGTGGCAAGACGGAGGGCGCGCAACCGGAGGACCGGCGGAGCATCCGACATCCAGGCTGGCTGGTGATGTACTTCTCGCTGGCCGCTCTGGTCGTCTTCGCCCTGGGCGAGCGCGCCATGACCACGGAGGCCGGCGGCGCCACCGGCTTCGCCTTCACCTGCATGGCCGTCTACGCCTTCTTCGCCCTGCTGCTCCTGGCGCTGACGACGCTCTCCTCCATCCGTATGTACGTTCGCCGCAAGCGTCTGACCCTATCGCGGGCAGTGTCTCCATTGTGGATCACGCTGGCCCTGCTGACTGTGGCCGGCATCGTGCTTCTGGCCACTAAGCTGCCGCGGGCTGAGAGCCGCGAGCCTCTGAGGCGCATCGCGGAGGTCATCCCCTCCCGCCTGCGCGATCGGGAGGCCGACCGCACCATGCCCTCGCCGATCGAGGGCACCGCCCAGGGGCGCGAGACCACCGACCGCGACCAGGAGGGGGACCAGGAGGAGCAGCCCCGCCCCGAGGGCACTCCCGCCGGACAGGAGGGACCGACTGAGGCGGCCGATGCGGGACCGGAGAGCACGGGCGCGGCAGGTTCGGAACCGGAGCAGGGCGAGACGTCGTCGCAGGGGCGGGAGGGGGAGGGCGCTGCCGGCGCGCAGGCCGAGGGCGAAGGCGGCCAGCAGGGCCAGGGAGAGGGCGAGGGCCCCGAGGGCGAGGGACGGGGCGAGGGCGGCGCCCAGGAGCAGCCCAGCAGCGCCGGCCAGACCTCAGCCCGGCAGCCACCCAGTCCACTGGGCGGGTGGAGTTGGCTGTGGCTGCTGCTGTTGCTGCTGCTGGCCGTGCTGGGCTACCTGATCTACCGCTACCGCAAGCAGATCAAGGCCTGGTTCGAGCGGCTCACGGGGTGGAAGCTGCGCTGGCCGAACTGGCTGGAGAGCATGCGGCTTGGCCTGCTCGGCCTGCTGGCCAGGATCGCAGGCTGGCTGGGCCTGCGCCGGCTGGCGGCCCTGCTATCGGCCGGCAGGCGAGGCCTGCCTGCCGAGGTGTTCGTGGACCCGTTCCGCGATCGGAGCCTCGCGGACAAGTCGCCGGCCGAGAAGGTCAAGCACGTGTACCGCGCGCTGTTGGCCTACGCCGACCTGCTGGGGTGCGGTCGCCTGCCGGAGCAGACGCCCTTCGAGTACCTCAGGCAACTGCCCAGGCCGCTCTCCCCCATCGCCAAGGAGGCCAACCAGCTCACCTACTGCTACGTGCAGGCGCGCTACACGCCGGAGGAGATCACTCAAGAGCAGGTGGCCGCGGTACGGGGCATCTGGACCACGTTGCAGGAGCACATAGACACGGCCCTCGCGCAGCGCCAGGGCGCATAGCTCCCAAAGAACGCGCCCCCCGTCACATGTCGTCGGCGCTGATGATGGGCACGGCCCTGATGATGTGCGTGCCGTGGCAGTCCGTGCAGATGGCCTGCTCGAGTATGAGCCGTCCGTTGGGCCGCACCTTACCCTCCCACTCCGCCAGAAACGCCTTGACCTTCTTGGGATGCTTGTGCCCCTCGTGGCACTTGCGGCAGAAGGGCTTCACCTCGGCCCGCCCGAACAGCACGTCGGGCTTGGTCTGGCTGCTCTCGTCGTTCCTGTGCTCGAAGCAGAGCCCATGGCACAGCATGCAGGTCACGCCATAGGGGAGGTGCTTGACCACCAGCTCCTCATCGCCCAAGTTCAGGTGGCACACCATGCAGGCGGAGTTGTCCTTGGGCAGTGGCTCCTTGAACCGCTCCCGCATCTCGCGCCTGACTGCTTTCACCTTCGAGCGGGCGCTCCGCGCCAACGTGAGCTGCGCGCCGGCCAGGCAGACCACGCAACTTACCATGCCGACGGTGACCATCAAGCGCCTGGTCATCCCCAGACCTCCATTCACAAAGAAAAGCGGCGCTGCGCCCCGAGGCGCGGCGCCGTTCCTATCGGGGGGCTATCGCGGCAGCGCGACTCAGACCCACTCCCAGTCCTTGAGCCACTGGTAGTCGGACGGTAGCCGCGCGTACATCTCGTCGCCGGCCTTCTCCAGCTTGGCCTGCTCCTCCCCGTCCAGCTCCCGCCGCTCCTGTACGGCCCGCGCCATGTTGTCCACCTGGTGGGCGTTGATCAGGCCGGGGATGGGCGCGGTGATGGCATCGGTGGCCAGGATGTAGCGGATGGTCAGCCGAGCGATCTCGTCGTCCGCCTCGGCGTCGGGGCTGTCCAGAGTGCTGTCGCCCTTGAAGAGCGAGGTGCCGCCGAAGGGCTTGATGCCGAACACGCCCACGCCATGCTGCCGCACCGCATCGAAGAGGCTGTCCGTCGGCCTCTCCTTGCTCTTGACGGTGAAGGGCGTGCAAACCACCTGCACGATCTCGGGGTAGGCCTCGATCATCCACTTGATGTGCGGCCTATCGTGCGAGGACAGGCCGGTGAAGCGCACCTTGCCCTGCTCGCGGGCCTTGTCGAGCGCGATCATCATCTGCTCGACCTCGCCCTCGGTGTGCTTGCTGCTCTGCGAGATCATGGTGATGCGCCAGACGTCCACGTAGTCGAGCTTCGCCTGGCGCATGCCCTTGTCCAGCGTCCCCAGCAAGGCCTCCGCGGTGCGGTAGTCCGGCTTCCGCATCTCCTCCTGGTACCAGGAGAACCCCAGGTACATGCTGTCCCGCCTGTCCCTGAGTGCCTCGCTGTAGGCCATGACCTCCTGCCACGTGCAGGCGTCAATGTAGTTGATGCCCCGCTCAATGCAGCGACTGACCACGTCGTAGCGGTTCTGCTTGAAGTCCGGATTGTCCAGGTCGGCATTCAGCCACTTGCCCCCGCCGAAGATGCCGGGGATCATCGTGTCCACGCGCTTCCAGTGTCCTCCCAGACACACTGCCGAGACCATGATGCCGGTATCGCCCAGCGGCCGGTACTCCATCTCCGGGTTGTAGCTGCGAATCTTCGAGGTGTCCACCGCCGCCGTACCCAACCCCGTGCTGGCCGCCCCCAACGCCGCGCCGGCCGCCGCCTTCTTCAGAAAAGCGCGGCGCCCTATCTTGTCGCGCCTGCGGTCTGGCATACTCACTTCTCCCCTTTCCCGAGGCTAGAACGCGCGCCCCGTGCCTGGCCTATCATCGCCAGTTGATCCCGAAAGGCGCTCCCCGGCCACCTGCCACGGGGCCGCCTTGGCTTCCGAACAGGACCCCGACTCGGGATGACGTCGGGGCCCCGATGGCACCAGTTGCCTGTGCGCCTCCCCTGCTGCCTGCTCCCCACCGCCTGGCCAGGATACGGGGAGCCCTACACCCACTCCCAGTCCTTCAGCCACTGGTAGTCGGACGGCAGCCTGGCGTGCATCTCGTCGCCGGCCCGCTCCAGCCGGGCCTGCTCCTCCAGGTCCAGCTCGCGCCGCTCGCGCACGGCCAGGGCCACGTTATCCACCTGCTCGGGCGTGATCAGGCCGGGGATCGGAGCGGTGATGGCCTCCGTGGCCAGGATGTAGCGAATGGTCATGCGCGCGATCTCGTCGTCTTCCTTGGCATGGACGTTGTCGGGTGTGCTGTCGCCCTTGAACAGCGAGGTGCCGCCGAAGGGCTTAATGCCGAAGACGCCCACCCCGTACTGCCGCACCGCGTCGAACAGGCTGTCCGTGGGCCGCTCCTTGCTCTTGACCGTGAACGGAGTCACCGCCACGTCAACCACCTCGGGGTAGGTCTCGATCATCCACTTGATGTGCGGCCGGTCGTGGGAGGAGAAGCCGGTGAAACGGGCCTTGCCCTGCTCCCTGGCCTTGGCCAGAGCGCCCATCATCTGCTCAACCTCGGCCTCGGTGTGCTTGCTGCTCTGCTCGTGCATGGTGATGCGCCAGACGTCCACATAGTCCAGCCCCGCCTTGCTCATGCCCTTATCGAGCGTGCCCAGCAGCGCCTCGGTGGTGCGGAACTTGCCGTTGCGCATCTCCTCCTGGTACCACGAGAACCCCAGGTGCATGCTGTCCCGCCTGCCCCTGAGCGCCTCGCTGTAGGCCATGACCTCCTGCCAGGTGCAGGCGTCAATGTAGTTGATGCCCCGCTCAATGCAGCGACTGACCACATCGTGGCGGTTCTGCCGGAAGCCCTCGTGCTCCAGGTCCACCCCCAGCCAGTTGCCGCCCTCGAAGCACCCCGGCGCCACCAGGTTGACGCGCTTCCAGTGGCC
>JBHIEF010000241.1:0-6087 GCA_046760465.1 Armatimonadota bacterium | reverse complement strand
CGAATCCGAACGAGCCCTCCTTGCTCAGCGCAACACCCATCTGTCCTCACTCCTCGAACGACCCGTCAGCGGTTACCGGTCACCGGTTCACGGCTCGTACCTCTGACCTGCCTCGACGTTCCAGCGTAGGAGGCAGCTCCAGCTGCCGACTAGCCGTTGCCGTACCCCCAACACCGCCGTATCCGTGTCTATCCGTGTGCACGTGTCCTGCGTAGCGAAGCGCCCGGATTCGCGGAGCAGGATCCGTGGCCCTCACCCGGCGTCGCCGTCCTAGATCGTCCATCCTACATCCTAGATCGCCGTGGCCGGCGGCGGCCTACTTCGGCCACCCCTCCAGCCGCTTCGCCCTCAGGTCCAACTGGATCACGTCCAGCGGCAGATTCCGCTCCTTGAACTGCCGGTCGAAGTCGTTGTTGGGGGCCACCCGGGTCACGTGCGACGCCCAGCAGGTCCCGCCCAGGTAGGTGTCCTCCATCAGCAGGCTGAACAGCGCCCCCGCCTCCTCCAGCGCCGGCGCGCTCTGCTCCTCCCCCGCAGCGGACTTGCGCACGTAGTACAGGTGGAAGTCGTACTCCTGGGCGAAGGCCTTGTTGGTCCCCTCGCTGCCCGACTGCCGCACCTCGCCCGGCTGCACGATCAGGCACGGGAAGCGCTCCGCCCGCGGCTCCGGGATCAGCTCCGGCCGCCCCTGGGCCACGAACTTCAGGCCCGCCAGCCGTGGCGTGGCCAGCCGAATCCACGCCCCCTGGCTCACCTCGAACGGCCCCGTCACCGGGCTCTCCAGGGTGATGGTGTTCAGCCCGCTCTTGCCCGCCACCACGCCGCTCTCGGGCGCCGAGTCGTCGTCCAGCACCTCGACGGCATCGCTCACCTCGAACAGCTCGTTGCTGCCCACGGTCACGGTCGCCGACCCAGCGCAGTCGTCCGTCAGCGCCACCCCGCTCTGACACAGCAGCCGAATGCTCTGCGCTATCTCATTGGCATGGAACATATCCAGCGCCATCGTCGTCCTCCACCACCGGTTCTCGGTCCTCGGTGGCCGGTTGCCGGGTCACAGCCAGTGCTCGATACCGACGCGCCTTCGCCTTCGCCGTTGTAGGAGCGGCGTCTCGCCGCGACAACCCTATGACCTTTGTGGGAGCGGCGTCCTCGCCGCGACTAGCGGTGGCACGCTCTGGCCGATTGTGCTGTGGGTAGTCGCAGGCTTTAGCCTGCGGCGGTGGCCGGCGGTGGGCCGCCCCCGTCCCCATCCCACATCGCACATCCCACAGCCCACATCGCGGTGGCGCGCGGTGGCCTCACAGCGCCACCTCCGCCAGCACCGCCCTCAGATGGTGCGCCGCACCACCCTCGTCCTCGACGCCCAGCACGCGGTAGCGCTCCACCGCCCGCACGCTGGCCCCCACGCCGAAGGCGTTGGCCAGCGGCGAGGCCAGCGACAGCAGGTCGCCCTCCACCGAGGTCACGTGACACGCCTCCACCGTACCGCCCTCGCTCAGCTCCACTATCTGCCCCTGCTCGAAGCCCCCGCCGGCCTGCACCTGCACGACCTCGTCGCCGGCCTGCGCCGCCTGCGCCAGCGAGCCCTCCGCCAACTCCCGCTCGACGCGGTAGCCCGCCCGTAGGTCCAGCCGACCGCAGTAGAGCAGGTGCGTGGCCTCGGGAAACAGCCCCAGGATCCCCTGGTCCACGCTCTCCCGCACCGGCATCAGCCGCGCCCGCTTGGCCACGCCGTAGACGTCCTCGTAGCTCACGCTGGTGACGTTCAGGTCTCCGGTGATGCCTCCCACCGGCCGCAGCACCGTCACCTCATGACTCAGCAGCTTGTCGAAAACCGTGTCCATCATCATTGCCTCTTCCGCACGACCGGCATCCCCCGCTTGCCCTGGGGCCGCCTGCCCCGAGCGTAGTCGAGGGGTCGAAGGGCCGCGGCCAAGCTCTCACCCTTGTAGGAGCGGCGTCCCCGCCGCGACTAGCGGCGGCACGCCCTGGTACGGCGGCGCTGTGGGTAGTCGCACACTTCAGTGTGCGGCGGCGGCCAGGGGTGGGCCGTTCCTGCCGCTCCCATCTCACATCCCACATCGCAGATCCCACGTCGCGCCGGCCTCACAGCATCGCCAACCCCAACCTCCGATACTCGCTGATCGTCCGCCTCACGTCGTCCAGCCACCGCGCCACCACCCCCGCGTACGCGCCCTGCGCGCCATAGGTGACGCTGTAATCGCCGATCTTCTGGCTCTCCACCCCGCCCGACATGCCCCCGCCCGCCTGCGCCAGTAGCTCCGCGGCCACCAGCTTCGCCTGCGCCAGCACGATGTCGTCCGGCGCCGGGTCGTAGCCCCAGTCCAGCGACACCGTCACGTTCTGCACTCCCTTGGGGAAGGCGGGCGCCGAGCCGCCGGCCGGGTTGGCGAAGAAGCTGGTCCGATCCTCCACCAGGCGCAGGTAGCCCTCGCGGTCGTACACCACGTAGCGATTGGGGTCCACGGTCTCGCCGTTGACCACCACGCTGCTCACCTGCACCACCGGCACCCGCCCGTACCGGAACAGAAACAGCCAGCTATGCCCGCTGCCGTCCACGGTCAGGCTGTCGCCCTGGTGCAGCTCGAAGTCCCGCCCCGCCGCCCGGTCCACGGCCGCCCTGGTGGCCGGCAGAAGCTGCTCGATGCGCTCGCTCAGCACCGTGTCATCGCCCAGAGAGCTCAGGTCGTACCCCAGCAGTAGTTGGCGCACGTCCGCCTCCGTGGCATAGGTGCCGAAGGCACTAGTGGTGAAAGTCGCCCCTACCAATCGGACCACATCCCTCCGCTGCTCTTGGCTCGCACCTTCCAGTAGTACACGCTGTGCTCAGCCAGGCTGGGGCCCGCGTAGGTGCAGCTCCCCTCCGCGCTGGCCACCTCCCCGCTGTCCCACACGTCGCCCACCTCGTTGTCCAGGTTCGCCAGCGTCGAGCTCACGATCACCTGATAGGCCACCTGCGGCTCTCCCGCCGGGTGCGAGTAGTCCCAGGAGAACTCCGGCGTCGGGTCCACCACGTTGGCCGGATTCACCTGCCCCTCCGCCCTCAGGTTGCCCACCGTCGGCCTCTGCACCACCAGCGGCTCCAGCCCGTAGGCGTAGTGCAGGGGCGAGGGGTCCGTGGGCCCGGCGCGGCCGAACTCGAAGCTCAGCATGTAGTAGTCGCCCGTCAGCGCCGACAGGTCCTGCCCCTGCCAGGTCACCTCCACGCTGGTGCCGGTCTCCGTCAGGTCGCAGTTGGCCGCCTCGTACCCCGCTATCGCCTGCTCCGTGTCCGGGTCCAGCACCGCCACCTTCAGCGTGCTGTTGGCCGAGAGCTGGTCCACGTTGACCATCAGCTTCCCCCAGCCCGCGCTGGGCTTGCGCAGCGCGCAGGTCACCAACCGCCCGCTGGTCTCGCCCGCCTCCAGGGCGTAATAGGCCTCCCCGCCCTCGCGGATGGTGTACAGGTACAGGTCATCGCCCAACTGGCTGAAGTAGTAGGTCGTCCCATTGACGGTGGCGAACCCCGCGTTGAACGCGTGCCGCTCCCCCGCCGGGCAGTCCACGAACGGCCGTAGCGGCACGGCCGCCGGCCCGCTGCCCTCGCCCACCAGCCGATAGCCGTCGCTGTAGCTGACGCCGCCGAACTCCACCAGCGACACGTACAGGTCTCGCGCGATCGGCCAGAACTGCCCGTTGTGCGCATAGGGGTACAGCGGATACGGCGTCACCGACGGGTGCAGGCCCCGCCAGTTGAGCAGGTCCCCCGACTGCATGGCCCCCCAGGTGCGATACTCCGTATTGTCCCCCGCCTCGTGCTTGGCCCGGAAGTGCGCCCGGTAGCGCTGCCAGGGATGACGCGCGTACGGGTCCCAGCGCACGTACAGACCCATGTCCCGGTTGGGGAACAGCTGCGGCCACTCGGTCATGTCCGCGAAGTACGAGCCCGAGGGCCGCGCCACCGGATTGCCCGCAAACAGCATCGTGTAGTCGAAGTCGTAGGGGCTGTCCGCCGGCCCCGCCACACAGGTGATGTAGTCGTCCGGACGCCCGCTCTCCGGGTGGTTCAGCACCAGCCAGTACTTGGCCTCATCGTCCTGCACGATGGCCAGCGGCGTGGGCCCCCGCCGCGCGCCCATCTTCTCGCCATACCCCCGGTTGAACTGGTTCAGCAGGCACACCGGATTCTGCGGGTCCTCGGCCCAGTTCACCCCATCGCTCGACCAGATGAACCCCACGTACTTGTCGCCATTCGCCTCCGTGCCCGTCACCATCATGCGGATGGACCCGTCCACCACCTGCGCGTCTATCAGCCCTATCGCGGTCGGGCTCCAGGAGCTGATATCCGACAGACCGAACACGGGGTTGCCCGCGTGGGGCTGCGGCGCCGCCAGGCTGCGGGCCACCCCCTCCTCCCGCCACACCTTGCCCCGCAGGCTGAACTCGTCGTACGGGTTGTCCGTGCGCTGGTAGGCAGCCGACTCCAGCGGCGCCCCGCCCAGCTCGATGCTCTCCACGCGGATCTCGACGTCGCCCGTCCACCCCGTCCAGTCGCTGGAGTCCACCGCCTCGAACTTGAGGAAGCCCTTGTCCAGCTCGTACGGACTGTACTGCCCGGCCAGGGCCAACTGCGCGTTGTTCACCAGCAGGAAGCCGTTGTGTCCCGCCCCGTCCTCGCTCTGAATCCACTCGATGTCCACGAAGACCAGCTCCACGTCATAGGCTTCCCCCACCTGCACCTTGGCCACCGCGTTGGACCCGCCGTCCTCGATGCGGTCCGCGTAGACGAACAGGTTGCCCCCGCCTCCCATGCGAATGCGTCCCGTGCCCAGACCCCTCACGTTCAGCCGCACCCGCACCCGCTGCGCCAGACCCCAGCTCCAGGGGCTCAGATACGCCACCATGCTGCCCGCCTCGGCCTGCTTCAGCGTCAGCTTCGCATAGCCCGCCTCGTCCTCCATCGTCCCCGTGCCCGCCTCCCTGGCGAACACGCTGGCCGCCGGAGACCTGCCCGGGACGTCCTCCACCCAGCCCGGGGCCACGTCGTTGGCATCCACCTGGTTGCCCAGCCGCAGCAGCAGCCGCTGGTCCGGGTTGACCCCCGCCTCCCGCAGCCGAGCTACGTCCGTGGTGGGGCTGGCGCTGCCGTCGCCCCCCGACACCCGCGCGTCGTAGCTCTCGTTGAAATCGGCCAGGAAGGTCTGGTTGCCCCCGCAGTCGCCGCCCCCGGGCATGTAGTGCGGGCCCTTGGCGTACAGCGCGCTCACCTGAGCCTGCGTCATGACCTCGTCCCAGATGGACCAGTTGTCAATGCGGCCCCGCGCCCCGCTCGTGCCCGCCGCGCTGTTGCCCAACTGCCACTCCGCCGGCGGCGTGCCCTCCGGCGCCGTGGCCGTGTCGCTCACCGTCGCCCCCAGTTGCCCGTCGCAGTAGATGCGCAGCTTGCCCGCGCCCGGGCCGCCGCTGAAGTCCCAGGTGGCCACGAAGTGGTGCAGCTCCGCCGTGCTCAGGCCGCTGATGGCCACCTTGGCCTCTCGCCACGACCACCCCGACAGGCTGTTGTTGGTGGCGAACACCATCTCCGCGTTGGTGCGGTAGATGACCACCCGCCGATTCCCCTCCAGCTGGTACCCAAACCACCACTGGTTCGGGTACTTCTGCGTCCAGGGAAAGAGCTGGTCGGTCCAGAAGCTGATGGTGCCCTTGCTCCCGGCGGTCAGGTCTATGTTGCCCGCCACCGCGTAGCTCAGGTCGCTGCTCTCGCCCACCCACACTAGCTCCCGCGTCTTCATTGCCCACTCTCCTCGACACCGACAAGGGGCGGGGTCTCCCCCGCCCCTACTTGCATCACCATGTGGCTCTGCGCCGCCCGCCCCGGCCCGACGTTCAGCCAGATGCGGGGGAGGCAGACCGTAGGGCAGCAGCTTGCTTGCCCTGAGCTTGCCGAACGGGCCTCCTGCCCGCGGTGGCACGCTTTGGGCCGCGTGCTGTGGGTAGTCGCAGGCTTCCCTGGGCTGAGCTTGCCGAAGCCAGCCTGCGGCGGCGGCCGGGGCGGTGCCGTAGGCCGCTCCCCACAACCCCCGTCAT
>JBHIEF010000240.1:0-6097 GCA_046760465.1 Armatimonadota bacterium | reverse complement strand
CTGCGTGGAGGTCAAGTGCATCGGCGTCCACGTGGACGGCGGCATGTGCGAGTACCTGGCCGTCCCGGTCGAGCAGGTGCATCGCCTGCCCGACGACTTCGACCTCCACCTCGCCGCCTGCATCGAGCCCCTCGGCATCGGCCTCCAGGGCTGTCGGCGCGGGCGTGTGAGCGAGGGCGAGACCGTGGCCATCATCGGCGCGGGCACCATCGGCCTGGCGGCGCTCCAGATGGCCCTCGCCCTCGGCGCGCGCGCGGCCATCAGCGACGCCCTTCCGTCTCGGCTGGAGCTGGCGAAGAACTACGGCGCTGAGCTGACCGTCAACGTCCGCGAGCAGGATTTCACCGCCGCCGTAGCGGAATGGAGCCAGGGAGAGGGAGCCAACGTGGTCATCGAGGCGGTGGGCTCCGCCCCCACCATTCGGCAGAGCCTGGAGCTCGTGTCGGCGGCCGGGCGCGTGGTGCTGCTGGGCGTCCTGGGGGAGGACGTGCCTCTGTTGGCCTCGGAGTTCGTGAAGAAGGAGATGGACTTCCTCGGCTCGCGCATGAATGCGAACCTCTTCCCCCAGGTCATCGAGATGCTGGCGGCGGGTAAGGTGGACCCCGCCCCCATGATCACGCACAAGTTCCCGCTGACAGAGGCCGCAGCCGCCTTCGAGCTGGCGGCCGAGCGACCCGAGGAGGCGCTGAAGGTACTGCTGTTGCCGTGACGGCCGGAGTGGCTACCGGCATCCCCCATCCCTTGCCCCTGTCCCAGTGGGAGAGGGGTGCCCGCAGGGCGGGGTGACGCCCGCCGCGCCCTTGCCGACCAGATCATTGCGCTTCAGGAAGCACCGGAGTAGTGTTCCAGCGCTCGTGCTACGTGCCAACAGCCGCCGCGGAGGTGCTGCCCGTGCAAAGAGCCTGCCTCGCGACCCTTCTTGCCCTGCTGACCGCCACCGCCTGCCACGCCCAGCCGCTGTGGGAGATCGGGAGCTTCGACAACGACTTCGCCGAGTTCGCCAGCGCGGCGGAGGGCTACGGCAACTACACCCAGGCCTTCCCCAACGACGCCGACTTCACCGTCGGCGAGGACGAGCCGGCCCGGGCCTTCCCCTTCATCCTGCCGGGCCCGGCGGACGCCTGGGCTGGGCGGAAGGGCCACACGCTCACCATTCGCTTCACCGCACCGGAGCCGCCTCCTGCCGCGGAGCTGCTGCTCGACCTCGTGACCGCGCAGGCGCCCCTGGGCCAGCGGCTGGAAGTGAAGCTCAACGGCCACGGCGGGGAGTTCTACCTGGAGCCCGGCGGGCCGGACGACGCCCTCACCGATGCAGCGAAGGGCGCGGAGCGCACCCTCAAGATCCTGCTTCGGGGCGAGCACTTCTCGCGCGGCCCCAACGTGCTGGTGCTGCGCTCGACCCATGGCTCCTGGGCGCTGTTCGACGCCCTCCGCCTGAGCCCACTGCCGGCCATACCGAAGGAGGCGGTCATCAGTCGCTTCGCCCTGCGCCCGACCGACCTCTTCGTCCGGCGTGGTGGGCACCTCTTCCGCGCGGTCTACGCCGACATCACCAACGCGGGCGGGTCGGTGACGGCGAACGTCGAGCTTTCGCTCGACGGCGGCCGCACCTGGGAGCGCGCGGCCGCTGCCGTGCCGATCGGCTTCGGCACGCTGAGCCAACGGCTGCTGGTGTCGGACGCGCGTGTTGGGGAGGGGCTCACGGTGAAGGCCCGCCTGCGCGCAGGGGAGACGACGCTCGAGGCCGAGGCTGAGATCAGGCCGGCCAAGAAGTGGACCATCTACATCGCCCCCAGCGTGCACACCGACATCGGATACACCGACGTCCAGCCGAAGGTGTATGAGCAGCAGGCCAAGATTCTCGATGACGCCATGCGCTTCGTGGACGAGACGCGCGACTACGGCGAGGGCTCGCGCTTCAAGTGGAACATCGAGGTCGCCTGGCAGCTCGACAACTACCTGGAGATGCGCGGCGAGGAGAGCTTCAACCGACTGGTGGAGCACGCCAAGCGCGGCGACATCGGCATCGGCGGCCTGTACCTGAACATGCTGTCGGCGCTGTGCGGTGGAGAGGAGCTGTGCCGGCTGACCTACAAGGCGGGGGAGATGCGCCGCAAGTACGGCATCGAGATCAACACGGCCCACACCACCGACGTGCCCAGCTACACCTGGTTCTACGCCAGCCTCCTCCCCAAGAGCGGCATCAAGTACCTCGCCGCCGGCCTGAACAACACCCGCGGCCCCTTCCACTCGCTCACCGACCTCCAGACGCCGGTGTGGTGGGAGGGACCCGACGGCGAGCGCACGCTGCTGTGGTTCGCGCGCGGCTACGCTCAGGCAAAGAGCTTCGCCCAGCCGCCCGAGCGCATGGCCGACCACATCCGCAGCTACCTGGGCCGCTTCCCGGAGGACCGCTACCCATACGAGGTCTGCCTGGCCTACGGGGGCTTCTCGGACAACCAGAGCATCAACCGCGCCTTCTGCGACGCCATCAAGGATTGGAACGACCAGTGGGAGTACCCCAAGCTGGTCGTCTGCCGCACCGGCGAGTTCTTCGAGGAGCTAGAGGGCCGCTACGCCGACCAGATCCCCGTGGTGCGCGGCGACTGGGGCGCCTTCTGGGAGGACGGCGCGGCCTCCACGGCTCGCAAGACGGCCAGGAGCCGCTCCCTGCATGCTGTCTTGCCCATCGTGGAGAAGGCGGGAACGCTGCGCTCGCTGGTCGGCGAGCCCTACCCGCGTGAGGAGCTGAACAGCGCCTGGCGCAACCTCATCCTGTATGACGAGCACACCTGGGGTGCGCATAACAGCGTCTCTCAGCCCGAGAGCGACTTCGCCAAGGAGCAGTGGCGCCACAAGGCTGCCTTCGTCGAGGCCGCAGCGAAGACGGTCAGCGGCCTCTACCCTATCTGGCTACCTCGGCCTGCTGTGACGGCCAAGCCGCGGGGAGAGCCCTACCCGCTCAGGATCGACGGCAAGCGGTCGAAGAACGCAGCTCGAGCCGCAGGGCGGCAGGTCGAGAACGAGTTCTACCGCATAGCGCTTGATCCCCAGACCGGCGCCATCAGCAGCCTCTACGACAAGGAGCTCAAGCGGGAGCTGGTGGACGAGAGCAGCCCCTACGGACTCAACCACCTCATCTACTGCGCGGGCCAGCCGCCCGGCGAGGTGAAGCGCCTGACGCCGACCACGGCCGAGATCAAGACCGAGGCCCACCGCGAGAACGCCGCCTCAGTCCAGGCCACCGTCGCTGCGGGCACGGTAACGCAAGCGACGCAACACGTGTGGCTCTTCCCGGGCTCGCGGGTAATCCGGATCTACAATGTGTTGGAGAAGGAGTTGACCTACGACAAGGAGGCCGTCTACTACGCCTTCCCCTTCGCCGTCCCCGGCGGCACCATTCGCGCCAACATCGGCAACGCCATCATGCGGCCCGAACTGGACCAGATCTCCGGCGCCTGTAAGGACTGGTACTCGGTGGACGGGTACGTGGACATCTCCAACGACGAGTTCGGCGTCACCTGGCTCAGCGAGCAGGCGCCGCTGGTCGAGTTCTGCGACATCAACACGGACAAGTGGCTGAAGGAGCTCCCCCTGACCAACCAGACCATCTTCAGCTACATCATGAACAACTACTGGTTCACCAACTACGCAGCGGGGCAGCAAGGGGAGCTGGTGTTTCTGTACGCCATCCAGGTCCACCCAGGTCCCTACGACCCGGCCGCGGGTGCCTCCCTCAAAGAGAGGGGAAGCCCCCCGTTCAAGCCATCACTATCGACCTGGACGCCGAAACCGCCTCTACCACAGCCTCAGCTCCAGGGCGACGACTTGCGCCTGATTGCCCTCAAGCGCCCCGAGGACCCTGAGCGACAGAACTCGGTCATTGCTCGTGTGTGGAACTGCGCGCCGGAGAAGGCCACCAGCAGGTTGGCGATCAGGGGGACGACGCTCAAAGCGGCCTACGAGTGCCAGATCACGGAGGAGCGCCTGCGCAAGCTGCGCGTGGACGACAAGCGCGGCGTGTTCCTCTTCGCCAAGCCCAACGAGGTGCTGACCATCGAGCTGGTCCCTGCTCCGGTGCGCTAGCCTGAGCTACCGCGGGGCTTCGTCGTTCGCTGCTTCGTGAGTGGCGGCGTCCTCGGGCCGCTCCTGCTCCGCCTCCGGTTCCTCCGCCTCGGCCGGTGGCTCCTCGGGCAGCCGGCGCTGAAGGCTCCCCAGCCAGCCCAGCGATATCGGGTCCGCTCCGCTGGGTACGATCGCCCTGCTGTCCGCCGGGCGCGGCTGCTTGGACAGCGTGATCAGACAAACCTCGGCCGGGCAGCCCAGCCGCAGGCCACGGTAGTCGCCGATGCCGGCGTTGGAGAGGAGGTGCAGCCGCCCGCCGTCGGGCCGCCGGTAGCTGCTCAGGCCGCGGATGGTCAGGTCGCGCATCTCCGGGGACATGCGCGAGTCGCTGTAGACCCAGCCGCGCTTGCCGGGAATCCAGAACTGCCCGCCGTGCAGGTGCCCGCACAGCATCAGGTCGCCGCCGTGCACGGCCACCTCGCGCAGGGGGTCGGGCGCGTGTGACAGGACGATGGTGAAGGCCTGGTCGGGCACGCCCGAGAAGGCCTGGCGTACGTCGTCGCGCCCGCTCGACCAATCGTCCACGCCCACGACCCAGAGGTCCGTGTCGCCCAACTGCTCGGCCTCGTTGAAGAGCACGCGCCCCAGCGGCTCCATCCCCTCCACGCCCTCGAAGGGCTCGCGCCCCTCCCGTCCCTGCGCTGCGCCCAGGCGGTCGTTCTCCCAGTGATCGTGGTTGCCTAAGACGGCGTAAGACCCGTACGTGGTGCGAATCTGCGTGAGCCGCGACAGGGCCTCCAGAATGGCATGCGGGTCCCACTCCGTGTCGGCGGCCACGTAGTCGCCCGTGAACACGAGCAGGTCTATGCGCTGGCGCGCGGCCACCTCCAGCGCCGTCGCCACACACCCCTCCACCAGGCGCGTGTGCCGCCAGCGCTGGGAGTAGTGAACGTCACTGATTTGCAGCACGGTCAGGTGCTGCTCGAGGGGCGCCGACGCGGGCAGCTCGATGTGATACTCGCGCACCACCGCCTGCCAGGGCCACCTGATGATCAGCAGGGCCAGGCCCAGCGCCAGCCCGCCCGTGACGAGTGCCTTGAGCCGCCTGCCCCTCCAGAACAGCAGCACGGGCAGGCTCACCAGGAAGACCACCAGCATGACCAGGGCCATCCAATCGTGCCAGGTGTACCACTCGTACCAAGAGGTCGTGGTGGACTCGCCGTTCGTGCGCGGCACCCGCTAGGTTGCTCATGCTTGGCCTGATTCCTGCCCACACTTCCCAGGCGTAGCCTCCCGGCCGCCGACGTGACCGACATCACGTCCCGCCTGCGGGCTGGCGCTTGTGGAACCTGCCACCTTGGGGGTAGGTTTACGTAGGTGTGCCGCAGCTTGCGGCATGTGGCGCTGGCTCGTGGTAGCATGCGGGCGCTCCTACAGGAGGAATCAACATGCACGTCAAGGACCTTTTCGGCTTCGTGCCGCGCATGAGCGTATCGCGGCGCGATTTCCTGCGCAGGACCGCTGCCGGCGTGGCCGGCGTGGGCGCGGCGCTGGCAGCGCCCACCATGGAGGGCTGCGCCCAGGAGGCCGGCAAGAGCAAGGTCGTCCTGGTACACCATCCCGGCGCCACCGACAACGCGCAGCGCGTCAAAGAGCCCATCGCCCAGATGGTTGACGCCTGCGTCACCAAGATGGCGGGCCTGGACGACCCGGCCAAGGCCTGGGAGAAGTTCTTCAGCTCCGACGAGGTGGTCGGCATCAAGGTCAACGGCCTGGGCGGGCCGGGCATCTCCACCGCCAGGGAGCTGACCGAGGTGTGCGTGGAGCGCCTCAAGGGCATCGGCGTCAAGGCCCAGAACATGATCATCTGGGACTCCAACCCGCGCTACCTGCGCAACTGCGGCCTCAATCCCGACGGCGGCGACTGGGGCTGTCAGGTGCTGCCCATGGACGACGAGTGGGACCCGCCGCTGAGGATCGGCGCCTTCAACGGGCGCATCACCTCCATCCTCACCAAGCGCATTGACGCACT
>JBHIEF010000239.1:0-6098 GCA_046760465.1 Armatimonadota bacterium | reverse complement strand
CTCAGCACCCCCTCGTCCTCGGTCTGCGGGAAGTGCGTCCCGAAGCCCTCCAGATACCGCGGCCCCATCATGTGCGCCAGCTCCAACATCTTCGCCCGGTCGAAGTGCCGCAGCGAGTAGCTCTGTATGCCCATGTTGAACGGCCCGTACGGGTAGTAGGCCTGCGCCGCCTCGCCCCCAGCCAGCGCCAGCGCCGCCCCGCCGTACACGGCCCGCTTGATAAACCCACGCCGCGAACTCTGGTCTTTCATGCCATCACCGCCGTGCCGTTTCTGGAGTGCGACATCACCCGATGTCGCATGCCGTTCAGTATAGCCGCCCCCCCTCACTCCTCCTCCGCCTCCCCCAGCAGCTCCGCCACCTCCTCGAGCGGCATCACCCTCACGTGCCCGTCCAGGAACCCCACCACGATGCCGCCCGGGTGCCGCGCCTCCTCGGGCAGCGCCTCCGCCCCGCCCACGGGATGTTCGCCCCCCAGGTCCGATTCGAAGAACAGGACCGTCTGGGCCGGCTCCGCGATGTCCCCCAGCCTCAGCCCCAGCAGCGCCCTGTTGAACGCGTACGCCACCTCCAGCTCCTGCGCCGACGGACATCTCAGGATCCTGGCGTTCCGATGGTAGGGCTGAATCGCCTTCACCCAGTCCTCCTTGCCCATGCCCGGGTCCGGCGGCACTGGCGTCTGCGCCAGCTCCTCCGGCACCGGCAGCGTCTCGTCCCAATCCTCCGCGAACATCAGTGCGGCCAGACACATCTGCTTCACGTTGCTTATGCACGCCGCCTGCTGAGCCCTCTGCCTCGCCTGGCCGATCAGCGGCGCCAGCGTCTGTAGAAGCTCACCGCCGCCCTTCTTCTCTTTGTACCGCAGAGAGCCCAGCAGCCTCGGCGCCCCCGCGCCGGTGTCCAGCTTGTAGACTACGCCGTCCTCCACGATGATGAGTGTGTCGCCCTCCAGCACGGTCACCGGCGCCGTCTGCTTCGCCCCTGCGCCCAGCAGCTTGGAGAACAGCAGCATCCCCATGATGTCCTCGCCGCGGCCGCCTCCCTCCATCATCGCCATGAGCAGCAATAGGGTCGCCGGGTCCATCTCACCGCCCTGCATCAGCGCTTGCAGGAGCCCGCGCTCCACGTTGGTGGCGCCCATCTCCTCCAGCAGCGCCTCCAGCTTCGCAGCCTCTTTGGCCGCCAGCGCCGCCCGTTCCCGCGCCTCAGCCTCCTCCCGGGCCCGCGCCTCGGCCTCCGCGGCCCGGGCCCGCGCCTCCAGCTCTGCCGCCTCCCTGGCTGCCGCGGCCTCTTCAGCTTCCTGACACCTGGCCGGCAAGATCCCGAGCAGTAGACACGTCGCCGCAACTCCCATGAACACACGCATGTTCCTCACCTCCGTAGCCTCACGACGTACGCTTCACCGATCACCCATCACCACTTCCCCCAATGCACGCATTCCTCGTCGTAGCGATCCTCGCGCTCGCCCGGGCTCTGCGCCGGGTAGCCCATCGCCACCAGCCCCACCACCTCGACCTCCTGCGGGATGTCCAGCACCCCGCGCACGTAGTCGGCCCGGCCTTCGGCGGCGTAGATGCCGATCCAAACCGTCCCCAGGCCCAGGGCCTGCGCCTGCACCAGCATGTTCTCGATCGCCGCGGCCGAGTCGTCCACCCACCAGTCCGGGTCCTTGGCCCGGTCGGCGCACACCGCGATCACCACCGGCGCCTGCGCGCACATCCTGGACCATTGGTGCGTCTTCGATAGCTTCTGGCGCGCCTCCTGGTCGGTGGCCACCACGAAGTGCCAGGGCCGCGAGTTGTGCGCCGAGGGCGCGCAGAAGCCCGCCGCCAGCACGGTCCTCAGGTCTTCCTGGCTTACCGGCTCGCCCGTGTAGGAGCGGCAGCTAAAGCGATCGCGGATTGCCTCCAGCATCGAGCCCTACCTCCTAGCGTCAATACGTTCCCCGGCCCCTTCCGCCTCCCCCCATCGTTCTGAGCATGGCCGTTGTACGAGCGGCGTCTCGCCGCGATTCGCGCTAGACTCAATCACCAATCCCGTCACCCTGACCGCGACGGGGCGTCCTGGGGGCAAGTGCCCATCAGTCCCCCTATCGCCGCCATTACCTCCTGGGAGATCTCTTGCAGCTCTTGTTTGCTGGCCCTACGCCCACCGTACTGCGAGAACGACAGGGGCTCGCCGAAACGCACCACCACGCGCCCGAAGTGCGGGAACTTGGCCCCTCGCGGCAGCACCTGCTCCGTCCCCATCAACGCCACCGGCACCACCGGCGCCCCGCTGCGGGCGGCGATGAAGGCCAGCCCCAGTTCGGGGTCCTCCAGGCGGTCCCCGTCGCGTCGCCCACCCTCGGGGAACATGGTGACCACCTCGCCCGCCGCCAGCAGCTCCGTGGCCCGCCGCAGCGCCCTACGGTCCGGAGCCCCGCGCCGTACCGGAAAGGCCCGCGTGCGGCTGATCACCCAGCCGAACAGGGGCACCTCGAACAGCTCCTGCTTGGCCATGTACCAGGTGGGCCGGTGGATGGCCGCGCCCACGGCCGGCGGGTCCAGGTAGCTGACGTGGTTGCAGGCCAGGATCACTCCGCCCTCGGCGGGCACGTTCTCCTCTCCCTCGACCCGGAAGCGGCCGAAGAACCACAGCAGAGCGCGGAACAGATACCAGCCGAACGCATACAGCATCAGCAGGAGACTCCGTCCCGGTGAGCGCCCGTCCGGGCTACTGCCCGCGGGCAGGCACGACCGCCCCCGCCGCCACCGCCAGCTCCACGATCCGATCCACTTCCTGCTCGATGGTCATGCCGTCGGTGAATAGCTCCACTGCCTCGGGCGCCTTGGCCAGCGGAGCCAGCGCCCGCTGGCTATCCCGGCGATCCCGCTCCTCCAGCATGCGCTTCACCTCCGCCAGGCTCACCTCCTGCCCCTTCGCCTCCAGCTCCCGGTATCGCCGCCGCGCCCGCTCCTCGTCGCTGGCCGTCAGGAATACCTTGACCTCCGCCTCCGGCAGCACCACCGTCTGGATGTCTCGCCCCTCCATCACCACTCCCCCCGCCTGCCCCATCTCCCGTTGCAGGGCCGTCAGCCGCCGCCGCACCCCCGCTATCGCCGACACCGGCGACGACAGCCTGCTCACCTCCGGCGTGCGGATGGCCTCCGAGACGTCCTCGCCATCCACGATCAGCCGCTGCCCCGTCTCTCCGGCCTCGAAGCGCATGGACAGCCCCTGGGCCAGCGCGGCCACTGCCTCTTTGTCGGATGGGTCCAGCCCGTCTTTGAGCACTCGGTAGGCCACTGCTCGATACATGGCCCCCGTGTCTACGTAGGTGTAACCCAGCCGCCGCGCCACCCGACGCGCCACCGTGCTCTTGCCCGAGCCCCCCGGCCCGTCAATGGCCACCGCTATTCCCCTGCGCGCTGCCTCTGCCTTATGCGCCTTCCTCATGCCTCTGTACCTGCTGCCGATGCCGTTGTAGGAGCCGCGTCTCGCCTGTCCTGAGCGAAGTCGAAGGGCGGCGACTAGCCGTTGACCGATCACCGATCATCAACCCCCCGCCTCCGCTCCGCCACCCGCCTCAACCACCCCTCCAGCTCCTCCCACTCTTCCCTCTCTATCAGCCCCTTCACACGCTGCACGCGCTCGACCAACTCCCCCAACGCCGCCGCCACGTTACCTCGATTGGCCTCCACGATCTCCCGCCACATGCGCCCCGGGCCCGCCGCGACCCGCGTGGTGTCTAGGAATCCGGGCCCGGCCGCTTGCCACCGGATCTCCATCTCTTCGCCCTCGCCGAAGACGAGATCGGCCAGCGCCGCGGCGGTCAGGTGCGGCACGTGGCTGACCGCCGCCACCACCTCGTCGTGCAGCTCCGGCGCGATGACGATCGCCCGTGACCCTATGGCCTCCGCCAGCGCCTTCGCCCCCTCCAGGAAAGGCTCCTCGGTGTGCTTGCCCGGCGTCAGGAAGTACGGCCGCCCTTCGAACAGGTCGGCCTCCGCGTGGCCCGCCCCCGACTCCTCCGACCCCGCCATGGGGTGCCCCGCCACGAACTGCTCCGGGCGCGGCAGTAGCTCCTCCGCCTGTGCCAGCACCGGCGCCTTGACGCTGCCGGCATCGGTCAGCAGCGCCTCCGGGTGCAGCACTGGGCCCACTAGGCGGAGAATGTGCTCGCACGTCGGTAGGGGAGAGGCCACGTAGACCAGCTCGGCCCCTGCTGCTGCCTGGGCCGGGTCGTCCGTGGCCTCATCCACGATCCCGCGCTCCAGGCAGGTCTGGCGAGTCTCCTCCGTGCGGGCCACGCCCACGATGTGCTCGGCCAGCCCGCGCTTCCGCAGCGCCAGGCACATGGACCCGCCAATGAGCCCGGTGCCGATCACTGCCACGCGGCCGTAAGCTCCCGGGCCTGACAAAGCGGGCCTCATACGCAGCGCCCGACGGCCTCGGCGACGGCGGCAACTTGCGCCATCAACTGCGCGAAGGCCTCGGGTCTGAGGGATTGGGGTCCATCGCAGAGGGCTTGCTCGGGGGCGGCATGCACCTCCACCAACAGCCCGTCCGCCCCCGCCGCCACCGCCGCCAGCGCCATCGGCCCCACCAGCACCGCCTCCCCGCTGGCGTGACTGGGGTCCACCACCACCGGCAGGTGCGTCTCCGCGTGAGCCACCGGCACGGCGCTCAGGTCCAGCGTGAAGCGCGTGGCCGGCTCGTAGGTGCGGATGCCCCGTTCGCACAGGATGATCTGCAAATTGCCGTTGGCCGCCACGTACTCCGCCGCCTTGATCCACTCCTCCACCGTCGCCGCGAACCCCCGCTTCAGCAGCACCGGCTTCTCCGCCTGCCCCAACTCCTTGAGCAGATCGAAGTTGTGCATGTTGCGCGTCCCGGTCTGAAGCAGGTCTGCGTACTCGCTGACCAGCTCCACCTGCCGCACGTCACGCACCTCGGTCACCACTGGCAGGCCCGTCGCCTCCCGCGCCTGCGCCAGCAGCTCCAGGCCCTCCTGCCCCAGGCCCTGGAAATCGTACGGCGACGTGCGCGGCTTGAAGGCCCCGCCCCGCAGCACGTGGCCACCGGCCTGCTTGACCGCCCGCGCGCTTTCCAGCAGCTGCTCTCTGCTCTCCACCGAGCACGGCCCCGCCATCACCACCACCTGCTCGCCGCCCACCGCCACCTGGCCCACGCCGATCCGCGAGCGCTCCGGGTGCCCCTCGCTGCTCACCAGCTTGTACGGCTTCAGGATCGGCACCACCCGCTCCACGAAGGGCAGTGCCTCCAGGCTCTGCGCGACGATCTCCTTCTCCTCGTCCAGCGCCCCAATGGCCCCCAGGATGGACCGCTCCACCCCCCGCGACACGTGGACGCCGTAACCACGCTCCTCCAGGCGCCTCTTCACCGCCTCGATCTGCTCGTCGCCGGCTCCCGGCCTCAGAACAATGATCATCTCATCTGTCACCGACGCCTAGACGTTGTAGGAGTCACCCTGGACGTTGTACGAGCGGCGCCTGCCCTGAGCGGCGGATGCTACTGCATCCGCACGCCGAAGGGTCCCGCCGCGACTTGTGGTGGCGAGCGCCTGGACCGAGGTGCTGTGGGTAGCCGCAGGCTTCCCTGGGCTGAGCTTGCCGAAGCCAGCCTGCGGGGGTGGCTGGCGGTGGGCCGTTCCCCCAATCACCGACCACCGATCACAAGACGCAGCGCCTCCACAAACCCCTCATTGTCCTCCCGCGTGCCGATGGTCAGGCGTATCCACGTGTCCAGCCCCCAGATATCCCCCGTGCGCACCGTGTACCCGGCCTTCGCCAACTGGTCGAAGGCCGCCACGCTGTCCATGCCGATGTTGACGAAGATGAAGTTGGCCTGCGTGGGCACGTACTCCAAACCCATCGCCTCGAACTGCCCGTACAGGTAGCGCTTGCCCTCCTCATTGACCTGCACGCCGCGCGTGACTTGGTCCGGGTCGTCCAGGCTGGCCAGCGCCGCCACTTGCCCCACGCTGCTGACGTTGAAAGGCTCTCGCACCTGAGTCAGCACCTCGATCAGCTCCGCGCTCGCCACCCCGTAGCCCACCCTCAGACCCGCGAGGCCGTAAGCTTTGGAGAAAGTCC
>JBHIEF010000238.1:0-6149 GCA_046760465.1 Armatimonadota bacterium | reverse complement strand
GGCCATGCCGGCGCAGCTTCCCTTCTTCGTTGCCGCGTGCGACTACACGCTGATGGGCGAGGAGCTGTACGCGGCCACGGCCTACCTGTCCCAGGAGCCGCGCCTGCTGGGCAGCCTCAAGGGCCAGGACTGGTGCAAGCTGGTGATCATGGGCCTGTTGCTGCTCGGGGCGGGACTGGTCGCGGGCGGCATCGGGGAATGGTATCGGGCGTTGTTTCAGGCGCAGTAGCGACACTCACGGAGGCGGTGCAGGTTCTTGGAGCTCTTCCGCCTTAGAATCCCCCTGGCCATCACCTTCATCGCGGGCGTGGCTTTGATAGTGCAGTTCTTCATCCCCAGCCAGCCCAGCGAACAGCTCTACAAGGCCTCCCAGGCCTGGCTTCGCATCATCGGGGCGTTTGCGGCGGTGCTGGGAGTTGGGAGCATCCTGAGGACGCATCTGGCGCGCGTGCGGCGGGCGCACGACCAGTGGCCCTTCAGCGCGCTGACGCTGGCGGGCCTGTTTCTGACGGCGATCCTGGGCATCGGCTGGGGCGTGGACCCCGGCAGCTCCTGCCACTGGATCTTCATGAACATCTACACGCCCCTGGACGCCACTATCTTCTCCCTGCTGGCCTTCTACGTGGCCAGCGCGGCCTACCGCACCTTCCGCGTGCGTACGCTGGAGGCCGGCCTGCTGCTGGCCGGGGCTCTGCTGGTGATGTTCGCCCGCGTCTCGCTCGGGGAGATGGTCCACGATATGGTGCCACGGGGGCTGGAGTGGCTGCTGACCTTCCCGGCGGCCGCAGCCAAGCGTGGCATCCTGCTGGGCATTGTGCTGGGCGTGACGGCCACCTCGATGCGCATCATCCTGGGCATCGAGCGGGCCTACCTGGGAGCTGAGTAGGAATGCGGTTGACGGAACGGTTGCTGCGGATACCGCGCCAGGCGGTCTACCTGATCATCGCCGCAGCGGTGACCTTCCCGTTCATCTACCCGCTGCGCTTCCCCATCCGCGTGTCGGATCGCACTCGGCAGCTCTACGACTTCGTGGAGGCACTGCCGCCGGGCTCGGTGGTGTGCATCGCCTTCGACTACGGCCCCTCCTCCATGGCTGAGCTTCAGCCCATGGCCGTGGCCCTCGCCCGCCACTGCTTCCGCCGCGATATCGGGGTCGTGGGCATGGCGCTGGTGCCGTGGGGCGTTCCGCTCTGCGACGAGGCCTTCGCCGAGGCGGCCGCCGAGGAGGGCGAACAGGAGCACGTTGACTACGTCAACCTGGGGTACCGGCCGGGCTTCGCCGCGGTGATACAGGGCATGGGGGTGGACATCCACGACGTCTACAAGCAGGACGCGCGCAAGACGGCGGTGGGCGAGATCGAGCTGATGCAGAAGGTCCGCACTCTCGACGATCTGGCCATCGTCATTGACCTAGCCTCCTCCGCCACACCCCAGTCGTGGATTGCCTACGCCGGAGCGCGCTTCGGGGCCACGGTGTCGGCGGGCGTTACGGCGGTCATGGCGCTGGATATGTACCCCTACTTGCAGAGCGGGCAGTTGGTGGGGATGCTGGGAGGCCTGAAGGGGGCCGCGGAGTACGAGAAGCTCATCGGCCGCGCCGACGAGGGAGCTCTGGGGATGGACTCGCAGACCTTGGCTCACGCCGCCATCATCGTGGTCGTGGTCATCGCCAACATCGGCTTCGTGGCCAGCCGGCGGCGTGCGGGCAGGAGGCAGGCATCCTGATGCCCTGGGAGGATATCGGCATTTGGGTCGGCGCCGCTCTGACCCTGGCCATCTTCAGCTTCCTGTACCGCGACAACGTGGTCTACAAGGCCGCGGAGCACATCTTCGTGGGCGTGTCGGCCGGTTACTGGCTTTCGCGCCTCTACCACGACGCCGTGCTGCCCGACCTCATCTTCCCCCTTTTCAGGCCCGAGGACGTGGGCCTGCCGGGGCCCAACTACGTGGTCATCGTCCCGGGCCTGCTGGGCGTGCTCATGTTGGCCCGCTTCGTGCCCGGGGGCTTCTGGCTGAGCCGCTGGCCCATCGCCTTCGTGGTTGGCGTGGGATCGGGCACGGCCATTCCGGTCACGGTGCAGGCCTTCCTGCTCGACCAGGTGGGCGCCACCATCGTTCCCGTGGTCGCGCACCAGCCCGTCGAGGCCGGCGGGGGCATTGCCTGGGCGACGTCGGTGGGGAACTGCCTGCTCATCATCGGCACGCTCACCACGCTGGCGTACTTCTACTTCTCCCGGCCCCACGTGGGGGCGTTTGGGGGTGTCACGCGCGTCGGGATTTGGTTCCTGATGTTCGCCTTCGGCGCTTCCTTCGGGTATACGGTGATGGCCCGTCAGTCCCTGCTGATCGGGCGTGTGGAGTTTCTCATATTCGACTGGATCCGGCCCACGCTGGCGTCTCTGGGCGTGGGCTGACGGGGCGGGGAGCGCGGACGTCCCCCCCAGCTCGTCGCTGGACCCGGGTTCGGCTGCATCAGGCCTGGGTTTTCTCACGCTAACGTGGCAGAACGACTTTGGCATCGCCAGGGGCGGTGTCCGCGCCCCAGCCTGTCTCCGCACTCCGTCGGCGCACCCGGCCCCGAGGACGGGGCGATGGTGAGAGGGTCGCAAGCGGCATGGCCGACAGTCACCGCGTGCTCGTAGTTGACGACGAGGCGTCCATCCGCAAGCTGCTCATAGGCTGCCTGCGGGACGAGGGGTGCGAGGCGGAGGGCGCCAGCAATGGCGACGAGGCCCAGCAAGCCCTGGCCGATGGGGATTTCGGCCTGGTACTGCTGGACCTGAACCTGCCCGACGTGGACGGCGGGGAGCTGCTGGCCCGCATCCGTCAGCCCGAGGGCGCGCCCGAGGTGATCGTGCTGTCGGGTCAGGTGGGCACGGACGCGGCCGTGGCCGCCATGGAGAACGGGGCCTTCGCCTACGTACAGAAGCCCTTCGACATTGACAAGCTGATGGCAGCCTCGCGGAGGGCTCTGGCCAAGGTGGCCGGGGACCGGGAGAGCTCGCCCCCCGCCGAGGGCCTGCGGGCCGAGGCCGTCGAGGCGTCAGCGCCGATGGCGTCGCTCGACCAAGGTCTGGCTCAGCCCTATCGGGAGCTGGCGGCTCAGGAGCGGCGCAGCCAGGCGGTCCTGGATGCCATTGCGGACGGTGTAGTTACCTGTGGGCCGGACGGCAAGGTGGACTTCATCAACGCTGCGGCTCAGGCAATGCTGGTGCTGCCGCCGGGGCAGGCGCTGGGCAGGGCGTGGCATGAGCTGGTGGGCGTGCCGGAGGAGGAGTGCCCCCTGCGCCGGGCCTTGACCAGCGGCGAGACGGTGCGCGACGCCGAGTGCGTGGTTCGAAGGAAGGCCGGCAAGCGCTCCCGCGTGTACGTGAGCACCGGCATATTCCGCGACGAGGCAGGAGAGATCGCCGGCGCTGCGGCGGCCTTCCGCGAGGTGGGGGAGGAGAAGGACCTAGAGCAGATCCGGTCCACGTTCATCACGGCGGCAGCTCACCAACTGCGGACGCCGCTCACTTCCGTGCGCGGGTACGTGGAGCTGCTGCTGAGCAGCACGGGGGCGGAGCTCAGCGAGACGCAGCGCGGCTATCTGGAGGCGGTACAGCGGAGCTGCCGGCGACTGGAGAAGGTGGTGGGGGCGGTGCTCGACCTGGCGCGGGTGGAGGCGGGGGCTCTGGAGGTAGAGTGCCAGCCAGTGGACGTTGCCCTCCTGGTGCGTGAGGCAGTGGCCACGGCGGCGCCGCAGGCCGAGGACGCCGGCGTAAGCGTGGAACTAACCTCTGAGCCCGACAGCCTGGTCATGCAATCGGACCCGGCCCGGCTGATGCAGGTGGTCGAGGAGCTCCTCACCAACGCCCTGCGCCACACGCCGCGCGGGGGCAGCATACGGGTCGCCACCCAGCCCAACGACGGCGGCGCCCGCATCGTGGTCACCGATACGGGCGTGGGGGTGCCCGCCGAGGCGCAGAGCCGGCTGTTCGAGGTGTTCTTCCGCGTGGAGGGATCCCAGGTGCGCGATGCCGAGGGCGCGGGCCTCGGCCTGGCCATCGCGCAGGCTATTGTGGGGGCTCTGGGCGGCACGCTGGAAGTCGAGAGCGTACTGGGGCGCGGCTCCACCTTCACCATTACCTTGCCCGAACGACCGGTGGGAGAGGATGGCCATGGCAGCGACAAGTGAAGGAGCCGCCCCGCCGAGCGTCAGCAGCGCCCCGCCGCGCCCCGCCGGCCCCGTGGAGCTGCGGGCGACGGAGCGGGACGAGCTGGCCCTGCTGTTGGTGGATGACGAGCCGGCCATCTTGGGCCTCATGCAGGACATCCTGAAGAGCCACGGATTCTCGCACGCCCACGAGGCCCGAGACGGAGCCCAGGCACTGACCATGCTGCGCGAGAGCCCCTACGACATCGTGCTGCTGGACATCCACATGCCCCGCATCCGCGGCGAGGAGGTGCTCCAGGAGATCGGCCGCATGTATGGCGAGGACGTCACCGTCATCATCATGACCGGCTATGCGACGGTGGAGCAGGCGGTGGACCTGCTGCACTCCGGGGCCTTCGACTACATCGTCAAGCCCTTCAGGATTGCGCGGGTGGTGGCCTCTCTGGAGCGGGCCGAGCAGCGCTGTCGCTACGTGCGGGCGCTGGCCGGCGCAGTGGACCTGGTGGCAGCGCTGGTACGGCTGATGGAGAGCAAGGACCCCTACCTGCGCAACCACAGCACGCGGGTGAGAGACTACGCTATCGAGATCGGACGCGCCCTGGGCATGGACTCGCGCAGCCTGCGCCTGCTGGAGTACGCGGCACTGCTTCACGACCTGGGCAAGTCGGCGATAGACTCCCGCATCCTCAACAAGAAGGGTCCGCTGGCCGACGAGGAGATGGCCGAGGTCAGGCGGCACCCCGCCGTCTCGCGCGACATCATCCTATCCAACCGCTACCTGGCCAGGCTGGTGCCGTACGTGTACCTTCATCACGAGCGCTGGGACGGCACCGGCTACCCCGAGGGACTGAAGGGGGAGGACATCCCTCTGCCGGCGCGCATCATCGCCGTGGCGGATGCCTACGACGCCATGACCTCCGACCGCGCCTACCGGCCCGCCATGAGCCCGCGTGAGGCCGTCGAGGTTCTCCGCCGCAACCGCGAGACCACCTGGTGCCCCACCGTGGTGGATGCCTTCCTCTCGATAGTCCCCGAGATGGCGTACATGGAGGACCAAGCGGGAGAAGGCGCCGCACAGACGGAGGCCTGAGCCGCCCACTGTGACGGCAGTGGCGGCGCGAAGCATAGCCACAGGCGCGCTTCACCACGTATCCGGACGTAGTCGGTATTACTCGCACGGCCGATGGCGGTGCCGCCTCAGCGCCGACTGCGGGGCCGCCCACACTGCTCTGCGAGCCGATGGGGAAGCATACGGGGGTGGCAGGGGAGTGACTTTGACAATGGCAATCTGGCATCGCACACTGGCGGTTTCTGGCCTCGGCGCCGCCTTGCTAATCGGCGGCTGTCAGCGGCAGGAGCCGGTCCAGACGCAGGCGGCTCCCGGAGGCACCGTGGACCACAGCCTGCTCACCAAGGTCCTGGAGCAGTACGTGAACGAGGACGGGATGGTGGACTATCGGGGTTTGAGGGAGAATCGGGGCGACCTGGACGCGTACCTGGAGTTACTGGCTGGCACCGATCCCGAGAGCCTCAGGAGCCGCGACGAGAAGCTGGCTTACTGGATCAACGCCTACAACGCCACGACGCTACAGTACGTGCTGGACGAGTACCCGCTGGCGAGCGTGAAGGACGTCAACAAGGGCGGCAAGGACTTCTGGCACTCGCGGGAGTTCACTCTGGGTGGCCGGGAGTACCTCATTGACGCCATCGAGAACGAGGTGATTCGCCCACGCTTCGAGGAGCCGCGCATCCACTTCGTGTTGGTGTGTGCCGCCATGGGCTGCCCCCGTCTGGAAGCGCATGCCTTCACCGGCCAAGACCTGGAGCAGCGCCTGGAGACCGCAACCCGGCGCTTCGTCAACAACCCGGGCAAGAACCGAGTGGACGTCGCCGGGGGGAAACTCCACCTCTCCAGCATCTTCAAGTGGTACGCGCCGGACTTCGAGAAGGCGGCTGGATCGGTCAAGGCCTACGTCCGGGGCTACCTGGACGA
>JBHIEF010000237.1:0-6237 GCA_046760465.1 Armatimonadota bacterium | reverse complement strand
AGCGCTTGGCCTGGAAATCGTAGTCGTAGTCCACGATGGACACGTCCCCGAAGTCGGCGTACTCGGTGCCGTAGCTCTGGTTCAGCGCGGCGATGTCGCCGGCGTACCTGGCGCGCAGGTAGGCCCGCCAGTAGAACAGCCCCTGCTCTGTGTCCAGGCGGCCCTGCTGCTTCTCGGGGTGGATCCAGGTCAGGTTGCCGGCGGGGAAGGACCACTCGACCGCGGGCGTGTAGCTGAAGATGGTGGGGTCGTCGCGGAAGCGCGTGCAGAGCTGGGTCCAGAAGCGGAACAGCACGTCCCGGGAGTCTATGCCCTCATCGGTCCGCCAGGGCCGGCGGCCGAAGTACTGGCCGCCCTGGTGCCACCACTTGATGGTGTTGCCGTGCCAACTGGCGACCGTGACCACCACGCGGATGCGGTGCCTGCGGGCCAGGTCCAGGAAGTCGTCGAGGTTGTCCAGGTAGCCGGGGGCGATGCGCACCTCGCCGGGGACCTGCGGATCGGGCAGCACGCGGCCGATGGGCAGGAAGACCTTGACCACGTTGAAGCCGAGGCCTTCGAGGGCCGCGAGGGCCCGCTCGTAGAGCTCGCGGTCGTAGACCTCGGGGCCGAAGAGGTCGAGATACTTCTTGTCGTTGAAGACGAAGTTGGTGCCGAAGGGGATGAAGCGGGTCCGCGACTCGCGCGTGACGAAGCTCCAGTCGTCGTCGGCCACGCGGATGAACTCGTCCTCGGGCGCGGCGTGGGCGTGGGCGGCGAGCAGCGCCATTACGATTGCCAGGAACGCGATGCGTGTTGTCACGGGGTGGCTGTGGCCTCCTCTTCATCTAGCTCGGCTTGGGCACGCACTGCCTCCTGCTTGCGGCCGATGGCGGCGTAGATGGTCCCGAGGCGCTCGTGAGCTCGGAAGCTACTGGGATTCGCCTCGACGGCGCGCTGCCACCGGGGGAGAATCTCGCGGAAGAGATCGGGGTAGGCCCCGTCACTGGTAGCATACTGCCCATCGCTGATCGCATACACAGTGGGCCAGAGCGCCACGTCCTCCGCGGACGGGTCGCCATAGTACCGGTGCTCGAACAGGGTGATCTCCTTCGTGCCGTCGCCGTCCAGGTCGGCAGCGACCGGGGGCAGGATGCTGGAACCGGCGAACCACGCTCGGAGGCGCCTGCCCTCGGCCCCGAATACGGTCAAGCGGAATGTGTCCCGCCATTCGGGCGGACCGGCCGGAATCAGGCGGCCTGTGCTGTCCTCCTCTCGACAGACCAGCAGCTCCTGTGCGCCGTCACCGTCCAGGTCCTTGGCGCCGACCCACAAGCCGACCGAGCGAATCCACTGCTCGTGCCATGAGCCCACGGTCTGCCGGAGTCCAAGGGACGCAGGACCCCCGGTCGCGTGGTCTTCATACGCACAGGCCACCACACGGCCGCGCCCCTCGGTCGCGTCATCCGCGCCGGGCTCCAGCTGGAGCCAGACGGCGACCGGTAGGGGTTGCTGGCCAGCGATGTGCAGCGTCAGCGTGCGAGGGCTGACAATCGCCCCGCTGTCCGAACCGGCCAGTGCGCGGCACACGGCGGCCTCGCGAGCCGTGGCCGCGTGCCAGTCGGCTACTATGGCGGCCAACGCGCGATCGTGGAGTGCGTCCGTCGGCCGCTGGCGGTCCACCCGGGGGTATGATTCGTAGATTCGCAACAGCCCCCGCACTGCCCGCTCGGTCGGATGCGTCTGCATCGCCAGCGCGAACAGGTCCTGGGCCTGTCGGAGAGTGGTCGCGACGCTCAGGGGCGCGAAGCCCCAATCGGACCCGTTCGCGGTCGCCTCGAGGGCGGCGCTGAGGCTGTCCGCAACGGGCACGGCCCTCTGCGCCTTGGCCAGGAGCTGCTCGCCGCGGACACAGTGGGCGGTAGCGAAGACCCTGTAAGCGCCCGGCACCCCCAAGCCTCGCAGAGACCATGCAGCCTGGACGGAGCCCCGCTCGGCCGCCTCGGTCAGCGCGTCGGCGGCCCGGAGATCGCCAATGCGGCCCAGCGTCCGTGCGATGCGGTCCTGGGTCGGTCCGGGCGGCGCCTCCCGCAGGGCCTTGATGAGGGGCTTAACGGCGCGGCGGCCCATGCGCGCCAGCTCCCCCTGCGCCGCGTCGGCGTGCTTGATGTCGTCGCTGGCCAGCAGGGCGATCTGCTCGTCCACCAGCGCCGCCGAGCGCCGGTGGGCCCATATGCCCAGGCCCACTATGAGGAGGAGGACGACGGCCGCCTCGAGGAGCCGTCTGGTCCGAGGTCGTCGGGCCGCGTTTGGAGGATTCGACACGACGTTGTTCATGCCACTGCGGTCCAGTATACGCCATAAGCGGCTGCCTGGTCTATCGGGCCTGCCGGCGGGCCGTGGGCAGGAACTGCGGGCGCCGGGAGGCGAGAACCACTTGCGCGGGTCGTGTGGGATGGCGTATGCTGAGAGGCGGCGGAGGGGGGAACCATACAGCCAGTAGGCACGCTAACCGTATCAGGAGAGCAGCGGTTTGCGCAGGCACGTTCACATCCTGGTAGGGCTGGCACTGGTGGCCCTGTGCGCCGGCGCCGAGTCGGCTGCTGGGCGGACCAACAAGGCGCACGAGTACCTCAAGCGGCCCAACTGGGGGCGGCTGGTCGGCTTCGTGGTGGATGCCGAGACACAGGAGCCCGTTGAGGGCGCGGCCGTGACCGTGGAGGTGGACGGCGAGTTCGCCGCCGAGGGCCAGACCGTGGGCCAGACGGACGAGCAGGGGCGCTACGAGGTCCGCGCGCCCATGGGGCGGATCAAGGAGGCCACCAAGTTCGACCTGCTGGTGCTGTTGGGGGCGGCACCCATCGAGAAGCGCGAGGAGCGCCTGCTCTACATCACCCAGGCCAACCTGCGCGTGGAGAGGGAGGGCTACAAGCCCCTGCTGGCCCCAGTGCGGGCGGCGCACGCCTCGCTGCCCAACTTCATCCTGTTTCTCCACGACATCCTGCTGGCGAAGCGAGCGTCGGACCTGCCCTCATTCTCGCCCGACAACACCGCGTGGGAGGCGCTCCAGGAGTTCAGCGTCGTGCCCACCATCTGCGAGCCCGGGGAGAAGGTGACCATCAAGGCGGTCATGCGCCTGCCCCGGGAGAAGGGCGCCTACTACCAGGTGCACGCGGTGGCGCAGCACAAGATCTTCGCCCGCGGCGCCTCCAAGCTGAAGCGGCCGAAAGGGCCGCAGGCCTCGAGGCTGATCGAGTACGTGCACGAGCTGCCGGTGGCCAGTCGCCCCGAGCGGGAGGCGCAGGTGGTGCGGCCGGTCATCTACCGGCGGCTGGGGGTGGTGGAGGAGGCATGGGTGCCGGCGGGAGCGCCCAAGGTGCTGGTGCAGGCGGTCAACTCGCCGGAGCGCCGGCGGGCGGCTGAGCTGTGCCAGGAGGCGTTCCAGCTTCAGGAGCAGGGGCAACTGCACGAGGCGCTGGCGAAGGCCGAGGCGGCGACGCAGGCGGCCGGGGACTACAGGTACGCCTTCGAGCTTTGCGGGGACCTGCAACTGGCTCTGAACCACCCCGATGCGGCGGCGGCCAGCTACCGTCGCATGTTGGAGCTCAAGGAGGATGTGGAGGAGGGTCGGCCCAAGCTGGCCGAGGCGCTGATCGCGGCCGGTCAGCCAGAGGAGGCCCTGGAGACGCTGGAGCCGCTAGACAAGGACCCGGCGCGGCTCCAGGCGGCGGCCGAGAGCAAGATGTCCAGCAGGTTCAACGTGGCCCTGGCACGCTGCCATCTGGCCCTGGGGCATCTCGACCAGGCCGACGAGCGGCTGCGGCGGGCGATTGACATTCCGCCGGATCTGCGCAAGTGGGTCGCGCTGGAGCGGGCGCAGGCGCTGTTGCGCGGGCAGCCCGACAGCGTGGACGGGCGCCTGGCCCTGGCGCACGCGCTGCTGGACCTGGAGCGCCCCGGGGAGGCGTTGGCGGAGTTCTCACGAGCGGCGGAGATGGACCGGGGTGACGCCTGGAAGCGGGTGGAGATGGCGCAGGCTCTGAGCGAGCCACTGGGCCGGCACGAGGAGGCCGCGGCGCAGGCTCAGGTGGCGGTGTCGCTGGATCCCACCAATGGCGACGCGCTGCTGGCGCTGGGCGACGCCTACCGGCACCTGGGCCGGTACGAGGAGGCCGCCAGCGTCTACGACCGGCTGGCCGGCCTGCGCCCCAGTGACTTCCAGGCCCGTCATTGGCAGGGCCTGATGCACCTGTGGCGAGGTCAAGCGGAGCAGGCGGATGCGGAGCTCCAGGCGGCCCTCCGGCTGGCCGAGGAGAAGGGCGCGGCCAAGAGCGGCTACGTGTTCAACCCCATCTTCGTGCACACCAAGACGAAGCGCATGGCCTGGGGCTTCCGGCACGAGGAGGCCGATTGGGACTACGTCATCTTAGACAGCCTGCGCGCCCTGGAGCAGCATCCGGAGGCGTTTCTGCCTCGCTACAATGTGGCCCGGGCGCTGGTGGAGGTGGGCCTGCCGGGGGCGGCGATCCCCCGGCTGGAGGGGCTGCTGGCCGAGCGCCCGGACTACGTGGAGGCGAAGTACTACCTGGCCAAGGCCCACCTGGAGCAGGGGGATCGAGACACCGCGCGCCGGGAGCTGCTGGAGGTGCTGGCCGCCAACACCAGGCATCCGTACGCCCGGCTGGACCTGGCCAGGATGGCGTTGGCCGAGGGGGACGTGGCCGGCGCGCACCGCTACGTCGCGGCCCATCTGCGCGACTATCCTGAGTCGGGGCAGAGCAGGGAGATGGTCCCGACCACGGAGGAGACCGAGTAGATGCGCGTGGCTGGAGCAGTGCCCGGCATCTTGGTGGGGCTTGTGGCGCTGACGGCTTTGGCGCCCAGCGCGGCTCGCGCCGATGCCTTCGACATGCCGCGCAATCGCGAGATCGAGCTGGGACGGGAGTTCGCCGCCGAGCTGGAGCGCTACGTCCGGATTGACACCGACGGGGCGCTGGCGGCCAAGGTCCAGCGCATCGGCAGGCGCATCGTGGGCGTGTGCGACCGGCAGGACCTGCCCTACGAGTTCCACGTGATAGACGACAAGCGCATCAACGCCTTCGCCCTGCCGGGCGGCTACGTCTACATCTTCAGCGGGCTGGCCCAAGTGCTCCCCTCGGACGACGCGCTGGCCTTCATCATCGGCCACGAGACTGCGCACGCGGCCAAGCGCCACACGGCTCGGCAGTACGAGAAGCTGGTCAAGCTGCACGTGTTCACCCTGGGCTATGCCGACCTCATCGGCGTGCTGCTGGGCCTGCACTACTCGCGGCGCTACGAGCGCGAGGCCGACTACTACGGGACATTGTGGACGGCCAAGGCGGGTTATCGCCCCGAGGGCAGCATCCAGGCCATGGAGACGCTCCAGAAGATGATAGGCAGGGACGAGAACAGCTTCGAGCTGCTGCGCTCGCACCCGCTCACCGAGGACCGCATCAAGCGCCTGCGCAAGCAGTCTGAGATGGTGAAGGAGATCGTGCGCGAGGGCAAGCCGGAGCAGCCGCCCGAGCTACCGGAGGCGCCCGACACGGGGCAGGAGGAGCTGCTGTATCCGCTGGCGGTGCTGCCGCTGGCCGCGAACCCGTATTGGCCGCTGGCGACGGGGGCCAGGTGGACCTATCAGACCAGCGGCGAGGAGGGCGACTCGGTCAAGCGCAGCGTGGTAGTGGCGGAAGAGCTGCCGGGGGACATCGAGGGCGTCTTCCGGCTGCGCATCAGCTACGCGCCGCAGGTGAGCGCCGATTGGCTCGAGACCACCTGCGCCAGCGCGGTCTTTCGGCGGCTGCGGCCGGAGAGCCACGAGGCGGACTGGGGCCTGGTGTGGATCACGGAGTTTCCGCCCGGCGAGAGCTGCTCCGCGGACGGACTCACCTTCGTGCCCGTGGGCCACGAGCAGGTCTCCGTGCCCTACGGCACCTTCGAGGCGCTCAAGGTCGAGAAGCGCACCGACCAGGACGAGCTGATCGCCACCGCCTGGTTCGTCAGGGACATCGGCCCGGTCAAGATCGTCCATCACCGGCAGGGCCTCACCGAAGTCCTCCAGGCATACCAGCCCCCCGCACCGCTCGTGGTAGAGGCGCCCCCCAGCGAGTAGTTGCGCACGGCGTAGGGCAGGAGGCCCTTCGGCTTCGCTCCCTTCGGCTGCGCTCAGGGCAGGCGCAGCTCCTACAAGGGATCTTCGCTCGCGGTGAGATGCCTCAGAGCCGCGCAGGAGGAGTG
>JBHIEF010000236.1:0-6253 GCA_046760465.1 Armatimonadota bacterium | reverse complement strand
CCGTAGGCTCGCACCGAGTTGGGGTCGGACACCGTCACCTCGGTCATGCGCAGGCCGCGGCCCAGGCGATAGGCGAAGTCCTGCATGGCGTGGATGTACTGGCGCTCCTGCGGCCCGAGCCAGATGTTCATGTAGTGCCCGTCGCGGGCGTAGCTGGTGTTCCAGAAGACGAAGGAGATCTCGTTGAACAGGGCGGCCCAATTGCGCAGCCTCATGCGCAGGGCCGAGCCCACGTCCCACACGCCCCCCACGCCGGGCGGGCGCTGGCCCTGGCGCGAGACGTGGTTGCCGGTCTCGCCGACGACGACGGGCTTGCCGAACCTCTTCCACTGCCGGGCGCGGTCGGCGGTCATGCGGTCGCTGGAGAGGCCATTGTCCACCGACACGTACCAGTGCGGGGCGCTGACCTCGATGCCCTCGAGGTCCGGGCGCTCCCAGCTGGTGGTGATGGGATGGCGGTAGGGGTCCAGCGAGCGCAGGTAGGGGATCAGAATCTGGTACCAGCCGTCGGCGGCCTTCTGCTCGTTGAGGAACTCCCAGAAGTCCACGTAGGCGCCCCAGCGGTCCACGCTGTACTTGACGAAGCGCTTGACCTTGGCCATGGCCTCCGCGTTATCGGGCTCGTCGTTGTGGACCTTGCCGAAGCCGAATATGCCGTAGAAGATCCTGAAGCCGTAGCGGCGCAGGTGCCGCAGAATCTCGTCGGTCATGACCCCTTCCTGCACCAGGTAGTGGTCCAGGTCGCTATACAGGCCGAAGGTGTTGTTCCTCTGGGAGAACCGATACAGGTTGAACCCGCAGCGGCTGTGGCGGCGGGCGTAGACGTCGGCGTTTTGGGTCCCGCTGGAGGGCCCGCGCACGTAGAGCGGCCCGGGGGGAAGACTCACCAGGTCGGTGCGGTCCGTGCGGAACGGCCCCTCCATGGCCTTGGTGTCCAGCGAGGTGCCGGTGCCGGACCAGTCGCCCCAGCCCTCCTGTAGGCCGATGGGGTAGTACGGCGTTCCGTCGTCGAAGACCCAGCGGAAGGGGTTGTCGGGGTCCTGGCGGACGAAGCCCGGGTTGTGCACGCGGCCCTCGACGCAGTCGAACTGGCCGGTGCCCGTGGCCTTCTGGCCCTGCGCGTTCTGGAAGGTGTACGAGTAGGTCCAGCGGCCCAGCTCGGCCGGCGCGAAGCGGGCCTTCCAGGTGTCGGCCTTGGCGAAGATGTACTCCACCCGGGGCGGGCGGTGGTCGCCGGTGGGCGTCTTGCGAATCTGCGGGGGCTCCAGGGAGCCGTAGTGGAAGCCGCCCACCTGGATACGCTTGCCGCCTGGCGAGGTGAACGTGACCTCGATGGTCACGTCGAAGAAGGGGTTGTCGTAGTCGCCCTGGTGCTGGAAGGTGATCTCGAAGACCTCGTACGGCGGCACGGTGTTGGTGTTCTGAGTGTGCGTGACGGCTAAGGCCTGGGCGCCGGGGCGCTCGGCCTGCGCGGCCAGCCGGCACGCGCAGGGCGTGAGCGCCGCGATCATCACCGCCGACGCCAGCAGCAGTACAGACAGCCTCTGCATGGTGTCACCGCCTTGCGCGGTCCGCGTCAGGCTGCGGCTCGTCGCTCTACAGATACCTCTCGATCAGTGCCTTCGTCTTCTTGACGCCCTCCACCTGGTCGCCGGAGCCCTCGAACTCGATGGACAGTACGGCCGCGTTGTCGCAGTCCTTGAGCATGCGCACGACGCGCCCGAAGTCCGTCGCCGTCTCCTCGCCGCGATCGTCGAACTCGTGGGACTTCATGTGGACGTGGTAGGCATAGGGGAGGACCTTGGCCAGCTCGAGGTAGCGGCTCTCGGCCGGGAAGTTGCCCAGGTCGGGGCAGGTGCCGATCCACTGCGGGTCCGTGCTGAGGATCATCTTCAGAATCCAGTCGGCCCGCTTGCTGGCGCCGCCGTGGTTCTCGATGGTGATCCTGACGTTGTGCTCCCGGCACAGGGGCACGAGCCTGTCGAGGGCCTTGATGGCGCGCTGCACGCCGACGGTGCCATCCCGCTGCTCGTCGCCGGTCCGGCCCACGTTGGCGCGTATGACCCCGGCGCCCAGGGCCTTGGCGTCCTGCAAGCGCCGGGCGATGGTGTGCACGCTCTGGCGCCGCTCAGCCTCGTCGTCGGAGCAGAAGCTGCCGCCGCAGGTCAGGCACACGATGCGGCAGCCGGCCTTCTCCGCGGAGGCCCTCACCTCGGCCAGGTAGCTGCCGTCCCAGGTCTCGAAGAACATGTCATTGTACTCCAGGGCCGTGACTCCGAGGTCGGCGTTGAATTGGGCGAAGTCGGTGAGCTTGAGGCGACCGTCTCGGAGGTAGTCACGCACGCTGTAGGTGGCGTTGCCGATGGTCATGGAGGGCGGTTCCCTTCGACGTCAGCGGGGGGTGCGCTTGCGCCGGGCCGCGGTGCGGGCACGCCGACGGCGCTGCCGGGAGCGCACGTACCTGGCCACGTGCTCCATGAACTCCCGGCCGGTGGCCCTGCCCTTGGTCTTTCTGTTCCAGGCCTTGACGAACCGCTCCAGCCGCTCCTGCCGGCGGTCGTACTCGTCGCCCAGTCGCAGGTAGGGCTTCACCGAAACCCTGGGCCCGCGCTTGGCCCCGCACCACTTCTCGTTGCGACAGACCACGCGCGTGCCGCTGGGCGGGTACTGGTAGTCAACTGGGTAGATGGTGCAGTTCAGGGGCTTGAGGGGGTAGACGCGGCACTTGCGCCCGTTGAGGAAGTAGCACCGGTCCTTGGGCCGCCGCGTGCCCATCACCAGCCGGCCCGAGCGCGTCTGGATGTAGGCCTCCTCGTCGCCCTCCTCTTCCTCGACCTCGCCGGGGCGGTACAGTCGCACGAACTGCCGTGGGTGCATGCCGGTGGCCGTGCAAATGCGCTCAATGTCCTCCAGTTGCAGAATGAGGATGAGCTTCTTGCAGCAGTTGGCGTCCCCCACGCAGAGGGGCTCGTGGAAGTGCTTCTGCCTGCGCTTGCGCTTGGGGCTGGACATGGGTCTTCTGCCGGCGCGACGCGGCAGTATTCGCTATCGCCGGGCGCGGCCCTCCCCCGGCCGAGCGGCGTTGTCGGCAGGTGTGTGCTGGGCCATGCTGGAAGATAGGCGCGTCGTGCCCCCGGCGGCATGGCTATATGAATCACCTACCACCTCATGTGACGCGCGAGCCTGCCGGCCCAGTCGGCTTCGGCCGCACCGATCTGCTGCTGTGTGTGTGCATGGCCCTGTGGGGCCTCAACTTCGTGGCGGTGAAGCTGGCGCTGCGCGGCGGGCTGCCCCCGCTGGCGCTGCTGGGCCTGCGCTGGCCGCTCTTCGGCCTGGCCATGCTGGCCATAGCGCGGGGCCTGGAGGGCGATCTGCGCCTCCACCGGCGCCACCTGTGGGCCGTAGTCCTGCTGGGGGTCGTGCTGAGCGTCAACCAGATCGCCTGGACCCATGGTCTGCACCTCACCCTGGCCCCCAAGGCCGCCATCCTCATGACCACCAGCCCCGTGTTCGCGGCGTTGTTTGCGCCGCTGTTCCGCGACACGCGGCTCTCGGCCCTGGCCTGGGTCGGCGTGTTCCTGGCCCTGAGTGGGTCGGCCGTGGTCATCACCGGCGGCTCCCTACAGCAGCTCCTGCGCGCGCCGGCCACCCTGGGCGATGTTCTCATCGTCTGCGCCGCCATGCTGGTGGGAGCGGCCACGGCGGGGGCCCGGCCGCTGCTGCGGCATTACTCGCCCCTCAAGTACGCGGCCTACCACGTCGCCCTGGGGGCGTTGTTCCTGCTGCCGGCGACGGCGGGGCCGGTGGCGACACTGGACTTTGGGGCGGTCACGCCCATGGCCTGGCTGGGGCTGTCGTACAGCATCGTCTTCGCCGGGGTGATTGGGTTTTGGATCTACTACCGCGGGGTGGGGGACATAGGGGGCGCCCGCACGGCCATCTACATGGCGGGCATCCCGGTCACCGCGCTGCTGGGCGCGGCCCTGCTGCTGCGGGACGAGGTGATCGGCTGGGTGCACGTGGTCGGCGCGGCCATCACCATCGTGGGGGTGTGGATGGCGCGGAGGTACTGAGACTAACGGTCGGCGCACGCAGGACATCTCGTCTGAGTGCGGAATCTATAGGCAGCGCCAGGGCCTCGGTGGCCGCGGGGATTCGGCTTTGGGCAGTACGTGGTGCCGGTGGCTGTGAGGGGTTGATCCGATGAGATCCAGGGCGTGGACTGTAGTCCCAGTGGCGGCCTTCCTCTGCCTCAGCAGTCCCTCCGCGTTCACGCAGGACCGTACGGGCCGCGATCTGGAGGCGATGGTCGCGGAGCTGCGACTCCCGGCGATGGGCGCTGTGAACCTGGCGCTGAGCATCACGCTGCCCTACGATCCCCTCCCCGGCATTGACAACGACGAGCAGGCCCTGGGGCAACTCACCGCTCTCCAGCAGCGCACCGAAGCAGGAACGGCGAGCGCGGACGAGTGGGCGCAGGTGTCACGTCTGCTCTGCTACCTCAGTCGACACGACGAGAAGGAGGCGGCTCAGCGGAGGGCCCTGGCGCTGTACCGGCAGCGCCTGCAGCAGCAGCCCGACGACGCCGACGCGCTCCTGGGCCTGGGGGAGATGCTGAGCGAGCAGTGGCGGTTCGCCGAGGCCGAAACGTGCCTGGGCAGATCCCTGGAACTCGGTGCCGAGCGGCCCCGCGCGTACGGGCTTATGGCTGAGGCCTTCGCCTCGCAGGCCAAACCCATGGGTGCGTGGTTCGGGCGATTCCTGGAGCGCGTCCGCGGCCGAGGAGCGGCCGCGACCCAGGAACTGGAGGCGGCGCTGCCCCCGCCGAACCCAGTGGAGCAGCCGGAGCAGTTCCAGGCATGGGCACAGGAGCATCTGCCCGGGACGGAGGAGCAGGTGGCGGCGGCCCTGCGGGGGCTGGTGGAGGAGCGCGACATACTGGCGGCACAGGAGGCGGAGGAGAGGGGAGCGCAGTGGGCCGAGAGCGTGCTGCCGCAACTGCGCCGGCGCCTGTGGTACGACACCACGGAGGAGTTGTTCTGCGCCCTGGCGGAAGTCCGAGCCCTGCTCATGCTGGCGGAGGTGGCGACGGGTGCCGTGGAGTGGCTGAACGAAGGCGACGAGTGGGGCCTGGGACCGGCCTCCATGCTGCGGCCCGCCTGCATGGCCCTCACCGCCCCCGACATGATGACCATCTGCGCGCGGCTGGCCGATAGGCGCCCGGACAGCCTCCGCTTCCGGGCCCTCTCCGGCTTCGCGCAGGGCGGCATGGTTCTGACCGAGGTGGCGCCCTTGGGCCCCGGCGCCAAGGGCGGGCCGCTCACCGCCCCGATCCGCCAACTGGCGAGGCAGGCCGCCGACAACCTCGCCGCCGCCATGGCGCTGCCCGCGGAGAAGCGCGGCCGCGTTCTCGGCGACCTGGCGCTGATGTACCTGCTGACGGACCAGAGGGAGGCCTGCGCGGCTCTTGCTGAGGAGGCCATCCGGCGCGGCGAGTGGGACGAGGTAGCCGCCGCGGCCTGCCTGTTGGCCCAGATGGGCATCACGGGCGCGGACGTTACTGGCCCCGGCTTTGCACCGTACGCGGCGCTGCTCAACGAGGCGGATCCGCGGGACGACCTCCCCAGCCTGGCGTACACGCTGGGTCGGTGGCTGGAGGCGGCGGACCCCGAGGATCTGGGCAAGTGGGACGCCGACCACTATGCGAATCTGGCCAGAATGCTGGCCTTCATGGACGACTGGGAGGGCGCCGCCGAGGCCCTGGAGCGCGCCGGCGAGCTCAACGAGGGCGCGCTGCGCTTCGTCTGCGGGCTGGGGGTGGCGTACCTGAAGCTCAGGCGCTACGAGGATGCCCGGAGGGTGCTGGCGGAGGCGGTCCAGATGCACACCCACGACCAGCAGTTGGCGCAGTACACGCACTATGCCTACGGCGTGGCGCTGTTCGCCCTGGGTAGGGCCGAGGAGGCGGAAGTTCAGCTCAACTGGGGGCCGTGAGGGGGCTGGTCGCAGCCGCCGCCTTGGGGATGGCGAGGAGGTACTGAGACTAACGGTCGGCGGACAGGAATGTCCGCCCCACGCGATGTCCCTGAGTTACACTTGAGTGTTTCGGCAGCTCGCTGCCGAAACCGGTAGGCTGCTCGTTGTTCCGGCAGCAAGCTGCCGGAACACATGCAATCGTGGGGGTGTGGATGGCGGGGGGGTACGGTGGCGTACGGTCGGCGGACAGGAATGTCCGCCCCACGCGGTGTCCCGG
>JBHIEF010000235.1:0-6280 GCA_046760465.1 Armatimonadota bacterium | reverse complement strand
CTAGAAGTAGGAGAGCTGCTTCTTCGCCTCGTCCGCTTCCGGTGTGTTGGGGAAGAGCTCCGCGATCTCGGCCAACTGCGGCTGAGCTATGTCGTACATGCCCAGCATCAGGTGCGTCTTGGCCAAGTCCAGGTATATCTTGGGGTCGTTGGGGCTTTGCTCGTGGGCGCGCTTGAGCTCCTCCAGCCCCTCGTCGAACATGCCCGTGAACAGCAGCACCGACCCCAGCCCGTGACGCGCTTCCGCCTCCTCCTCGCCCTCGGCCAACAGGGGGAGCACCTCGTTGTAGAGCTTCGCCGCCTCCTCGTAGTTGCCGGCGATGCGCTCCTCGTTGGCGCGGTCGAGTCTCGCCCGCACGTCCGGGTCCATCGCACCCTCCCACGGCGCACGGCCGAACAGACACCCTTCAACGCGCCCGGCGCTCAGGCGCCAAGACAATCCCCCGCGCTGAGCCGAGCGCCCCGCGCAAAGGCATCTGCACGCATGACACGGCCGCCTGCGGGCTGTACCTCCACCACGCGCAACGCCCCGGTGCCCGCGGCTACGACCAGTCCTGCGTCCTTGGTCAGTTCCACGAGCTCGCCCGGTTGTCCTCCCCGCCCCGAGAAATTCGTGGCCGCGCAAGCCTTAACGACCTTGAGCGGCCGGCCGCCGCACGTGGTGGCCGCCCCGGGCCAGGGCTGGCAGGCACGCACCAGGCGCTCGATCTCGTCAGCCGCCGCGCTCCAGTCAATGTGGCCGTCGGACTTCTTCACCAAGGGGGCGTACGTGGCCCGCTCGTGATCCTGGGGCTCGCGCGGAGCCTCCCCTGCCGCAATCAGACGCAGCGTCTCGGCCAGGAGCTCACACCCCCGCTCGGCCAGACGCGCCTCCAGCGTGCCCGTCGTGTCCTCCGGGAGAACTGGCTCCTCCTGCGCCAGGATGACGTCACCGGCGTCCATCTCCTCGGCCAGGTACATGGTGGTGACGCCGGTCTCCCGGTAGCCGCGGCGGATGGCCCAGAAGACGGGGGCGGCGCCCCGCAGCTCCGGCAGCAGCGAGAAATGCACGTTGATGGCGCCCAATGGTGGGATGGCCAGCACTTCCGGTTTCAGGATCTCGCCATAGGCCACCACGATGTAGAGAGCCGGCGCCAACTGCTCCAGACGCTCCACGAACTCGCGCGATGAGGCCCGCTCGGGCTGAAAGACGGGGAGGCCCAGCTCCTGCGCCTTGAGCTTCACGGGTGGCGGGGTGAGCTTGCGCCCACGGCCTTTCGGTCGGTCCGGCTGAGTAACCACGCCCACCACACGAAAAGCGGACTCGGCGGCCACGGCCAGATGCTTGGCCGCCGTAGCGGGCGTGCCCATGAACACGGCCGTCAGATCGCTACCCTTGCCTCTGACACCGCTCGCGGCAATCGCCGCCCTTCTGCGCGCATCTCCTCGAGAGCAGACAGGGCCTCCTCGAGGCCGGTCGGCTCGCGCCGGTAGCCTTCCTCCGCCTCCTCGTCCGGCACGACCCAGTGCAGCGAGTCCGGATCGGCGCGGTCCACGAAGAGCCGTCCATCCAGATGGTCTATCTCATGGCAGACGATGCGCGCCAGGAACCCCTCGGCCTCGATGACCTGGGGCCGCATCCGCTCCGTCAGTGCCTTGACCGTGACCGCCTCCGGCCTGGTGACTATGCCCTGAAGCGCCGGCAGGCTCAGGCAGCCTTCTATGCCCTCAACTGAGCCGCGCCGCCGAGTGATCCTGGGGTTCACCAGACGCAGCTCGTCCTCCTCGTAGACTACCACAATGGCCCTGACGGAGCGCCCGACCTGCGGCGCTGCCAGGCCCACTCCGGGAGCCTCCTGGACGGTGTCAACCATGTCATCCAGCAGCTTGGGCAGGTCCGGGCTGGCGCGGCGCAGCGCTCTTGCCTTCCTGCGCAGCGCTGGGTCTCCGTAGGTGACGACCTCCAACGCAGGCACGTCGCTTCGCTCCTCGCCGTCCACAATGCGCTACATCATATCTACCGGGTCCACGTCCACGGCTATCCGCTCAACCTCGCCGGAGGGCAGGCTGGCCACCGCCTCGCGCGAGGCGCGGTGCAGGGCTTCCACGTCGGCACTCCTCGCCAGCACGTGGTAGCGATAGATGCCCTTGATCCTGGCCAGCGGGGCCGGCGCCGGGCCCAGGACCTCTACCGCGCCCTCACTGCCCGCCGCCACGTCCGGCGCGTGCTCGACGAGGGCCTCGACCAGGGCCTCAGCGGTGGCCACCGCCCGGCTCTCCCGGCGATCGCTGATGAGGTAGGCGATCAGCCGACTGAAGGGCGGATAGCCCAGCTCTCGTCTATGATTATGCTCCAGTTCGCAGAAAACCTCGTAATCGTGCCCACTGGCCGCCACCACGGCGTAGTGCTCCGGATTATACGTCTGCACCAGCACCTCGCCCGGACGCTTCCCGCGGCCGGCCCGGCCACCGACCTGAGTCAGCAATTGGAAGGTACGCTCGCCGGCGCGGAAGTCCGGGAAGTTCAGCCCCGTATCGGCGTTGATCACTCCCACCAAGGTGACCTCGGGGAAGTCGTGTCCCTTGGCGATCATCTGCGTGCCGATGAGCACGTCGGCCTCCCCCGAGGCGAACTGCTGTAGGATGGCCTGATAGGCGCCCTTGCGCCTGGTGGCGTCCCGGTCCAGGCGTAACGGCCGGGCCTCCTCGAAGGCCGACCTCACTTCTTCCTCAACGCGCTCGGTGCCCAGGCCCAGATAGCCGATCTTGCTGCCCTGGCACTGCGGGCACACGTCGGGCGGCTGCTCGCGCAGGCCGCAGTGGTGGCAGCGCAGGCGCTTGCTGCGGGCGTGATAGGTAAGCGAGACCTCGCAGTCTGGGCAGCGCATGGCGAAGCCACACTCGCGGCACATGACGAAGGTGGAGAAGCCCCGCCGATTCAGAAACAGCATGACCTGCTCTCGCGCCGTCAGCCGCGCGGCGATGGCCTCCCGCAGCTCCTCGCTCAGCACGGGTGGCTGGCCGTCCTCGCGGCGGCCCCGCATATCCACGATGCGCACGGCCGGCAGGGGCCGCTCGTCAATGCGCCGGGATAGCCTGACGTAACGGTAGGAGCCCTGCTCGGCGGCGTGGTAGCTCTCCAGCGAGGGCGTGGCACTGCCCATGACCACCACCGCGGACTCCATCTGCGCCCTCCTGAGTGCCACCTCGCGCGCGTGGTACCGCGGCGCCGACTCCTGCTTGTAGGCCGGCTCGTGCTCCTCGTCGAGGATGATCAGGCCCAGACGGGTGAGCGGAGAGAATACCGCCGAGCGGGCGCCGATGACCACGTCCGCCTCTCCCGCCGCCACCCGCCGCCATTCGTCGTAGCGCTCGCCCTGGCTCAGGCGGCTGTGCAGAAGCGCCAGCCGCCCCTCGAAGCGGGCGCTGAAGCGGGCGATGGCCTGGGGCGTCAGTGAGATCTCCGGCACCAGCACGATCGCCTGCTTCCCACGGGCCAGGGCCTCCTGGATGGCCCCCAGATACACCTCCGTCTTGCCGCTGCCGGTGACCCCGTGTACTAGCACCGTACGCGGCGGCGCCTCCAGCCCAGCCACCACCTCGCGCAGCGCCACCTGCTGTTCTGCGTTCAGAAGCGGGGCCACCTGGCTGGCAGAGCCGACTCCGTCCATGGCCGGCGCCCGCCGGGTGGGAACGTCGGTCAGCTCCACCAGGCCCTTGGCCGCCAGGGCAGTCGCCGGAGCGCGCCCTGCACTGCTCAGCTTCGACGCCGGGACCTCCGTACCCGCTGCCAGGAGGTTGGCCAACGCCTCAGCCTGTCGGGGCGCACGGGCCCGGAGCTTCGCCATCTCCTCCCGTGCCTGCGATGGAGCCACGGCCAGCTTGGCCATGGTCCGGCGCCGGCCGCGGGCCTGCGGCGGCGCCAGGGCTCTCTGCTGATTGAGCAGGCCCTTGCCCTCCAGCCGCTTGAGCGCGTCTGAGGGCCTCTTGCCGCGCAGGGCATTGCACAGCGCCCTGTACTCCAGCGTTCCGCCTGCCTCCAGGAGCGCCTCGACCACCTTCGCCTGCACGGGGGCACGCACCCGGAGCTGGGGCAGGGCTTCACGCGCCGCGTTCCCGTCCGCCAGCACGGCCCGGCGGCGCACGCGGCGCGCTATCCCGCGAGGCACGACACACCTGAGGGCCTCTGCCAGGCTGCACTGGTAGTAGCCGGCCACCCAGGTACACAGGGCGAGTTGCGCCTGGCCGAACAGGGGTTGCTGACTCAGGACAGCCCGGATCTCCCGGAGGCGCTGGGGAGGCTCCGTCTGCGTGAAGCCCACCACGTAGCCCGGCAGCACGCGCCTGCCGAAGGGCACCAGCACGTACGAGCCGATGTCTAGGCCGGAGCGCATCGCCTCCGGCACACGGTAGGTGAAGGCCCGGTCAATGGCGCGGCCGGGACTGTCAACCACCACCCGTGCCAGCGCCGCCTCGGCGCCCCGGGCGCCGGGGCCGGGAGACGGTGCTCGGGCTGGAACTGCCTCGTTGACGGCTGTGGACGGCATCTGCTCTGCTGTGGCGAAGGACGGGCAGGCGCGCAGCCTGCGCCGGGGGCGGTGCCAGCAGCTCACCAACTGCCGGCGGCGCGCAGCTTGTCTGCCATGTCGGTGCGTTCCCAGGTGCGTTCCGGGAGCTCCCAGCCGAAGTGACCATAGGCGGCGGTGGACTTGTAGATGGGGCGCAGGAGGTCCAGATACTCGATGATCCCCGCCGGGCTGAGGTCGAAGTTGTCCAGGATCAGCTTCTCGATACGCTCCTCGGGGATCTTCTCCGTGCCGAAGCAGGTGACCGACGCCGAGAACGGCTCGGCGTCGCCGATAGCGTAGGACACCTGTAGCTCGCACCTGTCGGCCAGCCCAGCCGCCACGATGTTCTTGGCTATGTAGCGGGCCATATAGCTGGCGGACCGGTCTACCTTGGTCGGGTCCTTGCCGCTGAAGGCGCCGCCGCCGTGCCGGGCGAGCCCGCCATACGTGTCTACGATGATCTTGCGGCCGGTCAGGCCCGTATCGGCCTGAGGGCCGCCCACCTCGAACTTGCCCGTGCGGTTGACCATCACCACCGTCTCGTCCCTGCGCAGCTCGCGGGGGATGACCTCGTAGACCACGCGCTCGGTCACATCCTCGTAGATCCTGCTGTGGGGAACGCCGGGAGCGTGCTGTGCCGCCATCAGCACCTTCGTCACCCACACCGGCTTGCCGTCCTCGTACTCCACGGTGACCTGGGTCTTGCCGTCCGGCCGCAGGTACTCAATCTCCCCGTGCTTGCGTACTGCCGCCAACTGCTTGGCCAGCTTGTGCGCGAGCATAATGGGGAGGGGCATCAGCTCCTCCGTCTCATTGGTGGCGTAGCCGAACATCATGCCCTGATCGCCCGCGCCGCCAGTGTCCACGCCCAGGGCTATGTCGGGCGACTGCTCGTGGATGGCTGCCAGCACGCCCACCGTCATGTAGTCGAAGCCGAACTTGGCGCGGGTGTAGCCGATCTCCTCGATGGTGTCGCGGACCACGCCGGGCATGTCCACATACGTCTGAGTGGTGATCTCGCCGGCCACGATAACCGTGCCGGTGGTGACCAGCGTTTCGCATGCTACCCGGCTGGCGGGGTCGCCCACAATGAGCGCGTCCAGGATGGCATCCGATATCTGATCGGCCATCTTGTCGGGATGGCCTTCGGTGACCGACTCCGAGGTCAAGCGATACGTGCTCTGAGCCAAAGCAGAGTCCTCCTCGTTGACGCACGTGCTTGCGGCGCTACTGGGGCTGTCGCCGCAGCCAGAATAGGTAGGTCACTTGCTCAGCCGCCGTCAAGGCGCCGTAGACCAGCGCCGGAGGGGTCCAAGAGCGCGCAGCGATCCCCAAGGCGATTGCCGCCGCTAGGCCCAGCGCCTCCATCGCCAGCGACCCCCGCCCGGCCGCAGTGCCGCTCATGGCGAGCAGGCAGGCTTCCTCCGTTGCCGCCCGGACCTCCGCCCCCGCCTCCGAGCCATCCCCGCCCCGCTGAGTGGCGCCGTCAATGGGCATCAGCGAGGCCAGGGCTAGCGAGCGCAGGTGGCCGCTGATCAGGCCCAGCACCGCGCCCAGCATGGTCAACTGCACGCACAGCCGCACCGACATCTCGCCTGGGCCCTGCGAGGCAAAGTACCACGCCCCCGCGCACACGCCGAGGCCAATGGCCCCACTGGCCGCGGAGAAGCCGGTCCCCATGTACCACGGCAACTGGCTGCGCGGTATGCCGCGGGTCCCGCTGTGCTCGGGCAA
>JBHIEF010000234.1:0-6318 GCA_046760465.1 Armatimonadota bacterium | reverse complement strand
AGAATCTCGTGGTGGGCCCGATGCGAGACCCTTCGCTTGGCGGACCGCTCCGCAGTCCGCAGCTCAGCGTGACACCTTGGGGTTTCGGGATAGGCTCTAAGTTGGCACAACCTGAAGTTCGCTCCCTGCCGGGACCTGATTCTGGATGCTGCCCCACCGCGACACGACCGACTCGCGGTTCACGTTTGCGGCCACCGCCTGCGTAGATGGCTCTGCCCTGCCCGCCCTGAGCGAAGCCGGCAGGCTCTGGTCACCGTGTAGTGGGCAACCCCAGGCTTGTGGATCAGCGGTGGAGCTTCTGCTGCCCGTGGCAGCGCGCCCCCCAGCGAGGAGCGCGCCGCCGACGCGTCGAAACTGCCTTCCAACGGGATGCCGCTTGGGAGCTTCGGTGGACCTCTCCGTCTGCCTCGTCAACTGGAACACCCGCGACCACCTTGCTCGCTGCCTCACTGCCCTTCGCGGCGAGCTGACCGGCCTCGATGCGGAGGTGCTGGTCGTGGACAACGCCTCCACCGACGGCAGCGCCGACCTGGTGCGCTCCCAGTTCCCCCAGGTCACGCTCATCGCCAACCGCGAGAACCTCTACTACTCTGCCGCCAACAACCAGGCCTTGACCCGTGCCCAGGGCGAGTTCGTGCTGCTGCTGAACCCCGACGTCGAGCTTCGCCCCCGTGCCGTGGCGGCCATGCTGCGCGTCTTGCGGGAGCGCGAGGCCGCCGGCGCTGTGGCTTGCAGGCTCCTCCTCCCCGACGGCTCGATTCAGCTCTCCTGCCGATCCTTCCCCACGCCCGCAGTGCTCGCCTGGGAAGCCCTTGGCCTCTCCCGACTGTTCCCCAGGAGCCGCCGCTTCGGCGCCTACCGCATGAGCTGCTGGGACTACGACGACACTCGGCAGGTTGACCAGCCTATGGCCTCCTGCCTGATGCTGCGCAAACGCGCACTCGACGAGGTCGGCCACTTCGACGAGGGCTTCCCCATGTTCTTCAACGACGTGGACCTATGCTATCGGCTCAAAGCCGCCGGCTGGGAGGTCTACTTCACGCCCGAGGGAGAGGCCCTCCACCACCACGCCGCCTCCACCAGTCAGGTCTGGCCGGAGATGGTGCGCCAATCCAACCAGGGCTTGCTGCGCTTCTACCGCAAGCACTACCGCGGCAGGATCTCCCGGCCCGCATACGCTGTGGGCGTGCTGCTCATCCGGCTGGGAGGGGCGGTCCGGCTGCTGGGGGCAGGCCTCAGACGAACGTCATGCTCGCAAAGGTGACCGCCGTCTGCGCCTCCTGCGTGACCGCTTGCTCGTAGCGCAGCAGCCTCCCCTCCTGCACACTCGCCGCCGCCAGCAGAAGGTAGAGCGACGTGGCCCCACACACGTTGCGCCGGTCGTTGTCCTTCTTGATGGCCTGGTAGACGCCCTCAGCGTCTCCCGCCTCGGCGCGGGCCAACAGCTTCCGGTCCTCCTGCTCCACCCAACTCAGGTAGCCCGGCGAGAGGTCGCTGTCGTCGCCGAACCGCCGGCCCACGTGGCTGAGGTCGGCGCTGGCCAGAAGGCACGTCGGCCGCTGCTCCGCGAGCTTCCGCAGCGCCCCCACCAACTGCTCAACCGCTGGCGCCTCGCTGGGCCCGGGCGGCTCCGGTGCGATGCGCAGCAGCGAGGAGCACAGGATCGGCACCACCGTGAACTCCCGTTGCCCGCCGAAGACGTGCTGGAGCCAGATCGCCTGAAACTCCACCGAATGCTCCGACTTGTGCGTGAACTCATCCTCGAACAGGTCCGCCTCCGTGGCCTCTTGGAGGGCTTCAACAGCCTCCTGGTCGGCGGCCACCGCCCCTAGCGGCGTCTCAAAGTCCTTCTTGGTCAGCGTGAAGGCCGCGTCTCCGGCGAAGTGCGAGGTGCCCAGGATCACGAACAGCTCCGCCTCGCAGTGTTCGCGCAGCGCCTCGTAGGCCCACGCATAGCACGGACCGCCGCGCTCGAAGTCTATGTGCGGAGCCACCGCCGCGCGAATGGGCCCACTCGCCTGCTCGGCCGCTTGCCCCCGTGGGCCCTTGGCATGGCCGAAGTAGCCGTCTAGCTGCGCCCGCAGCCCCTCCGGATCGCCCAGATAGCCCTTGTCAACGTGGCTGGCCGGCCGCGTCTTGGCCGCGGCGAACTCCGCGGCCAGTTGTGCCCGATGATGCGCGAACCGTTCGCTGTCCAGAAGGAGATGCTCGTCCAGCTCCTGCGCGATCTGCCTGACCCGGTCGCTGAAGATGAGGTCGCCGAACTGCCGCGTGTACGCCACCTGGATGTCCGTGATGGACCGCTCGCCATCGAACAGACTGGCCACTGCGAACACTGGCTCCGGCAGCAGCACGTCTTGGGCCACGATGCCCGTTGGGTCGTGCAGGCATACCATGCGCTGCCCGCGAGCGCGCACGGGCACGACCTCCAATCCTCTGAGCTTGGGGTGATCCATATCCGTGCGAGTGGGGGAGAACTAGCTGTCCCGCGCCCTCAAGTGCCCCTCAATCGCCGCCACGAACTCCCTCGCATGCTCAATCAGTTCGGCCGCTTCCTGCTCCGTGACTGCCTCGGTGTAGGAGTAGTCGCCGACCATGCGCTTATCGAAGGCGTTCCTCAGCCACTTGTGCAGCTCCCTCGGCAACACATCCGTGGCGGCGTAGTCGCGCCCAAAGGCCGCGATTACGGCCGAGTGCTTCGAGCGCCTCTCGCCTTCTGCCGCCAGCAGCGCCTCCGCTGCCCGGACGCTCTCGTGCGCGTCTGCCACTATCTGTTCCAGGTCTCCCTTCACCGCACCGCCACACCCTCCCTGCGGACGTTCATCAGGAAGGGCGTCTGCCGCTCCTGCCACTCCTCCTCAGCGATCGGCACCAGCCCCACCAAGCAGGTGTGCCGCAGGCAGAGGTCGCTCACGAAGTCGTTCCACCGGTCAATCTCTCTGTACGGACTCTCCACCTCATCCAACACCACCGCCACATCAATGTCCGCGTCCTCCTCCGCCTCTCCTCGCGCGCGCGATCGAAAGAGGTACAGGCCTCTCAGACGCGGCCCGTAGATGTCCTCGAGCCCCTTCTTCAGCTCCGCGAGCACTTGGTCAACGTCGGGCATGACCACGACCTCCGCAACCGGCAGCCCCGGCAGTGTACCACGCGCCTTGCCCGCTGACAAGTATGCGCCCACGCCGCTCCCTCCTCCGGCGGAGGGATTGCCCTCCATGCGCACGAAGAACCGGTCGCACCGCCATCGCCGTTCATCGCACCTCGCTCTGGAGGAGGCCCGGCCCATGAGCTGGGGCACCATCAACTTCCGCAGTCAAGTCCTCAATCGCCCCATGTCCTTCAACTTCATCCTGCCCGATCCCTGGGCCGCCGGGCCCGGCCCGCACCCCGTCTTCTACCTGCTGCACGGGTACTCCGACGACCATCACGTCTGGCTGCGCAACACCCGCCTCGGCTCGCACGAGCACCAGCTCCCCTTGATCGTGGTCATGCCCGACGGGGAGCACAGCTTCTACTGCGACGCCTACGACGGCGACGCCTTCGAGCAGTACCTGCTAGAGGAGGTCATGCAGATCGTGGAGCGCCAGTTCTCCGTCCGCCGCGGCCAGCGCGCCCGCTGCATCGGCGGCCTCTCCATGGGCGGCTTCGGCGCCATGACCCTGGGCCTCCGCCACCCCGACCTCTTCTGCTCCATCGGCGCCCACTCCTCGGCCATGGCCGTCGCCCGCCACCGCGTCAAGCGGGAGGGCATGGGCGAGGAGCTGCGGCGCATCTTCGGCCCCAAGCGCAAGTCCAACGCCCACCGCTGGCGCAACGACCCCTTCACCCTGGCCGAGAAGATCAAGCGCAAGGACGCCCCCGCCATCTACTTCGACTGCGGCACCGAGGACGGCCTGCTGGAGGGCAACCGCCAGTTCGCCCAGCTCCTCACCCGCCGCAAGATCCCTCACGAGTACCACGAGTACCCCGGCGCCCACACCTGGCAGTACTGGGACGAGCACATCTGGGACTCCCTCGCCTTCCACTGCCGCCACCTGCGCCTCAAACCACCCCGCTAGCCCTCCTCACCCCTTGTAGGAGCCGCGCCTGCCCTGAGCGCAGCCGAAGGGCCCGCCCTGAGCGCAGCCGAAGGGTCCTCGCGGCGATGCCGTTCGGCGGTCAACCGATCACCGGTTACCCATCACCTATGTCCTCCATCCCCTCCAACACCCTCTCGATCACCTCATCCAACGACATCCGCTCCACCTCCGCCTCAGACCGCCCCGTCCCTTGTAGGAGCGACGTCTCGCCGCGACTAGCCCGGGCCTCAATCCTCCTCGTCGAACCGCCCCGCCCACCGAATCGCGTTCGCCAGGAACGTCCGCACTTGCGGGATCTCGTACGTCGTCGGCTCGTGCCCCAATGCCAGGTACACCGTTTGCGTGTTTCGGCAGCTTGCTGCCGAAACCGGCCGGCCGCCCGTTGTGCCGGCAGCCCTTCGGCACGGTCAGGACAGGCTGACTGCCGCAATACCGGCTCCTGCCCGCCGCACACCCTCTCTCAGCAACATTACCACGTGGGGCGGGCATTCTTGCCCGCCGCCTCTCCTGAGTGAGTAGGGCAGGAGCCCTGGCCTGCGCAGCGACGCTTCACCTCGCGAAGCCGGCCCGCCTCCTGCCCCGCCATCCCCCTTGTAGGAGCCGCGTCCTCGCGGCGATGCCGTTCGGCGGTCAACCGATCACCGGTTACCCATCACCTATGTCCTCCATCCCCTCCAACACCCTCTCGATCACCTCATCCAACGACATCCGCTCCACCTCCGCCTCAGACCGCCCCGTCCCTTGTAGGAGCGACGTCTCGCCGCGACTAGCCCGGGCCTCAATCCTCCTCGTCGAACCGCCCCGCCCACCGAATCGCGTTCGCCAGGAACGTCCGCACTTGCGGGATCTCGTACGTCGCCGGCTCGTGCCCGAGGCCTGCATACACCACGCGACCCTCGCCCACATCCTCGCACGCAGCCCATCCCTTCCATCGTGCCCAGGCGACTGCCCATTCACGTCTCTGCCGATCGCGTGCGGAGAGCAGCCTCGGGCCCCGGAAGCTCTCAGGCGGAAGTGCCAGCAACTCCGCTCCCTCCGCTACCTGGAAGCCGGTGACGCCCTGAAGCACCGAGTGCACTTCCTGGTTCTCTTGCCGCACCCATCGCTCCACATCTGCGCCTTCCCTCACCAACTGCTCCCGCGCGGCGACCCCGAACAACCCGCGAAGCACGGGCTGCTCCACGCTCGAGGCGATGGCGTCGTGGGTGCCCACGAGCCCACCACCCTGTTGCACGAAGGCGCGAAGGGCCTCCTGCGCTGGTTCGGCCATGCCGGCCACAATGCGTGCAAAGGCCAGCACGCACACACCTCGAGACCGGTCATCCAGCCAACGTGCGAGCCCATCGTCGTCTGCGATGCGCCTGCACCGACCGCCCAATGCGTTCCTCAGCCAGTTCGTGCACGACGCGTCAAGTCCCTGTTGGTCTTCCTCATCCCTGCAGTACACTGCCACCGCGTACTTCAGATCTCCCGCAGGCGGCGGCATATAGGGCCACCTGGGTGGCCGGACACGCCGCCAGGACAACTCCTCTGTAATGGCGCCGACGAGCGCTTCGACCGTGTTGACGTCGAACTCGTGCTGCCATACGCGGATCAGTTTGCCAGGGAACCCGAGGTCGAGCAGGACGCCCCGCGGGCCGTCAACGTTTGGGTCCGCGACGAGCACGCCTAGCCTGTCGTTCTTCCGCAATGCACGCCGGAACACCTGACGGGCGCTCTCATCGTTGAACGAGTAGCCGACGACCACGCAGAGCTCCGCCTCATCCAGGCAACGCTGGAGGTACTCGTAGCAGGTGTCGAACGGCTCCCCGTATGCTACTTTGGTGGGCTCCGGCCAAATGACGGCGGCCTTCCAGCCTTCCTGGGGAAGGTCGGGCCAGAGATGGATGGCTTCCTCGCCCTCCCGGCGATGCCATCGGGCCGACCCGTGGAGCCTGAAGACCGCCAAGGTTGGCTTACTCACCTCGATCATGTCGAAGGCATCCGCCGACCACTCGTTCCGTTGGATGCCGTCCACGAAGTTGACATCGCGCCGGAAGCGCGCAATTACCTCGAGTGCCTGGTCGTAGTTCGTGGTGAACACGGGCAGCGCCAGCTTGTCTGCCTTGACATCCTCCAGTGACAAGCAGTCCCCCAGCATATCTAAGTACGCGTTGCCACACTCCGCCGGCTCACCAAAGAACGTGCGCACTATGACCTTGTGTATCAGCCCGACCAGCTGCTGTGCGGCCCGGTGGTA
>JBHIEF010000233.1:0-6343 GCA_046760465.1 Armatimonadota bacterium | reverse complement strand
AGGCGGCCGAAGTGGTCGGGGTCCACCTCGAGCGGGTCCGAGAGCAGGATGTCGCCCATCTCCTCGATGGTGTCCGCGTGCATGCAGGCAGCGATGCGATGCTCGGGCCGCAGCCGGAAGAAGTCCCTGGCGTCGTGGCCCCAGATGTAGCCGTACCAGTGTCCCGAGCCGATTTCATGAGCCAATATGCAGGTGGGCAACGGCGGCGGACCGCGCAGCGCCTGCACGATGACCTGGGGGCCGCTGGTGCTGATGATGCGCTCGCCGGGGGGAAGGAACGACAGCAGGTCGGCCAGCAGCGTGCTCTTGCCCGCGCCGCCCGGGTTGGCCGCGGTAAGGAAGCTGGCGCCATCCGAGACGCAGACCAGCAGGTATGCGGCCAGCTCCACGCTCAGCGTGCCATCCTCGATCAGGTCAACCACGCTGAGCGTGCGCCCGCCACGCTGGTTGAGGCCCTCAATCTCACGCAGGTTGGCCGCCTCGATGTCCTTCAGGGGAGGTCCCCCACCTCGGCGTCACGCCAGCGCCTCAGCCAGCGCCTGTGGCACTTGTGCGACTATCTCGGCCACCTGCGTGGCCGGCGTGGGCTGGGCGAGTTCTCCGGCGCGGCGGTTGGCGCGCGCGGCGATGACACAGGCCTCGCGGGCGTCGCGGCCGGTGGCCAGCAGCGCCGCCACCAGTCCAGTTAGCGTGTCGCCGGTGCCGCCGATGGCCTCCAGGGCGGGGATGCTGGGCTGGGAGATGGCGTCCACCACGCGGCCGTCGGCGCAGATGTAATCGGTCTCGCCCTTGACCAGCAGCACCTGCGCGGCGTTGCCGTGCGCGTAGGCGCGAGCCACCATCTCTTCGACGTCGTCCTCGCGGTGGAAGATGAAGCCGCGGGTGTAGAAGGGATGCGGCGCCTGCTCATCGGCCAGGAAGGCCATCTCGCCCATGTCCGGCGTGAAGACCTGGTAGCGGGCAGCCTGGCCGCTCATCTTGGCCACGTACATGAACCCCGCGTCTGCGATCAACCGCGGCGGGCTCGCCAACTCGTCCAGACCGGCCAGGAACTCGTTGTGGCGGTGCACGTTGGGCAGCATGTAATGCAGGCAGATGGTGGCTCCCGCGCATTCAGCCGTGCAGTCCACCAGCCAGTCGTAGAGCAGGCCGGTCCCGTCGCCCGCGCCGATGTCCCCCGCGGTGACGCAGGTGGCCGCCTCGGCTTCCAGGACCTGCCCGGCCGCCAGCGCCGCGGCCATCATCGCCGTCGATCCGCGCAGCAGGGGCAGCGCCGCCTCCCCGACGATCAGCCCGTCACCATCCAGGCGCCCAGGCCCCACCCACAGGCGCGCCTCGTCCACGGGAGCAGTGCCGACCAGGAACAGCATGTCAATCGCTCCCCCCTGCCAGCAGCCTGTCGTGAGCCAGGGCCAGGGCATATGCGCAGAGGGTGTAGCCCACGTCGCGCGGTGAGGGGGCCTCCTCCAGGCTGCGCCCGATCATCTCGCTGGCGACGTACGGAACGTCCGGGCAGCCGCCGCCGGAGACGTTGACGATCTCGCGAGTGTCCTTGCGGATCACCAGCTTCATGTTGCCGGCTCGGACCATCAGGTACTCGCCGAAGTCGGTCTGGGACACGATCTCGGTGGGCTCTAGCGTGCCCTCGGCAAGTGGGACGATCTCCAGGGGCGGCACGCGCTTGTCCTCCACCAGGGCTGAGACGGCCTCCCTTTCGTCCTCCCGGAATTCGACCGCCAGGTCGCAGCCTTTGCGGAACTCCGGCGGTGGGCCGACGACGCGCACCTGGTGCCCCGCGTGGCGGAGCACGCGCTCGGCCCGGATCGCCTCACACGTCTTGGGATAGATTAGCAGTGCTCGTGCTTCGGCCTCTTGGCTCACGGTGCTAGCCTCCTTCGCCGGATCGCCAGCCAGTGCGGGGGCAACGGCGCTATCGCAGGCCCGTTGCCGCGGCGACCGCCTGCCCCGCGCTCCGACACTTTTCCTGCTCCTCGGGGGCGGCCTCGAAGTCCCCCTTGTCGCGAGCGTAGACGTGCTCCTTGGCAACGACCTGGGCGCCGTAGTGCTCCAGCCAGACCTCGATGGGCCGCTCGTGGGCCTCGAAGCCGCTGTCGGCCGCCACGCTGAGGATGGCGGCGGCCTGGTCGCGGAAGATGCCGCCGCCCACGAACCAACCATGGGTCCGGTCCATGAAGTCCTTCATAACCCCCGGCGGCGACCACCAGTACACCGGTGAGCCGATGACCAGGGCCGCCGCCTTCCGCACCGGCTCCATCAACTCGTCCAGGCGGTCCTTGATGCGGCATTCGCCCAGCTCCATGCACGCGCGGCAGCCCGAGCAGGGCTCCAGATCGTAGTCCCGGATGGCCAGGAAGAGGGTATCCAGCCCCTGCTCCTCGGCGGCCCGCAGGGCCTGGCGCACGGCCGCGTCCGTGTTGGCCTCAGCGCGCGGGCTCCCCGACAGGCCCACGATCAGCCGCTTCATCGAATCTCACCTCGCGGCGGCCCGTGCGGCATCGCCCTCCGCCAGGCGATCGTCGCGCATCGCCTTCAGCGCACGCAGGATGGGCTCTGGCGGCAGGCTTCTGACCAGGATGCGCTTGTCCTTTACGGTGAGCTTCGCCTCGCCGGGCGAGGCCAGGATGCCCTTGGCCTCGTAGCCCTCGTCCAGGAAGGCGGCGAACAGCTCCGAGCGGCGCACATTGTCGAGGTAGGTCGCGAGCTGCTCCAGGTGCTCGTCCAACAGCTCCCCGCGCTTGAGCTCGACGACGAAGAGCTGGCGCTTCCTCTCGCTGATGTAGGCCAGGTCCACCACCCACTTCTGCCCGCCCTCGTCGAACAGCACGTGCTGGCGTGCGATCTGGGTAACCGCGAACCGAAACAGGATGCGCGGGTCGTACTCGATGGCCTCCTCTACGTTGCGCTCGGTGTCAATGGACTCGTACTCGGCGGCCAGCACGGCCTTGATCTGCTCGACCTTCTTCCTGCCCAGGCCGCGGATCTGCTCGAGCTCGTCGGGGCCGGCGTTGACGATGCGCGCCACGCTGCCGAAGTGCTGCAACAGCTCCCGGGCGCCCACCATCCCGACGCCGGGCAGCATCTCCACCACGCGCCGCTGTTGATCGGCCAGCTCGAGGGCCTTGCGCTTGGGGTGGAGGGAGACCTCGGGCACGCCCTGCTGCTCGTGGGTGGCCATCCAGGTGATGAGCGCTGCCGTCTCCACATCCGTCTTGGTGGACAGCAGCGACACGCCGTACTGGACCATGAGGGCGGAGATGGCGCCGCGAATGGCGTTGGGGTGGAAGCCGCGGATGCCGTAGAGATCCTCGCCCTCGATGATGAACAGGGGGACGGCGAAGTTCTCGCCCATCTCGGTGGCTTCCACGAACAGGCGCTTGTCCATGATGCTGTTGAGGAAGTCCTGCGCGGTCTTGCGCTCGATGGCCACGCGATCGCTCAGTAGGTAGCGATCGCTGCGCTCGGCCGACTCCACGGGCAGGACGGTCACGCCCTTGGCCGCCAGCAGCTTGGCAATGCGCCCCTCGTGCTTGCTGCAATGTACGGTGAGGCCTGCCTCGCTCATCGGTACTCTCCCGCGGACTTGAGACGGGGGAACGAAAAAGCCCCAGCAAGTTCCCTCGCTGGGGCTTTCCACTCTCGGCGCTAGGCGCCCTTCACACGACCACCACGTTGTTGGCCCTAGGCCCGCGGCCTTGGTCTTCGATCTCGAACTCCACTCGCTGTCCGTCCTGAAGGGTCTTGAACCCCTCACCAGAGATGCCGGAGTAGTGCACGAACACGTCACCGCCGTCATCGGACTCGATGAAACCGTAGCCCTTGGCCTCGTTGAACCACTTGACCGTACCGAACGGCATGCTCAGACCTCCAACGCTATACGATTTGGCCGGGCGTCTCAATCAACCACGCGTCATTGCGAGACCGGGGCGTGCGAGCTGCGACGGGGGAGCCGCGGCACCGGAGCGAAGACTGTGGGTTGAGAAGCGGCCAGAGCGCCGTGAGTGTACCAAAAGCCGGCGCTTCTGTCAACCGGCGCTGCTCGCATGGTGGGGAGGGCTGTGCGAGAGGAAAAAGCCCACCCGGCTGCGAAGGTCCGTATCCCGCAATCCCCGAGGCCGCCTGCTCGTGGCCACTGCTAAGGAGCCCATGCCTCATGATCAACCTGGACGAGATCGAACAGGCCGTCAAGGACCATCCGGTGCAGCGCCTGGCGGTGGCGGTTGCGCAGAGCGAGAGCGTGCTCGAGGCGGTGAAGGATGCCCAGACCCGGGCCATCGCCGATCCGGTGCTGGTGGGGGAGGAACGCGAGATTCGGCAGGTGGCGGAGAAGGTGGGCCTGGATCTGGTTCAAGCCGCGGTCATTGACGTTGCTGACGAGTGCGAGGCAGCGGCGAGGGCGGCCCTGGAGGTGCGCGAGGGTCGGGCGGATGTACTCATGAAGGGCCACCTCCACACCGACGATTTCCTGCGCGCCGTGCTGGACAAGGAGAGGGGTCTGCGCTCCGAGCACATCATGAGCCATGTCTTCATCCTGGAGACTACGGCTCTGAACCGACTGACGCTGGTGACCGACGGCGCCATGAACATCGCGCCCGACCTGGTGGGCAAGGCCAACATCATCATGAACGCGGTCTATCTGGCCCGCCTGCTGGGCGTCCAGCGCCCCAAGGTGTGCGTGCTGGCGGCGGTCGAGTTGGTCAACCCCAACATGCCCGCCACTCTGGACGCCGCCGCTCTGGCGAAGATGAACGACCGCGGGCAGTTCCCCGAGTGCGAGGTAGATGGGCCCTTCGCGTTGGACAACGCGGTCTCCACCTTGGCGGCCGAGATCAAGCGCATCAAGAGCCCCTGCGCGGGCCTGGGCGACATCCTGCTGGCGCCGGACATCGAGTCGGGGAATATCCTGGCCAAGTCCTTCAGCTTTCTGGCCGGAGGGCGCGTTGCCGGCGTGCTGGTGGGGGCCGCCGCGCCGGTGGTGCTCACCTCGCGCGCGGACACGGCGGAGGCCAAGCTCTACTCCATCGCCACTGCCGTGTTCATGGCCGGCATGAAGCGCGATAGCCGTCTGAAGATCGGCAAGGTCCACTACTGATGCTGCTGCGAGCCCCCACCGCGTTCTCTGTGCTGCTCTGCCTGTCCGCTGCCAGCGCCCAGGCGCTGGACCTCGACGTCTCCACCCCGGAGGCGGCGCTGCGCACCGCCATCGCCGTGGACGAGGCCGGCGATCGCCAGGCGGCGGCCCGGCTGTTCCTGCCCCAATACCGCGAGGAGCTGCGCGGCGGGTACGGTCTGGGTGGACAAACCTGGCAGTTCGCGCAGTGGTGGCGTAGACGGTACGGCGGGCTGACCAAGTACGAGCCGGGGGAGGTATCGCGCTGGGGCGGGTTGGCCCGCGGTGCGGTCAAGATCACACTGCCCTTCGACATAGGCCGCGGGAAGAGCCACATCTACATCTGGCTCAACTTCGTGCTCACCGAGGGCCAGTGGCTCCAGGACCTGGACCCCAAGCCGGGGCTGCTCAAGGCCACACAGGACTGGCACCGCGCCGAGAGCGAGCACTTCGTCTACCACTTCACCCAGCCGGGCGCCGTCACCGACGAGCACATGCGCTACCACGAGCAATTCCTGGACAGCGTGCGGGAGCTGATGCAGGTCGAGGTGCCCGAGCGCATAGACTACTTCCTGGCCAGCAACGAAGAGGAGGCGGACTTCCTGGGCCTGCCGCCGTGGCGCTACGCTGGCGAGGGGCAGCTCTACACGGTGGTCTGCAACTCGCCGCGCTTCGCCCACGAGGTCTGCCACGCCATGCTCCCGGCTCAGCCGCCCAACAACATGCTCAGCGAGGGGCTGGCAGTGTACCTGGCCGACAACCTGGACGGCCTGTTCGGGGAGATCAACCACAGGCAGGAGGCCGTCAAGCTCCTGGACGAGGGCAAGCTGCTCCCCCTCGACCAGCTAGCCGCTCGCGACACTCGCGCCATCAGCCCCAGCTTCGACTACGTGTCCAAGGTGGTCTACACGCAGGCGGCCGCCTTCGTCATGTACCTGATCGAAGAGCGCGGCATCGAGAAGTTCCGCCAGCTCTTCCAGGAGGCCAACATCGCCGACTTCCCGGCCGTCTTTGGGCGCATCTATGGCCAAGGTCTCGACGAGGCCGAGGAGGAATGGCATAGGTGGCTGGCACGGTGAGGGCCACGGTCATTCTGAGCGACCGTAGGGAGCGTAGAATCTCGTGTGGGCCGCGGCAAAGCGTGGTGAGGACATGGGATTCTCCGGCGCTTCGCGTCTCACAATGACCGCGAGCTGTTGGAGTGACAGTTGCCTG
>JBHIEF010000232.1:0-6348 GCA_046760465.1 Armatimonadota bacterium | reverse complement strand
CAGCTCCTGCCGGGCCTCGATGACGGCAGGCACACCCATGTGCCCCAGGCGGCCTTGCGAGGGTCCGTAGGTGCAGTCCAGGAAGATGAGGCTGAATACTCGCTCACCCAGGAAGTCCCACGTGTCGTCGGCGTACCACCCCGTATCGTGGCCTATCAGGATGGTCTTGCCGGCCGCGCGGATGATGAAGTTGAGCGGTCGCTCCGGCGGCGTGGCGTGGGTGGCCGGGATGGGGAGGAAGGTCACCTCGCCCTCGACCGTCACCGGCTTGAAGGGCCTGAGCACATGGTACCTGAGCGCCAGCTCGGAGGGATCCCGCAGGCGCTCGTTCAGGAAGTTGACCACCGTCTCGTTGCCATGGACGTTCAGCACCGTATCGGGCTCCAGGACGGAGAAGCCCTGCCGGCGGAACTCCAGATCGTCTGGGAACAGGTGGTCCTGGTGGCTGTGGGTGATGAACACGTGTCGCAGCGCCGTTGTGTCGAGGCCGTAGTGGATGGCGTGGGCCACGGAGTCGGGTGGGAAGTCCACCTGGATGGCCTCGCCCAGCATGTAGGAGGTGCGCGTGCGCAGGTCCTTGCCGCCGCGGAAGCGCGCCCGGTCGCAGGCATCGCAGACGCAGAACAGCGCCGGCCAGGCTTCCGCTGCGGAGGTGCCGAGGACCTTGAAGATCATGCTTGATTCACCTCAGGTGATGCACAAGGGCCGGTCGCGTCACGGTCGAAGCAGACCGAACCGGCGGCGATGACGAGCTCGACGGTGCTGTTCTTCGCCAACAGCGCGGCAGCGGCCTCGTCGGGTGTTGTGGCCTCGCCCACGGGCACCGCCGGGCGCACGGCCACGAAGCTGGCGCTCTTGCCCGCGGCCAGCGACCCGTACCGATCCGCAATGCCCAGCGCCTCGGCGCCGGCCATGGTTCCCATATGCAGCGCCTGAGCCGGTGAGATGGCCGGATGGGCCTCTCGCAGGAGCCGCATCTCGCGCAGGACCGACAGCGACACGTTGCTGGCCAGGCTGTCGGTGCCCAGGCACACGTTGACGCTGGCGGCCAGGAGGTCCTCGACCGGATGCGGCTCGTGGCGGAAGAACCGGTGGCTGCCGGGGCAGAAGGCCACGTGCGCGCCGGAGTCGGCCACCAGGCGGATGTCGTCTGGCGAGGGGTAGTTCAGATGCGCCAGGATGACGTCGGGGCCCAATACCCCCAAGTCCGCCATGTACTCGACCGGTGAGCCGCCTGTGGGCTGCGAGAGGTACTCGCCCTCGCTCAGGCGCCGAGCAACGTGCGCCAGAACGCCCCGGTCGTGGCGCACGAACTGCTCCTCGGCGCGCGTCTCGGCCAGATGGGTCGCCAGGCGCAGGCCCCGCTCGCGGGCGACGTCCGCGCAGGCCCGGTAAAGCCCTTGGTCGGTAGTGTACGGAGTATGCGGCGACAGGCCAAAGCTGATGCGGCCGCCCTCGGGCCGGGGTAAGGCCTGGGCCAGGCGCTCGTGGGCGCTGGCCACGCGCTGCGGGCCCATGCCGAGCACCTCCCCGAAGGCCACACCGCCCAGGGGGCTCTGGTCTAGCAGTGGCACGGCGTCCCAGCGGGAGCAAATGTCGCCCACGGCGACCGTGCCCGCCGCCAACGACAGGCGGATGCCGGCGCGAGTGTCGGCGTGCCAGCGCGCCTCGCTTCTGGCCGTGGCATAGGTGCCCAGAGCGAACAGCCACAGCGGGAAGCTCCCGAAGAAGGGGAAGCGGCCCAGCTTGCAGGTGTAGCACAGATGGGTGTGTGCGTTGACCAGACCCGGGATGAGAATCAGCTCGCGCGCGTTCACGAGCTGCGCCCGAGGGAACCGCCGCTCGGCCTCGCCCGACTCGCCGACGAAGAGCACCTCGTCTGCCGCGAAGACCAGGCCACCGGGGCTGAAGGCGGCGTGCGCGTGGGGGAGGAGGAGGCCGGCTTCTACGAGGGTCTGCTCAGCCATTGCCGCCAGTCCTCGCCGATGTCGCCGCGCAGCCGGTAGCGCTTCATGGCCTCGTGGCAGTGGCACGTGCGGGGCGTCTCGCGCAGGTACTTCAGCGCCTGAGCGATGACCTCGGGGAACAGGGCCAAGGTCTCGTCTATGTGCCGGCGCTCGGCCTCCGAGACCATGCCCTCGAAGAGCTGCCCTGGCCTGTAGCCCGCCTCGCGAACGCCCTCGGCGTAGTTCGTGACGTAGCAGAGCGCTCCGTAGCACATCTCCAACTCGCGGGCCAGGAAGACCTCCGGCGCCAGGGTCATGCCGACCAGATGAGCGCCGAAGGAGGCGTACTTGCGGATTTCGGCGGCTGTCTCCAGCCTGGGGCCCTCAGTGCACACGTAAGTCAGCCCCCCGCGCACGGGCCTGTCAGTCTTGCGCGCGGCTGCCTCCAGGGCGCCGGCCACCTGCGGGCAGAAGAGGGGATGGGAGCGGATGAACCCCAGTCCCGTCCCCTGGTAGAAGGTGCTGGCGCGCCGCTTGGTCTCGTCCAGCAGATCGCCGGGCACGGCGAACTGACCCAGCTCCAGCGCCGGGTCAACCGCCCCCGGTCCGCTCCAGGCGATGACGCGGGTGACGCACCTGTCCTTGAGGGCGTAGACATTCGCCCGGTAGTTGACGAAGGGCGCGGCCAGGTGATACCCCGTCGCCCCGTGCCGGCTTAGGAAGATCACCTCCTCGCCGCCGATCTCGGCCGTGCCCATCGGCGACGAGGGGCCGTAAGGAGTCTCCACTGGCGCCAGCTGCGCGGCCGCGAACTTGCCCTCGCGCACCAGGTCGTAGGCCCGGCTACCTGCGATGATGCCGATGCGTTCGGTCATGGTGAGTCCGTGGTGGTTGGCCGGATGAGGTTGTAGTAGCAGTCCCTCTGCCGAGCCTGGAAGCTGGCGTCCTCGATGAGGCGGATCATCTCCTCTCGCGGGAGACGGTACGTCGCGCCGGCCGCGGCCACCACGTTCTCCTCGATCATGGTGCTGCCCATGTCGTTCGCACCAAAGCGCAGAGCCACCTGCGCAATGGGGCCGCCCTGAGTGACCCAGGAGGCCTGGAGGTTGGCGACATTGTCTAGCGCCAGACGGGAGACGGCCAGGACCTTCAGGTAGGCCACGGCGCCAACTTGCGCGCCGCCGAGGGCGGTGTTGGCGGGCTGAAAGGTCCAGGGGATGAAGGCCGTGAAGCCGCCGGTCTCGTCCTGTAGCTCCCGGACGGCCAACAGATGCTCGGCGATGTCGGCGCTGCTCTCGATGTGGCCGAACATCATGGTGGCCGTAGTGCGCAGGCCCAGCGCGTGGGCCGTGCGCATGACCCCCAGCCATTCCTGCTTGGTACACTTGTGCGGGCTGAGCTGGCGGCGGACACCGTCGCTGAGGATCTCGGCGCCGCCGCCCGGGATGGTATCGAGGCCGGCGTCGCGGAGGCGGGCGATACAGTCCCGCAAGGACAGCTCGGCGCGGCGGGCGATGTGTACGATCTCCGGCGGCGAGAAGCCGTGGACGTGGATGCCGTAGTGCGTCTTCGTGTACCGCAGCATGTCCTCGTACCAGGCCAACTCGAGGGAGGGATGGAGCCCGCCCTGGAGGAGAACCTGCGTACCCCCGAGCGCGAGGGTCTCCTCTATCTTGCTCCCCAGCTCTTCGAGGGAGAGCACGTAAGCATCCGGATCGCCTTCGCGGCGATGGAAGGCGCAGAACCTGCATCCGGAGACGCAGACGTTCGTGTAGTTGATGTTGCGGTCCACGACGTAGCTGACGACCGAGTCTGGGTGCCGGCGCCACCGCACGGCGTCGGCCGCGCGGCCGAGGGCGAGGAGGTCGCGGCATTCTAGCAGCGCCACGACGTCATCGGCCGACAGCCGCTCCCCGGCAGCCGCGCGCGTCAGCAGATCAGTCCGGCCGCAGGAAGTTGAAATCGCGTTCATTGTCTACAAGTCCATGTGCCAGACACAGGCGGCCAAAGGTCCTCAGGCCTTCGAGGTGGTCCTCGGTCAGGTGGTAGTCGAGGTTCTGTTGCAAGTACTCGGCGACGCCCGCGGCGCTCAGGCCACTCTTGGCGCTCTCCTCCGCCACGACGGTGGCCATGTTGGCCAGGCCCTGCTCCTTGGCCCAGAGCAGGTCGGCGGCCACCTCTGGGGCGACTCCCGCGCCGGCGACCCAAAGGGCAAAGGTGAAGGGAAGGTGCTGCCAATTGTACCACTCCTCGCCCAGGTCGCAAATGACCTCGGCATCCGGGTGAGAGGCCCGCAGGGCCAGGTCTCCGATGAGCAGGGCGGCGTCGGCCTGCGCGAGCATCGCCTCCAGGTCCGGGCGCACCGACGCCACCGTGAACTCGGCGCGGTAGCGCTCCCTGAGCAGCACCTGAGCCAGGGCAGCGGAACTGCTGGAGCTGGCATCCGTCGCCAGTTGCCTCACCTCTGGCAGGGGCACGCGGCTGAAGAGCTTGACGCTGGCGGCAGGCCCTCGGCACGAGATGGACACACCGGGGACGACCACATCGCCCGTGCCGCACAAGTAGGCGAAGGCAGGGAGCAGGGCGACATCCACCTCGCCGGCGCCCAGGGACTGCGCTAGGCGGCTGGGCACCTCGCAGCACAACTCGTAGCGGTCGCCGCGCTCGCGCCCCAGCGCCCATATGAGGGGACGAGCGTTGAGGTAGGGGACGGCGCCAATTCTGATCTTGCCGTTCACGGCAGGGCGTTCACGCTCCCCGAATGCAGCGCGTCTGTGATGTTCGCCAATGCCAAGCTCAGCCCTTTACACATGCGAGTCGCGGCGTTCACGTTCTTGGTCCACCTGCCGATGGATATCATGGGGAGCGACGGCGGGAACACGGCATATGTGGACTTGGCTGGGGGCTGGGGCGCCGCAAGCGTCTGGCCGCGGACCTCACACGGGAGATGATCACCATGGGTCGCCTCGGAGGGAAGTGCCGTTTCGCCAGGTTGGGCATAAAGGCAGATGCGGACTTCCTCAGGCGCATGCCGGTGTCGCTGTTCCGCGCCCGACGTGTCATGCCCGTGGTCAGCCTATCGAGGGGCCTGACGCTCGTATACCCAGATTGCCGGTCCGACCCGGTGACCGAGCTGCCCCCCGCGATTGACAGAGGGGAGGTTGAGGACCTCTAGGCGAACCAAGCCGTCATGCCTTTCAGAGCGCCCCCGTTGTAGCGAGGCGTCGGCCGCTGCGGCGGGGGTGCTCGCCTCGTGTGGGTCGGTGTCGGAGGAGGGCCTGGCTGAGCGAGGAAATCGGCCTGAGTATCGAGCCGGGAGGGCGCGTCTTGGCATACGACCCCGCGAAGCTGGAGATCTTCCGGCACTTGTACGCCTCCATCGCTGAGGAGATGGGGGCGGCGCTGTGCCGCAGCAGCTACTCGCCCAACATCAAGGAGCGCCGGGACTTCTCCTGCGCGTTGTTCGATGCCGAGGGGCAGATGGTGGCGCAGGCGGCACACATTCCAGTGCACCTGGGCTCCATGCCGCTCTCGGTGCTGGCGGCCATCGAGGGCTTCGACTTTCAGCCGGCGGACATGGTCATTCTCAACGACCCCTACGCGGGCGGGACGCACCTGCCCGACATCACCCTGGTGGCGCCCGTGTTCGATGACCAGAGCCGGCTCCGGTTCTTCGTGGCCAATCGCGCGCACCACGCCGATGTGGGAGGCGCGGCGCCGGGGTCGCTGGGGCTGACGCGCAGCATCCACGACGAGGGAGTGCGCATACCCCCGACCATGCTGCTGCGCCGTGGGCGCATGGACGGCAAGGTGCTGCGGGGCATTCTGGCCGAGGTGCGCACGCCCGAGGAGCGGGAGGGAGACCTGGCCGCGCAGGTCGCCGCGAACGAGCTGGGCGTGAGGCGCACCCGGGAGCTGCTGGCGCGGCGCGGCGAGGAGGCCTTGGCCTACGCTGAGGCGGTGTTGGACTACGCCGAGGAGTTGACCCGAGCCACGATCCGGCGCATCCCCGACGGGCGGTATCAGTTCGAGGACTATCTGGACGACGACGGCATTCGGGACCGGCCGGTGAAGATCGCGGCGACGATCACGGTGGAGGGCTCGACGGCGCACGTTGACTTCGCCGGCACGGACGGACAGGTGGCGGGGTGCGTGAACGCCGTGTTTGCGGTCACGCTTTCGGCGGTGTATTATGTGTTCCGCACGCTGGCGGGGGCCGAGGTCCCGTCCAACGCCGGGGGCATGCGTCCGCTGACGGTGAGTGCCCCGGAGGGCAGCGTGGTGAACGCACGCTTCCCCGCGGCGGTGGCCGGTGGCAACGTGGAGACCTCGCAGCGCATAGTAGACGTGCTGTACGGGGCCCTGGCCCAGGCGCTTCCCGAGGTGGTCCCGGCGGCCAGCT
>JBHIEF010000231.1:0-6378 GCA_046760465.1 Armatimonadota bacterium | reverse complement strand
GCCGCGCCCGACGCGCCGCGGCGCTCGCGCGGAGCCTGCTCAGCGGTCCCCTCCTTCTCCTCCCTCCAACACTCGCAGGGCGTGCTCCACTACTCGCACTACGTAGCGGTTCTTGTCGTTCTTGGCGTCCTGCCTGAGCACCTCCAGGGCGGGGCGCCCCCGCTCGCCCAGGTTGTCCAGAACGTCCACGGCAGCCAGACGCGCCCAGTCGTTAGGGCCCTTGAGCTCGTTGATAAGCACGGGCACGCCCTGGTCGTCCAGGCCCATGTTACACAGAGCGCGGGCGGCGGCCACTCTGACGATGGCCGCCTCATCGGTCAAGGCCTGCTTGAGCCGGTCCAAGGCCCGCGCCGGGTTCTGGCCCAGGTTGCCCAGCCCGGTCACGGCCCAGTAGCGTATCGCCGGGTCGGGATCGTCCAGGGCAGCCAGCAGCTTGCGCCTGGCAGCCTTGCCCCGTTCGCCCAGCTCGACCATTGAGCGCAGACGCGGCAACAGGTCCTGCAACTCGGGCTGGCGCAGAATCGCGTAGCGGCTGCCGTACTGCTTCTCGCGCTCAGCCACCTCGGCTTCAGGCACCAGGCCCAGGTCCCTAGTCTCGAGCATCCACTTCACGTGCGCGTCGCGCAGCCGTTGGAGCACGTCCTGGTGCTGGGCCGAGTCGGCCAGGTTGCGCACCTCGTGGCGATCGTTCTCCAGGTCGTAGAGCTCCTCGATGGGCTTGTGGTCGGCCATGAACTGCTCGGCCTCGGGGGCCAACTGCCCGGCGGCATGCAGGCGCCGGAGCTCCTTCATGGTCGGCCCGACCTCCGCGTAGCTTATGTACTGGTAGTAGGGCTTGAACGGCTCGTAGTTGCGGATGTACCGGTAGCGCTTGTCCCGCACGGTGCGGATGATGTCATAGCGCTCGTCCATGCGATCGCGAGCCCCGTAGACGTACTCCCGCGGCGGCGGCAAGTTCGGGCCCAGGAAGGGCCGGCCCTGGAGGTGGTCGGGGATGGCCACGCCGGCCAGGTTCAGTACCGTGGGCGCCAGGTCAATGAAGCTCACCAGCTCGTCGTTGACCGTGCCCGGCTGGCCCTGGCCGTCCACGCGGAACTTCTCGGGGATCCGCACGATCAGCGGCACATGCGTGCCGGAGTCGTACAGCCAACGCTTGGCCCTGGGCAACCCCACCCCATGGTCCGACCAGTAGAAGACGATGGTATCGTCGCTCAGCCCATCCTCCTCCAGCTCCTGGAGGACGTCGCGGGCCAGGTAGTCCATCGCGGTTATCAGCTCGTAGTACTGCGCCCAATCCCGCCGCGTCTCCGGGGTGTCGGGGTAGTACGGCGGCAGGGACAGCTTGGCCGGATCTTGGCGCTCGGTGGGCTGGAGCCGTTGGGTCCGTTTCGCGAAGGCGTCCCCGCGCAGGCGCACCTGGCTCTCGTGGGTGATGGTGAAGTTGAACACGGCGAAGAACGGCCGGCCCTCGGGGCGCTTGCGCCAATGGGCCTTCCTGCTCGACTCATCCCAGGCCGAGGGCGGGTGCTTGAAGTTGTAGTCGGTCTTGGAGTTGTTGGTGCAGTAGTAGCCGGCCGCGCGCAGGTATTCCGTGAAGCACTTGACGTGCTCCGGCAAGGTCGCCTGACAGCGCATGTACTGCGACCCCAGCGTGCTGGGGTACATGCCCGTGATGATCCCCGAGCGGCTCGGCGCGCACACACCGGCCACCGTGAACGCGTTGGTGTAGCGAGCCCCCTCCTCCGCCAACTGGTCCAGCGTCGGAGTGATGGCGTTAGGGTCGCCGTAGCAGCCGAGGTGAGGGCTGATGTCCTCGCACGAGATCCACAGTATGTTGGGCCGAGACTGCTGCGCCTGCCCCCGGCCGGGCCGCACCGCGGCGGCCAGGCAGGTGGTTCCGAGCGTCTTGAGCACGTCACGTCGGGTGACCATGTGACTACCCCCATTCAGACTTAGTTCGCCTGGCAGCGGCCCTGCGGCCCATCGTTCAGGCAGCCGTCAGACCAGGCCCTGCGCCCAGGGGCCGCCTAGTCTCACAACCGCATTTGCGCCTACATGTCATTCTGAGCCGAGCGAAACGGAGCGGAGAATCTCGCTTTCGGGACCATCACCGCTGCCAGATTGGGGGATTCTCCGTCGCGCCGCTCCTCAGAGTGACAGGTGCGGCTGTAGTGCTAGACGCCCTCCTTGTCGAACCTCACAGTCCGCGTGTCTTGCTCCATGCCCGTGGGCACCGTCAGCGGCTCGTAGAGCTCTGGCCGCCGCGTCTTGATCCAGCGCCTGCCCGTGTTGTGTTCCAGCAGAGCGCCGTCCAGGTCGGCAACCACCATGTCGTCGCCCGCCTTGCAGGTCTCAGTGATGATCCGGCCGTAGGGATCAATGATCATCGCGTTGCCCGTCCGGATCTCGTCGTCGTCCACGCCGACGCCGTTGCTGAACACGAGGAAGACGCCGTTGTCGTGCGCGCGCGTTGGCAGCCACCGCATGAGCCACCCGCGCCCCTTGGGACCACGCAGCTCCTCCTCGATCGCCTCCGGGTCCCTGTGCCGGTTCTCCCACTTGGCCCTGTCCACCAGGCCCATCGTCTGCGGGTCCGGGGAGTCGCATCCGCCGGTCTGGTGCGGCGCCAGGAGCAGCTCGGCGCCCATGAGGGCCGCGATGCGCACGTTCTCGCCGATATTGTTGTCGTAGCATGTCAGAACGCCAGTGCGCCAGTTGTGCGGAGTGTCGAAGACCGTACACTCGGAGCCAGAGGCGATGTGCTCGCTGATGAAAGCGTGGATCTTGCGGTGGCGCTGCATGTTCCCATCGGCCATCGCCACCACGTAGGTGTTGTACATGGCGCCGTCGTCGGCTATCTCCACCAGCCCTGCTCCCACGGTCATCCCGTGCTCTCGTGAGAGCCGGGCCAGGGCCTGAGATGAGGGGCCGCCAAACACAGGTTCCGCCAGCGCTTCCAGTTGCTCACGCGATAGCTTGCGCAGATGCCAGTAGCCCGTGATGCAGCACTCCGGGAAGACGATCAGCTCGACGTCCTGCGCCGCGGCCTGCCGGACGAAGCTGCGTATCGTCTCCAGGTTGGCGTCCTTGTCGTTGGCTTTATGCTCGAACTGGACTGAAGCCACGCGCAGCTTCTTCACCGACTATCCGCCTCCTGGGCGCGTCACCACGCGGGGCCGAACCGTGTAGCCTCAAGCCCGCTCGCCGCGCGTGACAGGTTCCCTGCCCATCGAGCGCGCACCTCGGTGACTCGGCCTGTTGGTGGGCAAAGGCACCGCAGGAGCGCTCGCGTCGAGCCCATCGCCGCGCAGAGCTCCGTTCACTGCGACCAACGCTGTAGCTCGATCACGTTCCCCTCGGGGTCGGTGACGTAGACGAAGGTGACCGTGCCGGCGCCTGGTATGTCCGCGGAGGCAAGCTCCCCCACGGTGCTGCCGCCAGCCGCGACCACCGCGTCACGCGCGGCTTGCACGTCGTCCACGGCCAGAGCGATGTGCGCGAACCCGGGCCGGTTGACGGCGGTCGCAGGCCGCTCCGCCGAGGGACGATACCCGAACACCTCCAGCGTCGGACCGTCGGCGCCGGAGCCGGGGAATCGCAGGTGCACGCCTTCGATCTCGGCCCCCGGAACGCCGGTGGCCCGCTCCAGCCATCGCCCGCGAAGTCGCCTCACGGGAGGGAGCAGTGTGAACCCGAGGACCCGCTCGTAGAACTCAGCCAGGCCCTCCCAGTCGCGGGCCACCAGGTTGACATGGGCCAGGCGCGCCGAGACAGACATGTCTCACCTCGCGTGCTGATATGGCACGAGCAGCCTGAGGGCGATTAGGGCCCTTGAGTTCACCGGCAGCCTCCCCTTGGGCACCGGCTGTCAGCGAAGCTCCTCCAGAGCGCGGATCACTTGAAGCTTGAAGTCGTGTGGGTCGAACCGCGGCGGGGGCGTGCGCTGGTTCAGGGCCACCTGAGCGGTCACGCCGTTGAGCAGATCGGCCGCGCGTTTGGTCGCCTCGTGCTTGCGCCCCGCTTGCTCGTTGGCCTGGATCAGGTCGAATAGAGTCTGGTAGAGGTAGAAGTCCTCGGCTCCTTCCCGGCAGCGCTCGAAGTGGATGGTCGGGTAGATTCCCTTGCGCCCATAGCAGATCATCGCCGTGTCGGGCTCGCGTCCGTCCAGGTCGAAGAACTGATAACCGTGCAGGATGTTCAGGTGCCACTGCCAGCGCGCCCGCACCCCCTTCTGGTACTCGCTCCACTGGTAGAGCCCGAAGGAGTAGCGTGTCCGGCCCTGATTGTAGATGTGGATCTCCTTGCCCTGCTTCTCGGCCTCCGCCATCACGGTCTCATCGTGCAGGTTGAGGCTGCTGATGTCCAGAGCGCCGAAGAAGCGCTGGTGCCACAGCTTGAGGTCGTTCTCGTCGGTCGGCCGAGAGGTGAAGTCCACGCTGTAGGATCCGCTGGTGCGCACGGTCTGCGGGAAGCGGGCGCTGACCTTGGCCATCAGCTCCATGAACTCCAGTTCGCGCTCGGCGACCTCGCGCACTCTGGTCTCATCACACATGGCGTAGTAGATGGTAGGCCAGTCGTTGGCGCGCGCGTGTCGGTCCACGGCCTCCCACGCCCGCATGAAGGCCGTCTCGTAGTCCATGCCGCTCTCCTGCTCGACCTTCGCTGCGCTTGCCCCCTTCTGGTAGCGGTCGTGCAGCCCCACGAAGCGCAAGCCGCCGTATCCGTTGATGGGCCGGTCGAAGCCGTACCTCCGGCACAAGGCCATGAACTCGTCCACCTGGCTGAAGTCCACCTGCGGGACCCCGTTTCGCCAACCGGTCAGGCGGAAGCTCGGACCGCCGGACAGTGCGTTCATGCCGTGCGCCCGCAGCAGAGCCAGCGTCTGCTCCAGGGCCTGCCCGCCGGCCTGGCCTGGAAGCAGTCGCGCCGGCGGCATCAGCCCGAAGAAGCCCATCAGGAACTCGGTCTCGCGGCTCAGGGAGACCTCGTGCACGCTGACCGTGATGGGCACGGTCAGGACCTCCGAGTCGTCGGCGGACAGCAGCCTCAAGCGGGCCCGGTAGTCCCCGGCCGCGGCGTCCCCCGGAATCTCGAAGGTGACGATGAACTCGCGGGTGACGTCCTTGGGCAGCTCGACCGTGTCCTGCGCTCGCAGCGTGTGCGGGCGAACGTGGTAGGCGATGGTCCCAAAGCCCCGGCTGGTGTTGTAGCGCACAACCTGAACGGCGGCGGGGACCTGCCTCCCCTCGAGGGGCTCGAGCGCGATCCGACACTCTCCCAGGTCCCTGAGCGGCCGCACGGCCAGGCACACCGGCTCGTATTCGCCCCTGACCGCGTCGCACGCCAGCCGCAGCTCGGCCGGGCTGGGCGGACCGTCCGGCACGGCCTGTGGGCCAAGGTCATCCTCCAGGCGAACCGACCACGCGATCAGTGGCTTTCCGCGCCATGCAGCGGGTGCAGTGAAGGGCTTCGGCGGCGCGTCCAGGCACACTGCCTTGGAGCGGAACTCCTTGGCGACGGCCTCCATCTGCGAGGCGAGCCACTCCGCTGCGGCAGCGTCATCGGCGCGATGGAGAGCCAGGGCCGACACCTTGCTGCCCCAGGTCGCATCCGCCTCGAACCGCAGCGTGAGGCCCTCGTTCCCGGCCCGTGCCCTGAGGCGCACGGGCTTGGTGATCTCGGCAGCCATGTAGGTGTCCCAGAGGTCCACGTTGATGGGTTCGACGTCCTCGAAGCGGTACAGCGCAGTGCTGGGACCATCGGGGCGCTGCTCGGACCAGACCGTCTCGCCGCCCACGAGAATGCTGCGCTCCGTGTGGGGAGCCTGCTCTCCGCCCCAGTAGCCGCAGTTCTCGAAGATGACCAGCACCTCGTAAGTCCCGGGCGGGACGTCAACGCGGAAGTTGTAGCCGCCCGCCTCGCAGAAGTCCTGGGTCAGCATGGTGCCGAAGGTCGTGTCACGGGCTGCACCGTTCCAGGGCGCGCCCCCCTGAGGGCCCCAGCCATAACGCTGTTCGCGAGTATAGGCGGTCTGGTGAGACACTGGCGTCCAGCCCAACATGACCGGCTGGCTCGGCGGGCCGAAGTCGAAGGCCCAGATGCCCTGCGGACGTTCGGTCTTGACGAAGCGGATGTTGTCAACAATGACGCGGCCGCTCTGGCCCTTGCTGCCGAAGTTGAGGTCGAGGCGGACGATGCTGCTGGGGTCAATGTCGGTCTTGATGTCGTTGTTGCGGCTGCCCGCCTCCCCGCGGTACAGCCCCCGCACCGGTATCACCCATTGCCCCTGGCCGGGGGCGAAGGTCGTGGTCCCGTTGTGTCGGTTCCAGTAGGAGCGGCCCTTGTCTTCCCACGCCTGATCGGCCACCAGCACTGCTC
>JBHIEF010000230.1:0-6398 GCA_046760465.1 Armatimonadota bacterium | reverse complement strand
ACGCCCTCAGCCGGGGCGATGTGGAGACGCTGCACGGGGCCATCCGCACCGTGCTCAGGCAGGCGATCAAGGACGGCGGCGCTTCCGAGGGGCCCTTCACCAACCTGCACGGCAAGAGGGGCCGGGTGCAGGACAAGGTCAAGGTGATGTGGCGGGCGGGCGAGGACTGCCCGCAGTGCGGGGGAGAGGTCAAGGAGATCCGCCAGGCCAACCGCGCCTCGTACCTGTGCCCCAAGTGCCAGAAGAAGAGGCTCCCGCGCAGGCCGAAGAAGAAGCCCCGCTAGTGCCTGCCGCGCTTGGCCCTCAGGTCCGCTCGACCGCCAGCAGCTCCAAGTCGGCACGCTCCACGCGGACCCTCAGCGCCCGCGCGACGGCCAGCGCGTGCTTCTGCGCCTCTCTGCGCAGCCCCAGGCCCCGTTCCGCGGCCAGGACCGCCCGTCCGCCCCTCGCCAGCACGCGCGCGACCTCGGCCCACAGCTCCGCTGCCACCCTCCTCCTATCCCGTGGCAGGCGCCTCACCAGCCCCAGGCACGCGCGAACTGCGCCGTCGCGCAGGGGGAGAGCCCTGACCCGCCACACCGCAAACCGCGCCCGCACCTCGGCTGCATGTGCCGCCGCACGGGCGGCCACCACCTCGCGTCGGCGGCCATCACCGGCCACGTACGTGCCCCGCCCGCCGGCCGCGCCCCACTCGCTCAGCAGCACTCCCTCGCCACACGCCAGGTCCGCGATCGTGCCCCCTGGCTGGACCTGAGCCATGCGCAGCATGGCCGCCGCCACCGGGCGCCATGGGCTCGCAGCGGGGCCGAAGCCCTCAGCACGCGGCAGCGCCAATCCTATCGTGGTGCACTCCGGCTCTACCAGGACGCGGACCCAAACGTCCGCCTCCGCGCCCGAGGGCTGGAGGCCACTGGCCGCGCCCAGTGCCGCCGCAGCGCTGCTTTGCAGGTCAATGAACCTGACCTTGACGTCCGGCGCGGCCGCGACGCTCACCCGCATGGTCGTCGGGGCCTCGCTTCCGCCCGCTCGCCGCACCGTGCGCAGGCCCGACTCGAACTCCGTCCGCCTCAGCTTGGCCCGCCACTGGCGCAGGCTGCGTGCGCCGGCAACCGGCACGGCCACCTCGCGGACATAGGCCCAGACCTCCTCGGCGCACCTTAGACTGGCCGCTTCCTGCGCAGGCCCTCGACGATCGAAGACGATCCGCCCGGGCAGAGCCCGCAGCCCGCTCGGTGACAGGCGCTCCCGCGCCTCCTCGGCCAGCACCTCCTCCAGACCGGCCAGCGTCGTGGCCACGTATCGCGGAACGAGCCTGCGGCGTCGGCTTCCGCGCCCTGGCCTGTCCGCTCGCTTCCGCTGCCGGCGGCGAGGCCTCACCGCTCCTCTACCGCCTCGCGGGGCCGCACCACCACCGTCAGCCCGGGCGCAATGGACATGTGCTGCCCGGCGGCGAAGCCGGCCGCGGCGTGGCCCGTCCTGGAGTACAGCTCCGACCAGACGGGGTCGCCGCTGATCAGTTGAGCGTGCAGCGGGGGGCTCAGCAGCAGCCAGTCCACCCGGCCCAGACGCTGCTCAATCCCCGCCAGCTCCGCCGTCGTACGAGGCAGCAGCACCGCCCGCCGGTCCGTGTACCAGGCTACGTGCCACGGGAAGTTGGTCAGCACCGTCGCCCCCTCGGGTATCCTCTCCCGCAGGTTCTCGAAGGGCGCCGGCCGCGCCGGGTCGTAGTACTGGTACGGTGCCGTGGCGAAGGCGACCACTAGAGGGTAGACGGCGATCGCCAGGGCCAGGTACAGCGCCGCCGTCCGCATGGTGCCGGAGCGCAGCCGCCGGTCCGCCGAGATGCGAAAGCCCAACTGGAGCCGCTCCAATCGCTCCAGGAAGAACTGCACGGCGAATATGGTCACCACCGGGACCAGCGGCGCGAACACTCGCGGATGTCCACTGCCCAGCGCCGTGGGCGCCGCCGCCAGCAGCAGTATGCACACCCCCGTGCGCAGGCGGGCGGCGTTCTCCTGCCATCTCCCCATCATCGCGCCCAGCAGGAACATGGCCATAACGTACGCATCCGTGGTTGCGAACAGTCCGTCTCGCAGCCGCGCCAGCCCCAGAGCGAACTTGCGCACCACCTCGCCGGCGTGTACGAAGGCGTAAACCAGGGGCCCGCCGGCCCCGGGATCCGACCATTGCAGCACGGTGTCGCCCGGGTGGGATTCCGTGTTGGTGGCCACCGCCCACCAGCTCAGCGAGAACAGTGGGTTGCCCGCCGTCACCAGGTTGCGGATCAGCCACGGCGCCGCGACCACCAGCACCGCGCCCAGGAAGATCAGGCAGGTGCGTCCGCGCCGCGCGGGTGCCAGCAGCGCCGGCACTATCAGCGCCGGCGCCAGCAGAGCCAGCGACTGGTAGCTGAGCAGGCAGCAGACGCCGAACACGGCGCCCGATGATGCGGGCAGCCACCAGCTGCCCTCCGCACCTGGCAGGCTGGCGAGCTCATGGGTCAGGAAGAGCCAGACTCCGACCGCGAAGGCCCAGGCCAACGTCTCGCGCCCGCTGATGGCCTCCCTCAGCAGCGTGACGTTGACCACCAGCAGCACGGTAGCCACCGCCGCAGCGCGCCCGCCGAACAGGCGCCAGGCGAAGGCGCACGTCAGCGCCACCGTAGCCAGCCAGAAGCCCAGAGACAGCAGGCCGACGGGATTGTCGCGGGCGCCCTCTGTGCCCACCACCCTCGACAGCAGCAGAGGGTAGAGCGGCGCGTAGCGGAAGTCCCGGCCCCGCCCACTGACCGGCACGCGGGCCAGGTCCAGCGGCGTCAGCACCTGGGTCGAGAAGCCCTCGCCGCGGGCTATCTGACGGGCTAACTGCGCCTGTTCCAGGGCGCTGGAGTCGGTCAGGCCGGCGAAGCGCGAGGCGAAGAAGCCCAGCGCCAGCAGCACCGGCAGGCCGCCCAGCGCCGCTGCGGCCAGCACACTGCGCAGCAGCCGCCTTACTTGCCGCGGGCGCCGCCTGTCCACGGCCCTACCCCCTGCACTCAGGCACGCTCGTGTGCACGCGTCGAGAACGGTCTGCGCCCACCGGCCGCACCGGCGGGCGCGTGGAGGGGCACTACTCTCCGTATTCCAGGGCGGCGCTCAGCAGCGCCGTCAGCCGGCTCACGGGGGGGATGGTGGCCACCGCCACTAGGCGCCGACCCACGGCCACCGCCGGGAAGCGCCCAATGCCCAACTCCTCCGCCTCCTCGCTGGTGGAGTCGTATCCCACCACGCTCACTTGGTCACCGAACGACTCCGCCGCCTCCTGGGCCCGCGCCAGCGCCTCGCGGTAGCCCGCGTCGTTGATGTCCTTGCCGAAGACTCGCAGTTCCACCATCGCTGTGCTCCTGCCTGCCGCTGCGGCCTCTCTCACCGCGCAAACAGGGAGGCCACGGCGGAGAAGGCGCCCGTCATCCTGAGGCCCACTATGATCATCAGAATTCCGAACATCAGCTTCAGCTTGTCCGGCTCCGTGGCCTTGGCCAGCGGCGCGCCGATCAGGTAGGCGCCCACCAGCGCTCCCACGGCCAGGCCGATGGCCATGCCGAAGTCCACGTGGCCGAACTGGTGGTGTCTAATCGTACCCACCAGGGCCGTGGGCACGATGACCGCCAGCGACGTCCCTACCGCCGTGTGGATGTCGGCCTTCAGCAGCATCACCGCCGCCGGCACCATGAGAATGCCGCCCCCCACCCCGAACAGGCCCGAGATGGTGCCGGCCGCCAGGCCAATGGCCGCATAGAGTGCGCCTGCCGTCAGCAACGGGGGCAGCTTCATTCCGGGGCTAACTCCTTCGCGGGTAGGTGTGAACGGCGTGCCGGGGCCCTGTCTGTATCCCGGCGGACGAACCCGCGCATTATAGCAGACGCCTCGGGCTCTAGCAACGTTGCCGCGTCCGTGCCGGCCTCAGCCCCTGGGCGCCCAGCGCCCTCGGATGGTGCCTCCGCCCAGCACCTCGTCACCCCGGTAGAACACCGCCGCCTGGCCGGGGGCGACTGCGCCAGCCGGCCTCTCGAAGGCCACCTCCACCACGCCCTGGCCCGGCTCCAGCAGCGCCGGCACGGGCCGCGAGCGGTAGCGCAGGGCCACCTCGGCCCGCAGGGGCTCCTGGGGAGCATCCGTCGCGACCCAGTTGACCGCCTCGACCAGACACCCCTGCGCCAGCAGGTCCTCGGCGGGGCCGACGATGAGCGCATTGCGCTCCGGGTCAATGTCTACCACATATAGGCGCCTGCCCCCGCCGATGCCGAGCCCTCGGCGCTGACCTATGGTGAAGCCGGCCGTACCCGCGTGCTGGCCCAGGACGTTTCCCTCTCTATCCAGGATCGGTCCGGGCCGCAGCGCCTGCGGCTGCCGCTGGGCGATCAGCCGCCTGTAGTCGTCATCCGTCACGAAGCAGATCTCCTGGCTATCCGCCTTGGCCGCCACCGGCAGCCCCAGCTGCCTCGCCAGCTCCCGCACCTCGCCCTTGGTCAGCCCTCCCAGCGGCATCAGCGTCCCGGCCAACTGCGCCTGTGTCATCGAGTAGAGCGCGTACGACTGGTCCTTCTCCGGGTCCACCCCGCGCCGCAGCCTGAAGCGCCCGCCGGCCCCGTCGCACTCGATCCTCGCGTAGTGGCCCGTGGCCACGTACTGCGCCCCCAGTGCGCTCGCCCGTCGCCTCAGCTCGCCGAACTTGACCAGCTCGTTGCAGCGAATGCACGGGTTGGGCGTGCGCCCGCGCGCATACTCGCTCACGAAGTCGGCGATGACGGTCTGCTCGAAGGCCTCGCGCAGGTTGAAGACGTGGTGGGGAACCCCCAGCCGACGCGCCACCGCCCTGGCATCTTGCGCCGCCTGCGCCGAGCAGCAGCCCCCAGCCGGCGCAGCGTTGCCCCCCGCCTCCGTCCGCGGCCAGATCTGCATGGTCACGCCGATGACGCGATAGCCCTGCTGGTGGAGAAGGGCCGCCGCCACCGAGCTATCCACGCCCCCGCTCATGGCCACGATCACTGTGTCGGGCTCAGGCATGGCACTGGGTAAGAAGCGACGTGGACGACGTCCATACGAAGCACACGCAGGGACGCGCTCTACTTGCGTCAGCTGCGTCCCACGGCCTGCCGCACTCGCTCGACGATGGGCGGCAGCACCTCGAGCACATACTCGATGTCTTCTGCGGTCGTGGCCCGTCCCACCGATAGGCGCAGCGAGTCGTGCGCCTGATCGCGCGGCACTCCCATCGCCGTCAGCACGTGGGAGGCCTCCGTGGAGCCCGTGGCGCAGGCGGACCCGCTGGAGGCCGCGACGCCCTGCTCGTCCAGGGCCACCACCACGGTCTCGCCCAGCGCGCCCGGGAAGAGGAAGTGGGCGTTGTTGGGCAGCCGCCGCTCCGGGTGCCCGTTGAAGCGCGCCTTCGGCACGCGCTCCAGCAAACCGTCGCGCAGCCTGTCGCGCAGCTTTGCCAGGTGCTGAGACTCCTGCGGCAGAGACTGCTTCATCAGCTCGCAGGCCTTGCCCATGCCCACGATGCCCGCCACGTTCTCGGTGCCGCCGCGCCGGCCCAGCTCCTGCTCGCCTCCGGTCACGATGGGGGCCAGCCGCGTCCCCCTGCGCACGTAGAGCGCGCCCACGCCCTTGGGGCCGTAGATCTTGTGGGCGGACAGCGACAGCAGGTCCACCCCCAGCTCGGCCACGTCCACGGCCATTCCGCCCGCGGCCTGCACCGCGTCCGTGTGCATGAAGGCCCCCGCCTGGTGCGCTACCTCGGCTATCTCAGCCACGGGCTGGATCGTCCCCACCTCGTTGTTCGCCAGCATCACCGACACCAGCGCCGTGTCCGCGCCGACAGCTCCCCGGACGGCCTCCGGGTCCACGCAGGCCCACTCATCCACGCCCAGGATCGTCACGTCGTGTCCCGCGCGCTCCAACTCCTCGGCCGTCTCCAGGACGGCGTGGTGCTCGGCGGCGGCGGTCACCAGACCCCCGCGCTTGCCCCTCATGGCTAGCAGGCAGCCTCTCAGCGCGAGGTTGTCGGCCTCCGTCCCGCCGCTGGTGAACACGATCTCGTCGGGCCGCGCGCCGACGAGGTCGGCCACCTGCTCCCGAGCGATGTCAACTCCCTCGCGCGCCCGGCGGCCCCAGCGGTGGCCGCTGGAGGCATTGCCGAAGTGCTCGCCCAGGTACTGCACCATCGCCTCCAGCACCTCGGGGTGCACCGGCGTCGTGGCCGCATGATCTAGGTATACGTGTCGCATCGCTGTTGGCTCAAGGTTATCCGCGCGCAGTGCCCTTGTCAAGCGGACGGCCCCACCCAACTCCTTGTGGGAGCCGCATCTCGCGGCGACCTTCCTCCGCCTCGTCGTTTCCTCGTGCTACGGGGCCTCC
>JBHIEF010000229.1:0-6426 GCA_046760465.1 Armatimonadota bacterium | reverse complement strand
GTCAGCAGCGCGGCCTGGAAGGCGGTGTCGGCGACGATGCGCTCGATGAGCTGGGAGAGCGAGAGGCGGTCCCGCACGGCGCGCAGGGCCTCGATAGTGTCCCAGGCGCGCTGGAGCTTGGGCCACTCGTCGGCGGCGATGTGACGCAGAGAGGGGTCCTCGCGGGGCACGTCTCCCTCTCCGGCGAGGTGGAGGCCCTCGGGCAGCGGACGGAGGCGCTCGCCTTCTCCCTGATCGTGCCCGCGGGTGAGCCAGTAGAGCGTCTTGTCCGAGACGCCGAAGAAGGGCGAGCGCAGCACGCCGGCCAAGGCGACCTGGTCGTGGCGGTTCTCCAGCGCGCGCAGGAAGCTGAGCACGTCGCGGATCTCCTGCCGGGCGTAGAGGCCGCGACCGGCCACGACGTAGTAGGGCACGCCGTGCTGGCGCAGGGCGCGCTCGTAGATGCGCAGCTTGCTCATGCTGCGGAAGAGGATGGCCAGGTCGCCGAAGCCGGCGGGGCGCGGGCGCTCGGCTCCCTCGTCGTAGACCCGAAGTCCCCGTGAGCCGCAGGCGTCCAGAATGCGCCGGGCGATCCAGTCGGCCTCTACCTCGCGGAGGCGGTCCAGCGTGGCCTCCTCGTCCTCGCCGCCCTCCTGGGGGCCGCCCGGGGCCTGGGTCGCCAGGGCGATCTCGACGTCTGGCTGCTCGGCGCGCTCGGTGCGGTGTGCTACCAGGCTCTCGTAGTGCGCCTCGTAGTCGGGCCGGCACCCGGCGGCGCCCATCACGGCCTCGTGGCTGAAGAGCTGGTTGGCGAAGGCGACCAGGGCAGGCTGGCCACGGAAGCTGGTCTGGAGGGCGAGCTGGCGACAGCCCTGCCTGGCGGCGAAGTCGGCGCGAGTCTCGGCAAACACCGACACGTCCGCGCCGCGGAAGCGGTAGATGGACTGCTTGGCGTCGCCGACGGCGAAGGTGGGATGGCGCGGCGGCCGGTCGGTGTCGGGCTGACAGGCAGCCAGGTAGTCAAGGATCTGCTTCTGGAGGCGGTTGGTGTCCTGGAACTCGTCCACCAGCACGTGTCGGGTGTGGCTCTGGAGGCGCCGGCGCACGGCCTCGTTGTCGCGGAGCAGGTCGCGGGCCAGCAGTTGCAGGTCGGCGAAGTCGAGGGCCGAGCGGGCGAGCTTGGCCTCGCTGAAGGCCTTCTCGGCCTCGGGGAGGACCGCGCACAGGGCTGCGGTGAGTAGGGCGGAGTTCTCCTCCACGCCTGCCGATGTGCCGTCATCGTCGAAGCCAGCCTGCCTACAGGTGTCCCTGAGCCTCTTGAGCGCATCCTTGACGCATCGCAGGTCCTGTTCGCTGTGCCACTTGGCCTTTGCGCCGCCGCGCAGGTCGAGGTGGGCAATCTCCCTCAACGCCGCAGCACGTTCCTCGGTGGCGGCGGAGGCTCCCGCCGCTTCGGCGGCGGCCAAAGCGGTCTGGCGGGCCAGGGCCATCTTGTCGCTGGGATCGAGCGGCTCGTGGATTCGCAGCGCCTCCACGGCGCCCTGCCAGGCGTGTCCGCTCACGAGGTCATCAACGCAGGCGCCGGCAGCTTCCGACCATCGCGTCAGCAGGGCGGCCGGGTCGGCGTCGCGGGCGAGGTCCCAGCCGTCCCAGTCCTCGCGACGGTCGAGCATCCCGGTGATCACCGAGCAGGCCTGATCCAGGCCGAAGGCGGTCACCAGGCAACGCGCGGGCGCTTGGGGCCGCTCGATGGCTGTCAGGACCCAGCGCCGCACCGAGTCGCGCAGGAGCAGCCCGGCCTGGTCCTCCTGGAGGACGGCGAAGCGGGGGTCGAGGCCCGCGGCCAAGCAGTTCTCGCGCAGGATGCGCGCGCAGAGTGCGTGAATGGTGCCGATGCGGGCGTTCTCCAGCTCGCGCTCGTGCTGCTCCCAGGCGCGGCGCTGCTCGTGATCGGGAGCGCCCTCGGCCCTCTTGCGGCACTCGGCGCGGATGCGCTCCTTCATCTCCTTGGCGGCCTTCTCGGTGAAGGTGACGGCCACGATCTGCGCGACCTCGGCCTCAGCCGAGGCGAGGATGTTGACGTAGCGGTCCACCAAGGTCCGCGTCTTGCCGGTGCCAGCGCCGGCCGACAGCAGGAGGCTGTGCTCCAGGTCCTCGGCGGCGGCCCTTCGGGCCTCGGCGTCAGCTAGTTGGTCGCTGCGCTTGCTCACCGGTCTTCTTCTCTGTGCGCCAGCGGTCGCCGCGACATATCTCCCGGTACGGGCACCAGGTCGGACAGCCACGGGCGGCGGGCGGGAACTCGCCGCGGCGGATTTGGGCGGCGTAGCGGATCAGGTGCTGCCGCGCGGCGGCGAGGCACTCCCCTATGTCGGGGGGACGCTTGGGCGACCTCTCGGTCGGGCGGCGCAGCTTGTAGTAGAACCAGTCGCGGCACTCGCCGGGCACGCCCACCAGCTTGGCGGCCATCGCGTAGATGGGTAGCTGGAAGTCCTGGCCGGCCAGGATGGCCGCGGTCGAGGAGCCGCCGCCGAGCTTGTAGTCAATGACGGCGTAGCCCTCCCCGTCCTCGGACTTGACCCTGTCAACCCGGTCAATCCGACCCCGCACCAACACCTCCTGGCCGTCGGCGGCAATCCGCAGCGGCTGGTCGTCCTCGCTCATGCCATAGGGCGCCTCGAACAGCCAAGGGCGGTGGCCCTCGGCCGCCAGTTGCTGCTCGTGTCGGAGCAGCAGCGAGAGGTTTCTGAGGCACTCTTCCTGCTCGATCTGCCACAGGGCAGCGTCACACACCATCCCCTGGCGCGCGCGGCTGTCGAAGTAGTCGGCCACGAGGCTCTCCAGCAGCCGCTGCGCGTCCGGCAGGAGCTGGGGGTCAATCGCCGTGGTGCCGAGCTGCTGCTGGAGGGCGGGGAAGAGCTCGCCCAGGAGCTGGTGGTAGATGCTCCCGCGCTCCAGGGCCTCGACGTTCTCCACTGGGTCCTCCAGCGGCTCGAGGCCGAGGACGCGGGCGAACATGTAGGCGATGGGGCAGGTGCCGTACTCGTCGAACTGGCTGGCGCTGAATCGGCAGTCGGGCGGATAGCGGGCGGCCAGGCTCTCGCCGATGCCATCGTCGCCGATCATGCCGTCGTACTCGCCGAACGGCCGCAGCGAGTCACGCTCGCTGGCCACCGAAGCGCCCACCAGGGCGCTACGGGCCGGGTCGCCGAGGCGGTCGTCGGTCAAGCATGCGTTGTAGGCCGCGGCAGACACGGCCTCGTCCACTCCACCGCGGCAGCCGAGGTCGAGGAAGGCACGCTCGAGCAGGTCCGAGGGGCACGACGCCTGCGCCAGCTCCGGCACGACGCGCGAGACGGGGACCTCGATGCGGTGCGGCTGGCCTTCGAAGCAGCGCAGCACCTCGTCCACATAGTGGCTGGTGAGGATGTCCTTGCCCTCGGCGTCGGTGACCGGATAGGTGAGGATCAGTTGCTCGGTGGCGCTGGTGGCGGCCGACCAGAACAGCAGGGCTTCATGCTGCTGGCGCTCGCGGCTGGTGTCCAGCGGGGCGCCGACGCACTGGAGTCGGGCGCGCTCCTCGTCGTCGTAGAATGGGCGCTCCTGCCGCCGTAGGGGGAACTCTCGCTCGATGAGGCCGCCGATGATGACGTAGGGGAAGCGCAGCTGGCGGCATCGGTGCGCGTCCAAGGCCAGCACGCGGCCCTCGCGGCTGGCCTCGGGCTGGTAGGTCACCTGCGAAAGGGCATCGTGCAGCAGGCGTTGGTACTCGGTCAGGCTGAGCTGCTCGTGGCTGAAGGGCGCCGCGGCGGCCAGCTCGTCCAGGCATTCCATCAGGGCCTCGAAGGCGGCGGCGTCCTCAGCGCAGGGCCGCTCGACGTCGAAGCCTGGCGCCTCAAAGGGCGCTACGCGCCGGGCGATGCCGAGGTCTTCGATGAGCTGTTTGGCCGCCTGGACGTGGTCGGGAAGTGAGCCACTGGCCGGCAGCGCGTCCAGGACCGAGAAGAGCCACTCCAGCATCTCCCGCGCGGGGGCCAGTGCGGCCAGCTCAGCGGCGATCTCGTGCTCCAGGCGGTCGCCCTCGCGGGCCTCCCCGCGCTGCACGCGGTCGAGCTCCCGCTGGAGCCGGCGCTGGTGCACGTCCAGGCGCTGCTGCCAGCTCTCTCGGCCCGCCACGATGCCGGCGCGGCGGGCGATGAGGTCCAAGCCGTCCCCATCGGCCTCGCGCACCGTGGGCGCGGGCGGCTGGACGTAGTTGGACTTGGCCAGCGAGAGGACGTCGGCACGGCGGAAGCCCCCTGCCACGGCCTCGTACGCGGCCAGGATGGCGCCCACGATGGGGCGCTGGGCGGCCGACTCCGGCGCGGCCACGTACAGCGGAACGCCCAGGCGGCGGAAGGCACCGCGCAGGGCGCTGCCGTACTCGCCCAGGCGTCGGAAGACGACGGCTATGTCGTCCGGCGGCACGCCCTGCTCCACGATCAGGCGCTTGGCCTCGCGGGCGATCTCCTCGGCCTCCTGGTGCAGCCCGGCCACCTCGATGATGCGCAGGGCACCATCGGGCCCCGGCGCGGCACGGACCGGGCGTGCGAAGAGGGCCTGACCGAGCTGCGGGAGCGGCCCATCTGCCGTAGGGGGCGGCAGCTCACGCACCTCTGCCTCGGGGAAACGCTCGCGCAGGCGGGCCAGAGTGCGCCGGGGCACGGCGAACAGCTCGGCGCGGGCGGTCTGCCGTTCCAGCGGGAGCGTGATGACTGTCTCCTCCATCGGCTGGGCCAGCAGCGCCAGTACGTCCAGCTCGGTGGTGGTGAACTCGTCGAAGCCGTCCACGAGCAGGAGCCGGGCGCGCTCCAGCGGGCGCCGGTCGCCGCGCGCGAGCACCTCGCGCGCCCACCAGAAGCGGCCGGCGTCGTCGTAGACGGAGAGGTCGTGGAGCTGCTGCTGATAGGCGCGGTAGATGGCCGACAGCTCCTGGCTGCGGCGGTCACCGGCGAGCCCGGCGCGCTTGAAGGCAGCGGCGAAGGCCTCGGTGTCCACGGCGGCGCGCTTGAGCTCGGTGATGAAGTCCGCCAGCGCACCCACGAAGCCGGGGAAGTCCCTGACCTCGGTCAGGTATTCGAGCTCGCCCGCGTCGCTCAGTTGCCGCAGCACTTCCCGGAGGATGAGGCGCTGGGTGACCGGGCCGATGAGGGCGGCGGGCTCGTGGTTGGCGGTCAGGATGAGGTCGGCCAGTTGCGGGAAGGTGGTGATGCGGTCGTCGAAGAGGGCCTCGAGCTTCTGACCCAGCAAGGCCTCGCGCAGCTCGGCGGCGCGGCGGGCGCTGGGGGCCAACAGCACCACGCTGTCGGGGCCACGCTGCTCGATCTGCTCTCGGCACCGGCGCAGGATCGTCGTGGTCTTGCCGCTGCCCTTGGTGCCGCAGATGATGTGGACGGAGGGCATGGTGGGTTGGGGCGGATCGCCGGGCACTGCGCCGGGAGGTTCCCGCTGGAGCTCAGAGGACCTTGGAGAATCAGGGGGTGTTCAGAGGTCGTCCAGTGCGTCCATAGCTTCCTGGAGCTGCTGCTTCACGTGTTCGTCGCTCCGCATTGCGGCCGCGTGCAGATCGAACAGGAGCCTGTGGAGAGGATCATCTTCGCGCAAGTCCCCCGTGGTGATCTCCAGAAGCTCCGTGCCCTCCGGGTCGAACATGGTGAGGCAGATACTGTACGTCGAGTATGGCTCGCGCCCAGGCGGCGGGACGTCCACATGCACCTCTATCCGCCTCACGTGGAAGCGCTGCTTGTTGGGCAAGACTGCAATGAGCTCCCAATCGCCAGCCTGCTCCCAGGTGAGTTTGCCAGCCAGAGTCCGGCTGTGGAGCTTCTCGATGAGATCTCGGTCGGCCGTCGTGATCATCTGCGTCTCCTCCTACGGCCCCGCTTCTACCTGGGCCTTGGCCAGTCCCGCAAGCTGTGCCATCTTGTCGCGGCCGCGCACGGCGTTCGCGCGCCAGGCGGACAGCAGGCTCTCGGCTGTGGGCGTTCTGCGCCCCGCGTACAGCGCCTCGGCGAGCCGGTCGTATATCGCGCTGGCGGCTATCAGTGTGCGGAGCGCGTCCGTGGTGACAACGGGCCGCCATCGCCCTTCTGCCTCTCGTAGACCGGCGCTCAGTTGGGAAGCCAGAACCGATGCCGCGCCCACGTCCTCGTCCTGAAGTGCGAGCCACAGACGATTCGCCGCAGTGGCCTGCCTGGCAAACGCCTCAGCCATCGTCTCGACAATGACTGCGCGCCTTGCCTCGTTGGCGGCCCGCTGCGCGCCCCTCGCCACCGCGAGGACAATGAGTGAGACGAGGCACCCAAGCAGACTCGCAATCGCCGCCGGCCACTCCAGCCACGCAGGGAGCATCAACCTATCCTTACCACGCTCGTGGGCTCTTGGCAATGAGCCTGGACGCTGTGCCAGAGT
>JBHIEF010000228.1:0-6487 GCA_046760465.1 Armatimonadota bacterium | reverse complement strand
GCGGCAACCACGCCAGTTGGTACGCCGCCCGCAGCGACGACCCCCAGGAGAACTTCGACAAGGTCAGCTTCCACCCGGCGCTGGAGTTCTACTTCAAGGCCGGCGGGGCGTCGGTGGAGTTCGACGCCAAGCCCGGCGAGATGACCTTCTGCCGCCTGGGCCTGTGGGACGACAAGCCCTTCATGGCCATCGTGCGCGGTGAAGCCCTGGAGCTCCCGGCCGAGGAGCGCAGGGCCATCAACGAGCAGACCAACCCCACCTGGCCGCACGTGCACGCGCGGCTAAAGTGCAGCTTCGAGGAGTTCCTGAGCGCCTTCCCCTGCAACCACGTGCTGGGCGTGGCCGGCAATGTGCTCAGGCCGCTGGTGTACCTCTGCGAGATCGCCGGCATCACGCCCGTCGTCCTGGGCGAGGACGGCAAGGACAGGATCCCGCCCATCTGGGAGAGGGTGTGAGCGACAACCTGAAGCTCTCTCATCGTATTCTCACAATGGCCCTGGTAGGATGCCGGCAGCTGCCACACACCGTGGCCAGCGAAGGAGGGAGACGCTGATGAAATGGCACTGGGTACTGTTTGCAGGGATAGCGCTCGTGGCGGTGCTCGCCATCGGCCTCGCCGCCTGGTCGGGCGGCGACGACGACGAGGAGCAGGTCACCATGGGCATGACTCAAGAACAAGTGCTCAGCAACCTCGGTGGAGCTGAGCAGTCTCCATACGTGCTCATCGTCGGCCAGGCCACAGCTCCAGAATCGTGGGGGCCGCAGTTGCGGGCCTTCGACGTCCGCACCGGCGAGGAGGTGCTTCGCGGCTTCGTTGGGCCACGCCGGCACCTGGCGACCGACATCTTCGCGCTGGGCGAGCCCCCCAGAGCGCACATATGCGTGGTGCTCGAGCACCGGAAGGAATGGCGAACGCAGTTAGTTGCTCTCGACCTCGATGACCGGGGCGCCGCCCAAGTCGTGCGGCAGTTGGAGCTGGCCTCTCTTGTGCTCCCCATCCCCGTCCCCCGATTGGGCAAGTGCTATGTTCAAGGGCAGCGGTCAGACTTCGAGTGGGAGTATCGCGCGTGCAGCCTGAGACCCCAGGGAGCGGCCCAGGCGGACCCTCCGATTGACTGGGACTGGATTCGATGGTCTCTTGCGCGCGAGGGTTCCTGTCTCTACATCACCCACAACCTGCAAGGTGCACCTGTGGAGCGCATTGACCTCCACACAGACAAGGTCGTGGCCAGATGGGAGATACGAAGCCACCTGTGGCCGGGCGACATCGCCGCGGCGCCCTCCGGGGAGAAGGCCTTCGTGAGTCTCTACGACGAGGCAGCCGGTCGCTCTGGCCTCTTTGTGGTCGAGCCGGGCGAGCCACGCGCCCGCAGGCTGGGGGAGCAGGACGCCAGCGATCTCGGGTGCGTCTCATCTGATGGCACCACGCTATGGGCCCTGAACACCCTCCCGACCACGGAACCCGCGCAGGGCCTACTTCTCCGATGCCGTGACGGCGCCGTGGTGCGCCGGTTCCCGTTCCGTTCGCGCTCCGAGACAGGTCTGCTCATGGGCTTCTTCGAGGTGGGCCCTTTCCACGGCGTCGGGGTGTTCAGTGGGACCGAGGAGCACCCACGTTCGGGCGGCTGCGTCGCCGTCCTGGGTCCAGCACAGGGACAGGTCAAGTACGCGTACTTCACCGAGTTCGACGCGTCCGGGGCTATGTTGGCTCGGCTCTCGTCTGAGCAACTGGATGCTCTGGGAGCGGCCCTTCGGAGGCAGGACGAGAGCCGGTAGCCACGGCTTCGTGGCTGCGCCAGGAGGCCCGTGGGTAGTCGCCGGCCAGCCCGCGCACCGCTGCGGGAAGGGGCAGCCGTGGCCTGGGGAGAATGTGGCCGATGGCCGCGCTCTCTCATCGTATTCTCACAATGGCCCTGGTAGGATGCCGGCAGCTGCCACACACCGTGGCCAGCGAAGGAGGGAGACGCTGATGAAATGGCACTGGGTACTGTTTGCAGGGATAGCGCTCGTGGCGGTGCTCGCCATCGGCCTCGCCGCCTGGTCGGGCGGCGACGACGACGAGGAGCAGGTCTCGCTGGATCAGGTGCCGCCCGCGGTCAAGGCCACCATTCTCAAGGCCGCCGAGGGCGGGACCATCACCGAGATCGAGGTGGAGACAGAGAACGGCCAGACCGTCTACGAGGCCGAGGTCATCATTGACGGCAAAGAGGTTGACATCCTGGTAGCCCCCGATGGCGCTCTCCTGGGCAAGGAGGTCGAGGGCGACGAGGAGGAGGACGAGGAAGAGGTCGAGGTCGAGGCGGACGATGACGACGACGAGGAGGGGGAGGAGGAACTGGTCGCTCTGGAGGATGTGCCCGCCGCCGTCAAGGCCACCATCCTGAAGGAGGCCGGGGACGGGACCATCGAGGAGATCGAGCGCGAGACGGAGAACGGCCAGGTCGTCTACGAGGCCGAGGTGGTCATTGACGGAGAAGAGGTTGACATCGAAGTGGCCGCCGACGGGACGCTGCTGGGCAAGGAAGTCGAAGGCGATGAAGAGGAGGATGAGGAAGAGGTCGAGGCGGACGACGACGAGGGCGACGAGGAGCTCGTGGCTCTGGCCGACCTGCCGGCAGCCGTCAAGGCCACCATCCTGAAGGAGGCCGGGGACGGGACCATCACCGAGATCGAGGTGGAGACCGAAAACGGCCAGAAGGTCTACGAGGCCGAGGTGGTCATTGACGGCAAAGAGGTTGACATCGAAGTGGCCGCTGACGGAAAGCTGCTCGGCAAGGAAGCCGACGACGAAGAGGACGAGGACAGCGACGACGACGATTGACCTCTGATCCAGTAGTTGGCCACCAAGTCGTGTGCGACGATCTGCCCAGCTGAGGCCGCCTTCTAGCCGGCCTCAGCTGGTTTCGTCTGTGGGTGCCCTCCCATGCGTGTGCTGCTGGTGGAGGACTACGGGCCCTTGCGCCAGGCCCTCGCGCGCGGCCTGCGGGAGGCTGGCTTTGCCGTGGACGCGGCTCCCGACGGGGAGGAGGGGCTCTGGTACGCCGAGTCGAACGAGTACGATGTGATCGTCCTCGATGTCATGCTCCCCAAGCTGGACGGTCTGGCGATCATAAGGGCTCTGCGCGATGGCGGGGACCAAACGCACATCCTCATCCTGACCGCCAAGGACGCGGTGGATGACCGGGTCAAGGCCCTGAACCTCGGCGCCGACGACTACCTGGTCAAGCCGTTCGCCTTCGCGGAGCTCCTGGCCCGCGTGCGGGCGCTGGTGCGCCGGGGATACCGGGCCAAGAGCCCGGTGATTCGCATCGCGGACCTGGAGGTTGACACCGCCGCCCGTGTGGTGCACCGAGCCGGCGAGCGCATCGAGCTAACGCCGCGCGAATACGCCCTGCTGGAGTACCTGGCTCTGCGCGCGGGAGAAGTGGTGACGCGTAGCGACGTCTGGGAACACATCTACGACTTTCACTCCTCCGCCCAAAGCAACGTCGTGGACGTCTACATAGGCTATCTGCGCAAGAAGATCGAGCGCCCCGGACTGCCGCGGCTCATCCACACGCGGCGGGGCGAAGGGTACATCTTGGGGGAGGCCCCCTAGTGCACTCCCTGCGCTCCCGATTGCTGGTGGGCACGGCCGCGGGAACGGCGCTACTGCTGGCGGCGGCGGGCCTGGTGGTCTACCTGCTCGTGCGCGCCTGGCTGCTGGCGCAGTTCGACCAGGCCCTGGCGGGCAAGGCGCGTGCCCTGGCGCTGCTGGTCGAGCAAGAGGACGACGAGATCGAGCATGACTTGCGGGAACGCGTGACCAGGGAGTTCGAGCCCGGCGAGCGGCCGGAGTACTTCCAGGCCTGGCTTCCCGACGGCACGGTGCTGGCGCGCTCCCCCTCTCTGGGCAGCGACGATCTGGACAGGATTCCCGCCTCCTCCGACGCTCCGGCCTGCCGGTGGGTGGTGCTGCCCGACGGACGCCGGGGCAGGGCCGCGGGCATTCAGTTCCACCCACAAAGGGAGGAAGGCGACGCCCCGAACCTGGCGGCCGCGTCTGGTCCGCCCCTCACCTTGGTGGTGGCGCGCGAGACCAGGGAGGTGGAGGGCGCATTGGCGGCGCTCAGGCTGTTGCTGGTCGGCGTGGGCGCAGCGGCCATCGCCCTCTCCCTGGGCCTGCTGGCGTGGGTGGTCAGATCGGGCCTGAGCCCGGTGGGCCATCTGGCGGCCCAGATCGAGGGAGTGGGCGAGGACGACCTCGGGGCCCGGATTGACCTGGCCCAGGCGCCGGTGGAGCTGGCGCCGGTGGTCGAGCGCCTCAACGACCTGCTGGGCCGACTGGAGCGCGCCTTCGCCCAGCAGCGGTCGCTGACCGCCGACGTGGCCCACGAGCTGCGGACGCCCCTGGCGGGCCTGAGGTCCATTCTGGAGGTCGCCCTGACCAAGCCGCGGGAGTCGGAGGCGTACCGAACGGCCATGGCCGAATGCCTGGCCGTCCTGGGGCAGACCCAGAGGATCGTGGACAGCCTCCTGTGCCTGGCGCGCATCGAGGCCGGGCAGTTGGCGCTCGACCGCCGTCGCCTCGGCCTGAAGGAGGCCTTGGAGCAGTGCTGGCGCCCACTGGCCGACCGAGCCGACAGCCGCGGCCTCCGCGTCGAGTGGCAGGTTGACCCCCAGTTGACGCTCGACACCGACCGCGACAAGCTCTGCCTGATCCTGTCCAACGTGCTGGACAATGCGGTCAGCTACACGGACGCTGGCGGGCGCATCTGGATCGAGGCCGCCGGCGGGGACGGCGGCATCGAGGTGACCGTCACGAATACCGGCAGCCATCTGTCGCCACGGGAGGCCGAGCAGGTGTTTGAGCCCTTCTGGCGGGCCGACGCCGCCAGGGGGGATACCGGCGTGCACTGCGGGCTGGGGCTATCGCTCTGCAAGCAGCTTGTGGAGCTGCTGGCCGGCTCCATTCGCGTGGAGTCCGCGCTGGGCGGGGAATTCCGCGTGGCGCTGGCCTTCGGCGGCGAGGGAGGGCCGCAATAGGACGGCTGGCGGGCAGGAATGCCCGCCCCACCGCGGCGAAGGCGATAGTGCCCCGTTGAGGGCACGCTCCCGGCGCGCGGGGGCGCGGGCGAGGCTCTCCACTTCGTCCCGAATCACACCGCAGCGTGATTGGGGGAACAGCCAATGGCCGAGGCGCTGGCCGCCGGTACCGGCAGCATGGTCATCACCCCGCCCCTGGGCACGCCCATGTCCGGGTACTTCCACACACGGTACTCCGAGGGGGTCCTAGACGACCTGCTGGCCCAGGCGCTGGCCCTGGAGGCCGAGGACGGCGCGGCCATCATCATCTCCTGCGACCTGATCGCGCTGGGCGCGGCGGCGTGCGACGAGATTCGCGCGGAGGTCTCCCGCGAGACCGGCGTGCCGCGTGAGGGCATCCTGATCGCCTGCACCCACACCCACACCGGGCCGGTGACCCAGGTGCTGTGGTACGGCGAGCGTAACCAGGAGTACCTGGAGGTGCTGCCCGAGCTCATCGCCAGCGCCGGCATCATGGCCTGGCGCGGCCGGCAGCCTGCGGCCGCGTCGTGGACGGTAGGCAGCGCCCCACACCTGGCCTTCAACCGCCGCTTCCGCATGAAGGACGGCTCGGTACGCACCAATCCGGGCGTGCTCAACCCCGACATCGTCGAGCCGGTCGCGCCCATTGACCCCGGCGTGCGCATCCTGCGGATTGACGACGTGGCCGGCAGGCCCCTGGCCCTGGTGGTCAACTACGCCCTGCACCTGGACACCCACGGCGGCAGCAAGATCTCGGCCGACTTCCCCTACTTCCTGCGCCAGACGCTGGCCGGCGCGCTGTCGCCGCCGCCGACCACGCTGTTTCTCAACGGCACCTGCGGCGACATCAACCACATTGACGTCAAGGCCCCACGCGAGTCGGGCCGCCAGGTCACCCAGCGCATCGGCACCTCCCTGGCCGCCGAGGTGCTGCGCGCGCTGCCCCGGGCCACGCCCATCGAGCAGCCGCTGATCAACTACCTGAGCCGCAAGATGACCTTCCCCATCCGCGTGCCCACCGAAGCAGCGCTGGCGCGGGCGCGCGAGGCGCTGGGCGAGAACTGGCGCAGCATTGGGTCGTGCTACGTGGAGGTCGAGCGCGGGGACAGGAAGGTGCGGCGGCTGGACGTTGACCGGCACGTGATGCGCGAGGCCCTCTTCATCGCCGAGATGGAGCGCAAGGAGCTGGAGGTGGAGCTGGGGGCCATGCGCATCGGGCCCTTGGGCCTGGCCACCATCCCGGGCGAGGTCTTCGTCAAGCTGGGCCTGGCCATCCAGGAGCAGTCGCCCTTCGACCCGACCATGGTGGCCGAGCTGGTCAACGGCACCGTGGGCTACATCGCCACCCGGGAGGCCTACGATCAGGGCAGCTACGAGGTGACCTTGCGCCGCTCCGCCTGCATCGCCCCCGGCGCCGGCGAGTCCATCGTCGAGGCGTGTG
>JBHIEF010000227.1:0-6502 GCA_046760465.1 Armatimonadota bacterium | reverse complement strand
CACCAAACAGCCCCAGGCCCAAGGCCTGGGGCTGTTTGACTCGTGCGAAGCGCGTACCTCGGTCGCCTGCCCTAGTGGCTCGTCGTCATTCTGAGCGACCGCAGGGAGCTGAGAATCTCGTGTGCGGCGATCCCGCTCGGCGCGTCACGAGATTCTTCGGCGCTCCGCGCCTCAGAATGACAGTGCTCGAACTACCCAACCTTCACCGGCGTGCCCGTCTCCATGGACTTGTTGGCCGCCACCGAGATGGCCAGCGTATTGACCGCATCGGCATACGACGACATGATCCCATCCGCCTTGCCCGTCCGCACCGCCTTGATGAAGGCCTTGTTCTCGATGCCGAAGATGTCGTCTTCGCCGGGGATCTGACGCTCCTTCTTGCCCGCCTGGAGCAGCCGCACGCTGTGCTCCCAGCCGCTGAACAGAGCCGTGGTCTTGGAGGCATAGACGTTCAGGCTCACGCCCTCGCCGCCGGCGTTGGCCGAGCACGAGGCCCACAGGTTGGCCACCGCCCCGCTCTCGAACTGGATGTTGACCACGCTGGCGTCCTCGATGCTGTAGTTCCTGGGCGTGCCCTTGTTGAAGCCCTCGGCCGCGTAGGCGTGCACCTGCACCGCGTCCCCGCACAGGAACCGCGCCAGGTCAACCGTGTGCGTGACTTGCTCCAGGAACTGCCCGCCGCTCTTGTCCTTCTGGACCCACCAGCTCCAGATGCCCACGCCGCGCCGCGGCCGGGGCGTGCCGCCGATCCAGCCCCCCAGCATCATGATGGCCGGGTCGTCCCGCAGCAGCTTGCGCACCGTCTGCACGCCCTTGCGATAGCGGTTCATGTAGGCCGCGCTGGTGAGCAGCCGCTTGCGCTTCACCGCCGCCGCGATCTTCTTGCTCAGAGCCAGGTCCATCCCGATGGGCTTCTCAATCAGGAAGGGGATGCCCCGCTTGATCGCCTCCAGCTCCGCGCCGTGCGCGAAGGGCGGCAGGCAGAAGTACACCGCGTCCGGCTCCACCGCGTCCATCATCTCGGTCGCGTCCGTGAAGGCCGCCGCGTCGTACTGCTCGGCCATGCGCTTGGCCTTGCTCTTGACCACGTCGCAATACCCGACGATCTGCACGTCCCGCATGGCCGACAGAGGCGCGCTGTGTGCCTCGGCCATGCCGCCACTACCGACGAAGGCGACCTTGACTTTCTTGGGCATGTGTCTCCCTCCCGCCTGCCCACCGGCAGGCCTGACTGCTTGAGTGCTCGGGCGGCGCACCGCGCAGGCCTCGGTTCGGTTCGGTCGGCACCAACTCCTTCCCCTCGCAACCCGTCTCCGACCGACCTCGCCCATGTCAGCACGGGCAGGAAGGCCCGGGGATACGCCGAAGATAGGCGCTTGAGGCCCGAACCACGAGCATGGACACCCACAAGCGACAGACCCTGACGCTGGTCGCCTACTTCCTGCTGGGCGCCATCAGCATCATCGTCCAGGCGACGTTGGTGCGCGAGTTCCTGGTCGTCTTCTACGGCAACGAGTTGTGCATCGGCCTGACCTTCGGCCTCTGGCTCTTTTGGATCGCGGCCGGCGCGCAGCTTGGCGCCTGGGTCGTGCCGCGAGTGCAGCGCGTGGGGCTGTTGTTCTTCGCGGCCGTGCTGCTCGGGTGTCTGTCAGTCCCCGTCCAGGTCTACCTCGTCCGGGTGGCGCGCGACGTCCTGCACGCCCCGCCCGGGCAGCTCATCGCCTTCGGCCCCATGCTGCTGTTCACTGCCATCGTGCTGGCGCCGTTCAGCGCCATGGTCGGCTTCACCTTCCCCCTGGGCCTGAAGCTCTACGCCGTCGAGGAGGAGAAGGACGCCCGCAAGATCGGCTGGATCTACATGGTCGAGGCCGCCGGCAGCCTCGGCGGCGGGCTGCTGTTCACCTTCGTCCTGGTCACGCGCCTGTCGGCCTTCGCCATCGTCGGCGTGGTGCTGGCGCTGGGCACGGTGGGCGCCGGCGGCATCGCCCTCTGGCTCACTGCCGCCCCTACGCGCTGGCGCTGGGCGGCGGCCGCCGTCGTGGGGGTGTTGGCCGCGCTGGCCGGCGTCTACTACCTTCCCGCCATCTGTCCGCGTCTGGAGCGGGAGACCGTCCGGGCCCGCTTCGACTCCCTGGGCACCAAGACGGAGTTGCTCCACTCCGCCGACTCCAAGTACCAGAACATCGCCCTCTCCCGGCTGGGCGACCAGTACAACCTCTACCTCAACGGCCAGTACGCCGCTTGGTTTCCCGACGACTACAGCTACGCCGCCATGGCCAACACGGTGCTGAGCCAGCACCCCGACCCCAAGACCGTCCTGCTCATCGGCGGCGGCGCTGAGGGCCTCATCGAGGAGATGCTCAAGAGCCCCCTCGACAGCATTGACTATGTGGAGCTCGACCCCAGGCTCATCGCCACCATCCGTCCCTTCCTGCCCGCCGAAGACCAGCGGGCGCTGGCCGACCCCCGCGTGCGCGTCCATTACCTGGACGGCCGCTTCTTCGTCAAGACCACCGAGCAGCAGTATGACCTGGTCTTCGTCAACCTGCCTGACCCCTCCACCGCCCTGCTCAACCGCTACTACACGCTGGAGTTCTTCGCAGAGGTGCACCGCGTGCTGCGCCCCGATGGCGTCTTCGGCTTCACGCTCATGTCGTTCGCCACCTACCCGGGGGGCTTACTGGGCCAGCAGGCTGCCGCCGTCTGGCAAACCGTGGCACAGGTCTTCCCGCACGTGGTCCTGCAACCCACTGAGCGCAGCTGCTTCTTCGCCGCCACGCAACACGGCACCGTCACGACCGACTGGGAGCTGCTGGCGGAGCGCTTCCGGCAACGCGGGGTCCAGAGCGAGCACTTCTCCCCCGAGGTGTTCGCCGTGTACTACTACCCCGGCAGAGCCGAGCAGTTCCAGCGGCGCCTGGCCGAGCGCACCGACGTCCACCAGAACACCGATCTGCGGCCCGTCTCCTACTTCTACAACCTGCTGTTGTGGGCTGAATACTCCGGCTCGCGCGTGGGCAAGGCCTTTCAGGCCGCGCAGAAGGTGCAGGTCCCCTGGCTCGTGCTGGCCCTCGTCGCACTTGGCATACTGCGGCTGCTCTGGATCGCGCTGACCCCGCGGCGCGTGCAGCGCCACCGCCGCGCCAACTACCTGTTCTCGGTGGCGGCCTGCGGCTTCGCCGCCATGGGCCTGGAGGTCATCCTCATCTTCGGCTTCCAGAACCTGTACGGCTACGTCTACCAGATGATCGGGCTGCTGGTGGCGCTGTTCATGTTCGGGCTGGCGGTCGGCAGTTGGATGGTGAACATGCGCCTGCCCAGGATCAGGCGGGGCTTGGGCCTGCTCATCGGCATCGAGGTGGGCGTCGTCGTGTTCGCCCTGCTGCTGCCGCCAACCCTCGAGGCCTTCTCGGCACGCCTGGTGGGCCAGGTGGCGCCGTGGCTCTCTCAGGCAGCGTTCGCGGTCTTGATCGCGATAACCGGGCTGCTCATCGGCCTGGAGCTCCCCCTGGCCAGCCAGCTCTACCTGCGCGCCAGCGACCGGCTCAGCCGCACGGCCGGCATGGTGGACGCCGCCGACCACTTCGGCGCCTTCGCCGGCGCGCTGGCCGCGGGGGCCCTGCTGATCCCCGTCTTCGGCATGACGGCCACCTGCGCCATCGTGGCCGTGCTCAACGCCTTGGCCATCGCCTTCCTGGCCGCGACCGAGGTCAGAGCGCGCGGGGCACCCTAAGAGGTCTGACCGCATGCGCCACGAATACTTGCGCCGCCGCGTGGCGCACGCGCCGACCACAGGGCCAGCCACGCGCGCGGAGAGACCTTCGTGAGCGCCGAGCCCGCCCGCCCTCCGGTCCTGGTCATCGGCCTGGACGGGGCCGGCTTTGAGCTTCTGGACCCCCTGCTGGCCGAGGGCCGCCTGCCCAACCTCGCGCGCCTGCGCGGCGAGGGCGTCGGCGCCGGCCTGGAGTCGGTGCACCCGCCCGTGTCGGCGCCCGCCTGGGCCAGCTTCTCCACCGGCGTGCAGCCCGGCAAGCACGGTGTCATTGACTTCATGAGCGTGCTGCCCGGCACGCGCAATCCCGTGCCCGTCAACGCCAACTGGTGCCGCGCGCCGCGCCTGTGGCACTACGCCGGCGACCGGGGCCTGCGCACCATCTGCTTCAACATCCCCCTGACCTACCCGCCCCACCCGCTCAACGGACTGCTGGTGGCCGGGCCACTGACCCCGCACCCGCGCTCCACCTTCACCCATCCCGCCGACCTCCGCGACGAGATCGAAAGCGCCCTCGGCCCCTACCGCATGGAGCCCAGCCGCAAGCGCCTCCAGCGCGCCGGCCCCGAGCGCGCGGTCGAGTTGGCCAACGCGCACATCCGCCGCCGCGTGGGCATCTGGCTCCACCTTCTGCGCGAGCATCCCTGGGAGCTCTCCATCGGCGTCCTGCGCACCTCCGACCTCATGCAGCACGCCTTCCTGCTGCCCGAGGCGCTGGCCCAGGACGGCTCCGGGCGACTGGTCGGCCCCAATGGCGAGGCCATCGCCCGCCACTACGAGTTCCTGGACGCCTGCGTGGGCGAGCTGCGCGCCGCGGCGCCCGAGAACGCGACCACCGTCGTCGTCTCCGACCACGGCGCCGGCCTGGCCGAGCGCTTCTTCTGCCTGGGCGAGTGGCTCCAGCAGCAGGGCCTCCTGCGCCGGTCCAGGCTCCCCATCATCGGCGCCGACCTCATCATGATCCGCTGGCGCAGCTTCGGCCGCTTCCTGCGCGCCTGCCGCGTCGAGGGCCTGGGCAAGCTCCTGCCCCCCCGCCTGCTCGAGGCCCAGTTCCCCACCATCCAGGCCACCCGCCGCGACGTATTCAGCCGGGGCATTGACTGGCGCCGCACCCTCGCCGCGCCCGACCCCGGCGTGCGCCACGGCATCCGCATCAACCTCAGGGGCCGCGACCCCAACGGCATCGTGGAGGCGGGCGGCGACTACGAGGAGCTGCGCGACAGGGTCATCGCCAGCCTCAACCAGGTGCGCCACCCGGCGACCAACGAGCCCGTCATCGAGAACGCCTGGCGGCGCGAGGAGCTCTACCACGGGCCGCACATCGAGCTCGCGCCCGACATCGTCATCCGCACCGTGCGCGACGACGTGGTCCCGTTGCGGGAGTTCAACCGCGGGCGCGTCTTCGCCGGCCAGCGCTTCGGTCAGATGGCCGTGCACAAGCGCTGGGGCATCTTCCTGGCGGCGGGCCAGGAGCTGCGGCGGGGCGCGAGCCTCGACGACTTGCACCTCACCGACATGGCGCCCACCATCCTGCATCTGCTGGGCCTGCCGGTGCCCTCCTACATGGACGGCCGCGTGGCCGAGGCCGCCTTCGCGCCCGCCGCCCTCGCCGCCCGCCCCGTCCAACACGAGGAAGCCGCCGCCGTCGAGCGCGACCTAGTCGGCGAGGAGGAAGTAGACGAGCGCGTGACGCAGAGGTTGAGGGACTTGGGGTATTTGGACTGAGCAGACGCTGGCGGACAGGAATGTCCGCCCCACGCTAGGCATCTTCTATTACGTCGTGCGTGGCGCGGGCATTCTTGCCCGCGAGAAGATCCGCAGAGGACGTACGGGAGTGAAAGCGATGACGTGGCCCTCCAAACTCCACCAATACCAACCCCTCCTCCACCAGTGGGCGGGGGAGCATCCCGACCTGCTCGAGCTGGACCACGTGGTGCAGTTCGGGGGCAGCGAGTGCTACTGCGCGACTCTCACTCGCGGCGAGGCCACCGACGAGGCCAGGAAGGCCTTGATCGTCACCGTCCCCCACGCCCACGAGCCCGGCGGCACTGTGGCCTGCATTGACTTCATCTGCCAGCTCGTCAAGGGCGAGAACCTCGCAGAGCAGCCCACCGACCTCGACCGCGACGCCATCCTCGACCGGCTCGTGCTCACCTTCATCCCCGACGCCAACCCCGCCGGCCGCGAGCGCGCGCCCGAGGACGTCTGGGACGGCACCAAGTACAGCAACGACGACTTCCTCAAGATCGCCTTCGGCATCGAGGCCACCACCGGCGAGCGCTTCCCCCGCCCGGGGCGCTGGTGCATGGAGGAGTACCAGGTCGCCCAGCTCGGCATCGTCTGGGAGCAGATCCACGACTACGTCTACGTCGAGCCCAACCGCGACCTCGACTCCAGCCTGTGCCGCCTGGTGCGCACGGCCTTCAAGGCGCGCGACTACCAGGGCATCCTGCACCTGCACCAGACCGAGTTGGAGAAGTCCGAGCACGACTGCTTCGCCATCCTCCCCGTGCTCCAGGACGACCTGCCCGAAGCCCTCCAGCAGCAGAACGTGGCCTGGGCCGAGGACCTCATCGCCGAGTGGCAGCGCGTCGGCGCCAACCCCATCCCCGAGCCGCGCCGCCTGGGCTACCAGGAGGACCAGCTCCAGCTCTTCCGCGACACCTGGGGCGACATCCAGCAGCGCATGCCCTCCCTGACCATCGAGGTGCAGAACAACAACACCCGCAC
>JBHIEF010000226.1:0-6518 GCA_046760465.1 Armatimonadota bacterium | reverse complement strand
GGCCGAGTCCAGCGCCAGGATGGCTGCCCCGACCACTCCGGAGTTGGCGCCCAGGGCGGTGGGCAGGACCTCGGTCTGGCACCAGGGGCGTCGCAGGCGCTCGGCCTCCAGATGCCTGCGGAGCGGGGCCCAGAGGGTCTCGCCAGCCTGGCTGGTGCCGCCGCCCAAGAGCACGCGGTCGGGGTCGAGCACGTGCATGAGGCTGCCCAGGCCGAGGGCGACGTACTGGGCCACGCGGTCAACTACCTGCTGGGCAACGCCGTCGCCCTGCTCGGCGGCGGCGAACAGGCCGCGCACTACGGAGACATCGTCCGGCGAGGCAGGCGGCACGGCGAGCAAGCTGTCGGGATGTTCGGCCGCCGCCTGGCGGGCGAGCCGGGCGATGCCGCGAAGGCCGGCCAGGGCCTCGAAGCAACCCCTGCCGCCGCACCAGCACTCGGGGCCGCCCGCCTGTAGGATGATGTGTCCGACCTCGCCGGCGTAGCAACTGGCGCCGCGATGCAGCCGGCCGTCGGCGATGAAGGCGCCGCCCACGCCCGTGCCCAGCGTAACACAGGCGAGTATCCTGGCGCCGCGGCCGGCGCCGCAGCGCCACTCGCCGTAGCAGGCGGCGTTGACGTCGTTCTCCAAGAAGACGGGCACATCGAACTGCTGCTGAAAGCGGCGGCGTAGCGGCTGCTGCTTGAGCCCGGGGATGTTGCCCGGGTCGCTGCGCAGCTCGCCGCGGTCGAAGTCCACTGGTCCCGGTGCGGCGATGCCGACTGCGGCCACGCGTTCTCGTCCCTCGGCACAGTCGGCTGTCTGTTCGGCCACCGAGAGAGCCGTTGCCACCACGGCCTCGCCGCCCCGTTGGGCCGGCGTGGGCGCCTGCTGGGTGGCGAGAATCTCGCCCGTCTGAGCGACCAGCGCACAGACGGTGCTGGTGCCGCCCAAGTCAACGCCCAGGGCCAGAGGGGCAGTGGTTGATTCGGTCACGGCCATTGCTCCTGCGCGGCGATCAGACGCCGCCGCCAGCCACCTCCGCTACTATTCTGCGAAGTGCCTACTCCGCCGAAGTAGCTTCGGCTACGAAGGCCGGAAGCGGCGCTTCGCTACGTAGCACGAGCACCGATCCGAAGGCTCGCGACTACCCACGGCCCGACCGTCCTGCCCACGGCAGGGGCCACCGGCAATCGCAACGCGCATGTCGGTCGGCAGGCTGGCTTGACAAAGCCCTTGTCCACCGTATAATGCCGGCAGGTGCGGGACGCTGCCAGCCTTTCCGTCCACCGGAAGCAGTTTCCTGCCAGAAGGGGCCGCGCATGGTCATCGAAGCCCGCACACCCTCTCGGATTGACCTGGCCGGCGGGACGCTGGACCTGTTCCCGCTGTACCTGTGGGAGGAGGGGGGCCTGACGGTCAACATGGGCATCAGCCTGGGGAGCCACGTGCGGCTGGCGACGCGGGAGGATGCGGCCATCAGGATCCGTTCGGAGGATACGGGGGCCGAGCACTCAGCGACGAGCCTGGAGGAGCTGGAGATCGAGGGGCCGCTGGCGTTCGTGGCTCGGATCGTGAGGTTCTACCGGCCGGAGGCCGGTCTGGACATCACCACGCGCAACGACGCGCCGCACGGTTCGGGGCTGGGGTCATCGTCGGCCCTGCTGATTGCCCTGTCGGGCGCGCTGCGGGAGCTGAATCAGGCGGACATCCCGGACGAGCAGCTAGTGTTCTACGGGGCCAACCTGGAGTGCCAGGACCTGGGGGTGCCGGTAGGCAAGCAGGACTACTACGGGGCGCTGCACGGGGGCATCAACGCCATCTACTTCGAGGTGGAGGGGGATCGGGTGGACCAGATCGGGACCAGCGAGGCGTTCCGGGAGGAGCTGGAGCGACGCTTGATCCTGAGCTTCACCGGGGAGCCGCGGTTCTCGGGGGCGACGAACTGGAGCATGTTCAAGGCGTACGTGGACAACGAGGGCGGGACCCGGCGGAGCATGCGCAGCATCAAGGACACGGCCTTCCGCATGCTAGATGCGATCGAGGCGGAGGACTTCGAGGCCCTGGGCGGCACGCTGGCCGAGGAGTGGAACAACCGGAAGCAGCTCGCGGAGGGGGTAACCACCGACCAGATTGAGAGGCTGATGGCGGCGGCGAGCGAGGCCGGAGCGGTGGCCAGCAAGATCTGCGGCGCGGGCGGCGGTGGCTGCATGATCACGCTGGCGGCCGCGGGCAGAGAGCAGCCCGTGGCCGAGGCGCTGGCGGCAGGCGGGGCGCGGATACTGGAGTACGAGATTGCGCGCAAGGGGCTTGAGGTGGTGGCGACGAACTAGCCCCAGCAGCCTGCCGGCCACTGTGGGGGAAGGTCACTGACGAAGCCGGCCATTGCGGGGACAATAGCGTGAGGCCGCGGTGAGGGGCAGCCGGGGCTTAGGGCAGCCGGCTACGACGAGGCGAGAGGGACATGTGGGAATACAGCGAGACGCTCAAGGATCACTTCTACAACCCGCGCAACGTGGGTGAGATAGAGGACCCGGACGCGGACGCGCAGGTGGGGTCGTTGACCTGCGGGGATGCGCTGCGGCTGATGCTGAAGCTGGACGAGAACGAGGTCATCACGGACGCCAAGTTCCAGACCTTCGGCTGCGGCAGCGCCATCGCCTCGGCCTCGGCGCTGACCGAGATGATCATCGGCAAGCCGTTGAGCCAGGCGGCCCAGATCACGCACCGGGACATCGCCGAGTACCTGGGCGGTCTGCCGGAGGAGAAGATCCACTGCTCGGTGATGGGCCACGAGGCGCTGGAGAAGGCCATCGCCATCTACCGGGGCGAGACGCCGCCGGACGAGGATCGCGACGAGGGGCGGATCGTGTGCCGGTGCTTCGGGGTGACCGACACGAAGATACGGCGGATCGTCAAGGAGAACCGGCTGCGCAGCGTGCAGGAGGTGACCAACTACACCAAGGCGGGGGGCGGGTGCATGTCCTGTCACCCGCAGATCGAGGACATCATCGCCGAGGTGTGGGGGGACCTGCGCGAGAGGGGCGAGGCGCCGCCGGCGCGGCCGCGGCTGACCAACATCCAGAAGATCGCGCTGATACAGGAGCACCTGGAGAAGGACATCGCGCCGGCGCTGCGCGCGGACGGCGGCGACGTGGAGCTGATAGACGTGGACGGAGACCACGTGCAGGTGGCCTTGCGGGGGGCGTGCGCGGACTGCCCCAGCAGCCGCATCACGGTGAAGGCGGTGATCGAGGCCAGGCTGCGCGAGCTGGTCAGCGACGCATTGGTGGTGGAGGAGGTGGAGGCATGAGCGGTGTGGGCGAGGTGGTCTACCTGGACAACAACGCGACCACCATGGTGGCGCCGGAGGTGCTGGAGGAGATGCTGCCGTACTTCTGCGAGAAGTACGGCAATCCGTCCAGCATGCACGAGTTCGGAGGGCAGGTGGCCAAGAAGCTGGAGGAGGCCAGAGAGCGGGTGGCGGCGCTGCTAGGTGCGGAGCCCACGGAGATCGTGTTCACCGGGTGTGGGACGGAGAGCGATAACCACGCCATTCGGGGGACGCTGGAGGCGTACCCGGACAGGCGGCACGTGGTCACGACGCGGGTGGAGCACCCGGCCGTGCGCACGCTGGGCAAGTACCTGGCGGGGCGCGGCTACAATGTGACCGAACTGCCGGTGGATGCGCAGGGGATGCTGGAGGAGGGCGAGTTCGAGGCCTCGCTGCACGAGGGGACGGCCATTGCCTCGATCATGTGGGCGAATAACGAGACGGGCGTGATGTTCCCGGTGGAGAGGCTGGCCGAGCTCGCGCACGAGAGGGGGGTGGTGTTTCACACCGATGCGGTGCAGGCGGTGGGCAAGGTGCCGATGAAGCTGCGCGACACGGCCATTGACCTGCTGTCGCTGTCGGGGCACAAGCTGCACGCGCCGAAGGGCGTGGGGGCGCTGTACGTTCGGCGGGGGACGCGCATTCGCCCCTTGATCATTGGCGGCCATCAGGAGCGGACGCGGCGGGGCGGCACGGAGAACACGGCCTCCATTATCGGGCTGGGGAAGGCGTGCGAGCTGGCCATGAAGGCCATCGAGGAGGAGCGCACGCGGGTGAGGAGACTGCGAGACAAGCTCGAGTGCGAACTGCTGGCGCGAGCGCCCAACGCGCGCGTGAACGGCCATCGAGAACAGCGGCTGCCCAACACGTCGAGCATCAGCTTCGAGTACGTGGAGGGGGAGGCCATTCTGTTGATGCTGAGCCAGTTGGGCATCTGCGCCTCGTCGGGTTCGGCCTGCACATCGGGGTCGCTGGAGCCGTCGCACGTTCTGCGGGCCATGGGGGTGCCGTTCAGTGCGGCGCACGGCTCCATTCGCTTCAGCCTGAGCCGGTACACCACCGAGGAGGAAGTGGAGTACGCCATCGAGCATGTGCCGCAGGTGGTGAAGCGGCTGCGGGAGATCTCGCCCTTCGGGCGCGGTGCGGCCGAGCGGGACGCGGCCATGCAGTACGGGGAGGGGCTGGCGGCGCCCACCACGGAGGCGTAGGGGCGCGCGGCGGTTAGACACTGAGCGAGGAAGGTCCCAAGGGATATGGCGGAGGCCACCAGCCTGATTGATGCGATTCGCATCGGAATAGACATGGAGCGTGGGGCCATCCGCGCGTACAAGCGAGCGGTGGCGCAGGCGGCGACGGAGCAGTGCCGGGAGTTGTTCCGCACGCTGGTGGAGTGGGAGAACGAGCACCTGCATTACTTCACGTCGCTGGCGGAGGCCCTGGAGGGCGGGCGCAGCGCCATGACCTACCAGAGGCTACGCGGGCGCGAGCCGTCGCACCTGGGGGCGGTGCACGTTCAGGAGCTTCCCGAGCAGGCGCTGGGCGACGAGGCGGAGGCGGTGCGGGCGGCCATTACGGCCGAGCAGGAGGCCCAGGAGTTCTACACGAGGGCGGCGGATGAGACAGCCGATGCGACGGGTCGCAGCGCGCTGCTCATGCTGGCAGATGAGGAACGCAGCCACGAGCGCTGGCTGCGCGAGCACTTCGAGCATCTGGCCGAGGCCATGGACCTGGAAGAAGGCAACGAGTAGGCGAGCCAGACGGTAAGCACAGACGCACGCGGCCGCGCCCGGATGGGGCGCGGCTGGTTGCGTTCATGGGGTAAAGGTCACGCTTTTTCCGGGAGGGTGGGCTCTGGTAGTGGCTCGCCGTAAAGGCGCTGGGACTCCTGGCTGAAGCACTGGTACATGAAGACCTTGGTCTGCAAGTCGTGCACGCCGATGGCGGCGCCGTCGCCGTAGTCGCTGAAGACGAAGCCGCCCGTGGGCAAGGCCCATTGGGACATCAGGTCGCGGGCGTCGGCCCGGATCAGGTCTCGGTCGCCGGTGGGGAGCGTGTGCTGAATGTCGGCGAGGCTCTCCAGGACGATGCGGCCGCGGTAGCGTCGGCCGATCTCCTCGATGCCGAGCGCGCGGGGCTGCTGCAAGTTGACCACGTTGACGCCGGCCTCGATGTAGCCCTCGATGATCTCGTTGACCTTGCCGCAGGAGTGGACCCATACGTCGCAGCCGCTGTCGTGCATGGCATCGAAGAGCCGCTTGTAGCGGGGCAGGAAGAAGTCGCGCCACAGGTCCATGCTGATGAAGGCGGCCTGCTGCGTGCCCCAGTCGTCGGTCATGCCGAAGCCGTGCACGCGTCCGGGGAAGCGGCGCGCGATGTTGTCCACCAAGGTGAGATGCACGTCGAGAATGCGGTCGGCCAGGGCTGCGGCGGCGGTTCGGTCGGTGAGCAGGTCGCAGAGGGTGTTCTCGAAGCCATGCAGAGTGTGCATGCGTTCCCACAGCACCATGAAGATGCCGACCATGATGTACTTGCCCTGGGCCTCCAGGTGGGCCAGGGTTTCCTCCACGTCTTCGTAGCGGGTGTCATCGTCGTAGTCGGGCATGGGATGCGAGTCCAGCCCGGACAAGTCCTCCAAGGGGTGTCCCGTGACCTGTCCCATGTTGGGCACGTCGGTCTTGGCCCAGACGCAGCCCCACTCATCTTCGCCCTCGCAGGACGGCTCCCAGCCCGCGGCAGGCTTGAGGGGCACGCCGCCGCAGTCGTCCTGGCCGAAGATGCCAAAGCGCACGGGCAGGCGAGCCGGCGTCTCCAGACGAATGGCGCGCTGTACGATCTCGCGGGACGTCATGGCGGTTACCTCGTCATGGCAGGATGGCTGCGGGGTACTTCGGCGTGGGGCCGGGGGAATCCTGGCGGGGCGAGGGGGGAGGAGGGGCCAGCTGCCGGTCCGGGGTGCGGGCGAGAGAAAAGGAAGGCGCGGCCCAGGTGGGCCGCGCTCACTGATTCGCCTGTGGGAAAGGCGTTAGTGCTTTCGGGACGTGCTACCGCCTGCGCCTGGTCTTCTTCTTGGCCTTTTTCTTCGCCTTCTTCTTGGCCTTCTTCTTGGTCACCTTCTTCTTGGCCTTCTTGCGGGTGACCTTCTTCCTAGTGGCCTTCTTCTTGGCCTTCTTCTTGGTCACCTTCTTCTTGGCCTTCTTGCGGGTGA
>JBHIEF010000225.1:0-6523 GCA_046760465.1 Armatimonadota bacterium | reverse complement strand
GTCTGTCATCATCCCGGTTTACAACGAGGAGAGCACGGTTCACGAGGTGATCGAGCGCGTCAAGGCACTTCCCTACGATAAGGAGATAATCGTGGTGGACGACGGCTCCACGGACGCCACCGCGTCCCAGCTATCGGAGGCCAATGACCATCCGGTGGTGACCGTGTTCACCTCGCCAGTGAACTTCGGCAAGGGCGCAGCCGTCAGGATCGGGCTGGCGCACGCCACCGGCGACGTAGTGGCCATCCAGGACGCCGACCTGGAGCTGAGCCCCGAGGAGTTCCCGCGCCTGCTGGACCCCATTCTGAGCGGCGAGGCCGACGTAGTGTACGGATCCCGGTTCCTGCGCGGGCGCGGCCGGGTGTCGCTGGTGACCTACCTGGCCAACCGCCTGCTTGCCTTCTGGGTGAACCTGCTCTACGGCAGTCGGCTCACCGACGAGGCGACGGCCTACAAGGTCTTCCGTGCCTCGGTGATCCAGCGGCTGCCGCTGGGGTGCGTTGGCTTCGAGTTCTGCCCCGAGGTCACGGCCAAGCTGCTGCGCAGTGGTCACAGCATCACGGAGGTGCCCATCGGCTACCACCCGCGGTCTCCCAGCGAGGGCAAGAAGGTGAGCTACCTGCGGGACGGCCTCAAGGCTGCCTGGACGCTGCTGCGGCTGCGCTTCTGGAGGCCATCGAGCCCTGCCGCTGAGGCCCCGACGGTGAGCGCCTGTCAGGGGTGCGGCTTTGGCGGCGTAGCGCCGGGCTCCAACGACTCGCGCCCGCACGGTGATCTGCCCCGATGATTGCCGCGGCGCGCAGGATGCTCTCCCCCTACCCCGACGTGGACGCGAGCTACGACTGGGAGCGACGCAGCCCGTGGCCGGGCCCGCTGGATCGCTACGACAAGTTCGCGCTCGGCTTCATCGCCGTCGTGGCACTGGTGCTACTTTGTAACGTGGCTGACCTGGTTCCCTCCATGTCGGACACGTGGTACCACCTCGCCCTGGCCAAGCAGGTACGCCTCAGGGGGCACATCCCCGGCTGGGCCGACTGGGAGTACGCGCCGGTCGGCCGGCCCAACCTCTACCCGCCGCTGCTTCACCTGCTGCTGGCGGGCCTGAGCGTGTTCGTGGGTGGGGTGGTCAACGCCGGGCACCTCTGCGCGGCCCTGTTCCTGCCCGTCGCCTTCCTGACGTGTTGGTATGGAGCCCGCTGGCTGCTGAACTCGCGGCTGGCGCTGCTGGCCGTGCTTCTGCTCAGCCTCGACTTCGGCCACGTCATCGTCATGACCGCCTACATCGCCGCGTGCCTCATCAACATCCTGCTGCCGCTGTTGGTGGTGGCCTTTCTGGCCCGTCGGGCGTGGCTGGCCATCGTCGTCCTGACCCTCATGTACTACGCGCACCTGGGCCTGCCGCACCTGGTGTCACTGGGCCTGCTGCTGTTCGGCCTCAAGTACCGGAGCTACTGGCGGCTGTCGCTGAAGGTGGTCGGCATCTCCTTCATCTGGTATCTGCCCTGGCTGACGCACGTGCTCAAGCACCTCGAATGGGTCGCGGGTGTGGGCCAGAACCTGGGCCTGCCGGGCGGCCTGCTCTTCAAGGTCCTGGCGCTCCAAATCGTCAGCCCCGTGCTGATCTGCGGCCTGTTCGGACTGCGCAAGCTGGACAAGACGAATGTCGGGCACATGCTGCCCAAGTACGTCCTGATCGGGATGTTGCCGCTGCTGGTCAGTTACGGCGGACGCTACGCCATGCACACCGCACCGATATGGGCCTGGAGCGGGGCCCTGGTCCTGGAGCGCCTGCTGCCGGCCACGGCCGGCCGCCTGCGGCCGGTGGGCTTGCTGTTGTGCACCTTCTTGCCCTTCCCCTCGGTCGGCTTCTTCGGCGGCATCGCCCCTCTGCCGTTCAACACCTCGCTCTGGCTGGTGTTCACGGCCGTGCAGGACAAGCCCATGTTCGGGGGCGAGGAGGAGAAGTCGGAGGCCTACCGCGAGGACTGCAACCAGGTGGTGCAGTGGCTGGAGGAGCACACCACGCCGGGCGAGGTGGTGCACACCAACAAGGAATGGGTGGCCGACATGATCGCGCTGCTCAGCGACCGGCGGGTTGACTTCGGCGCCTGGTGGGAGTGCAGCAAGGAAGATGCTAAGCGCATCAACCGCGCCTATCGCGATAACCGCAGCCGAGCCGTGTTCGTCTGGATCGAGCCGGAGGCGGATGTGGGTTCCATTCTGGGCCCCACGCAGCAGATGGTGGGAGTAGACGAGATCATCAAGAAGGGGCGATTGCTGATCGGCTGGCGCAAGCAGCGGCGCTTCTCTCCGCTGGAGACCAGGACAGAGGACTTCGAGCGCGGCCTGGAGGGCTGGGAGGCTCTGACTATGGCGGGGGCCACGGGGAGCATCGAGCACCTGACCGACCAGTGGCCGCTGACTCCTCTGGACGCCTTCGCGCGGCTGAAGTCCGGTCGAGAGGTCGCCTTCGGCCGCAGAGCCTGGCGCGGCAGCGGGGCGCTGTCGTGGACCTTCGCGGCGCCCGAGCACAAGCTGGCCGCCATCAGGAAGCCGATGTCCCCCACCACGGCCGAGGCGCTGGAGCTGCGCATCTGGGGCAACCGCCCTATGGATGACATGGTCATCGGCTTCCGAGAGCGGGGCGGGGCCGATTACCACTGGCCGCTGACCGTCGCCAACGCGAAGGCGTGGCAGCGGGTGCGCATCGTGTTCGACTGGCTGACGCCGGGCGAGGGCCTCCCTGGCGAGCACAAGTTCAGGGCCGACCGGATGGCGGAGATGTACATCGCCCGGCCGGCCCAGGCGAATCCCAGCGGGCAGATCGAGATCCGTCTCGACGAGGTGCGACTGATGGACTGTGAGATCGTGCCCAGGGAGGGGTCCGGAGCGGAGGAGGCATCGGCGCCATGAGGCGGCTGAGATCGAGCGCCTGGAGGGGCATGTCGTTGATCGAGCTGCTGGTGGTTATCGCCATCATCGCGATCCTGGCCGCGCTGATATTCCCCGTGTTCTCCCGAGCGCGCGAGAAGGGCCGGCAGGCCGCCTGCGCCTCCAACCTGAAGCAGATTGGCCTGGCGCTTCAGATGTACACTGACGACCACGACGGCTTCTACACCCGCGGCCAGTTCTGGCCCTGGGATGGCAGTCACACCTGGATGGACGCCATCGAGCCCTACCTGCGCAACGACGACGTGCTTCGCTGCCCCAGCGCCGGCCGCAACACGTTCAGCTACGGCTACAACATCGCCTACTGGGGCACCGGCGACTACCTGGACGGCATGCACGGCATCAACGACGTTTGGCCCGTCTACGAGGGCGCCGTGCAGCAGCCCTCCGAGACCATCTGGGTGGTGGACTTCGAGAAGTACTGGGGGTGCGGGCTGGAGTTCGGCATCGAGCCGCCCACGGCCAGGCACAACGACACGTTCAACACCCTCTTCGTTGACGGCCACGTCAAGGCCCTCAGAGAAGCACCCCTGCGCCTCTGGACGATCAACCCCGACTGACGGCACGCGTGTCAGGAGACAGAGGCCGACGGCCACCGGCCGAGGAACCAGGACGGCGGCATTGTCACGCCTTCGGAGGTGCCGTCATGCCCACGCTGTTTGTCCTCTGCGCTCTGGCCTTGCTGGCAGCCGCGCCGGCATTGGGGCAGGAGCCCGAGGCTGTGTATCCGGCCTCCAACCAGGACCGCGGGGACGCTGAGCCTCAGCCCCGGCCCTACGAGATGGACTGGGCGGGCAGGACTGAGCCGAACCACCCGCAGCTCGTGGATTTCGAGGACCTGGGGGGCTGGACCGTCGCCTGCCACGCGGGCGCCCAGGCGCACGCGTACCGCTCCAAGGGGCGGCAGCTCTTCGGCCAATGGACGGCGCGCTTGGTCTACACTGGCGAGAGCGCCGCGAGCTGGTTCCGCCTCCAGCCTCCGGACCCCATTCCCATCCCGGGCGAGTTCACGGCGGTGAACCTGTGGATGTGGGGCAACAACTGGGGCTGGATCAACCCGCCCAAGCACGCGCGAGTGGGGCTCCACGTGGTCATCGAGGACGCTAAGGGAGATCGCTATCGCCTGTACGTCGGCAACAACAACTGCGACTACTGGTTCCTCCAGCACAAGACGGTTGTATCTCCGACCGGACGGTTCCTGGGCCAGCCGCTCGGCGGCGCCGATGCAGAGCTGGAGTACCCGGCCAAGTTCGTGGGCATTGACGTCACCGGCGTGACCGACCGCACAGAGGCCGAGCTATACCTGGACGCGCTAAGCTTCTACGAGATGGAATGGAAGCCGCTCGAGTTCGACCCCATTCCCGAAGAGCTGCCTTGGCCGACGACGCCCGACACCATCCTCCCCACCTTCAAGCAGCCGGTCCGCGCCTCCGTGGCACGCGCGGGAGACGCCTGGCTCTTCCTCGCCGAGGGGCCGGATGATGCTGTAGCGTACCGGTACACGCCGGAGACGGGCTCCCTGGGCGACCTGCGGGCCGAGGCCGGCGGCCAGCGCTTCCAGCCCTGCGCGGGCGGCGGCATCGTTTTCGACTTCGGCGACGGCCCGCAACTCGCCGGCAGTGAAGGCCTGCCCGCCGAACCTCTCGGCCAGTCGTTCGAAGGCAACACCGTCACCGCTCGCTGGCGGGCGACCAAGGGCGACGCCAGTGCCGAGTACGAGCTGCGTTTCACGCTCAAGGGGAAGTCCTTGGTGATAGACGCGTCCGCCAGCGGCGGCTACGCCACCGAGTTCCGCATCGGTGCTGCCCGGGGCCTGCGGGAGCCCAAGCTGGTCTTCGTGCCCTACCTGACCGTGAGCGGCACCGGGCCGCGCGTGGTGAGCTCAGACGGCGTGTTCGTGCTGGGCCTGATGGACTGGTACAACAGCGATGCCTCCCTGCTATTCAGCGACGACGGCTATGGCCAGAACGGCGACGTGTCCTGTAACGGCGGGGCGCGATACCTACCCAAGACCGACGGCAAGCGCAACGACCTGCGCGAGCGCTTCTTCTTGAACGTCTCTAGTGACTTCCACGAGGTGCTGCCCAACATCCCCAACCCCAAGTGCGACACCATGGATACCGCCAAGCACTGCGTCTGGCGCAACATCGGCGTCCCGCAGCCGGAGATGCTCCGGAAGTACCACGCCTATGGCATCGAGAACTTCATCTCCTGCCTGCACGAGGTGGGCTGGCGCGACGCGGGCGAGAGCTTCACCATGCGCCTGCGGGCGGCGCCGCGCATCACCGATGAGGGGCTCCAAGAGTACAGCGAATTGGTGCGGGGGATAGACGCCTATCGCTTCGGCACCTACACCAACTACGTGGACTTCCCGCCGGTCAACGAGAACTGGAACGAGGACGACGTCTGTCTGGACTCCAACGGCGAGTGGCAGCGCGCCTGGCCACGCTGCTATGCGCTCAAGCCGCTGCGCGCGGCCGAGAAGGAAGCCCACTACGCCCCGCGCATCAACGAGAAGTTCGGCACCACCGCTCAGTACTGCGACGTGCACACGGCTTACTCACCCTGGGGCCGTACCGACTACGACGCGCGCACTCCCGGCGCCGGCATGTTCCGCACGCAGTTCAACGCCTTCGCGCGGCTGCTGTGGAACGAGAGCAAAGCCCACAAGGGCCCCGTCTTCAGCGAGGGCCGCCACCAGATGTACTACGCCGGCATCGTGGACGGTAACTACGGACAGATGCAGGGCGGCAACCGCTGGCGCAACCCGCCGCTGGTGGACTTCGATCTGCTGAAAATGCACCCGCTGATGACCGACTTCGGCATGGGCATGCCCAGCATGTTCTTCGAGCGCGAGGGCGACTGGCGCTCCGACCACTCCCGCACCAGCCCCTACTTCGACCGCTTCCACACCAGCACCATCGCCTTCGGGCACATCGGCTTCCTGGCCAACGAGTGGGGCTTCGACGGCACGCTGAAGTCCTACTACATGCTCCAGGCGGTGCAGCGGCGCTACGTGGGCGTCGAGGTGGAGGACATCCGCTACGCCGATGAGGCCGGCGGCCTCCTCCCCACCTCGGAGGCCGTGGCCAAGGGCGTCCACGAACGCGGGCAAGTGTACGTGGAGTATGCCAACGGGTTGCGGATATGGGCGAATCTGTCGTTCGGGAACGACTGGCGGGTACATACGCCCGTCGGGCAGTACGTTCTTCCGCCGGCGGGGCACTTCTGTTACAGGGAGGGCGATCTACTGCAGTACGCAGCAACCTGGGATGGCAAGCGCTGGGACCTAGTGCGCTCCCCAGAGTATGCCTACCTCGACACCCGCGGCGAGCTAATCCGCGCCGGCTACGTCACCACTCGCGGCGCTGTCGCGGTCAAGCGCATTGACGACCGCAGCGCGTGGGTCATCCCCGCCACCGAGGCCGAGGAGGTCACGATCTCAGATGACGCTCTCCCCGGCTGCCACGTGGCTTCCGGGCGCGTGACCGCCGAGGCAGTGAACGAGGCCGGTGAAGTGGTGGGCCAGGCGGAGGTCCGACAGGGATATCGCCAGGCAACCGTGATGCCCTTC
>JBHIEF010000224.1:0-6542 GCA_046760465.1 Armatimonadota bacterium | reverse complement strand
GAAAAGCCCCGCTTGTCAGTGGAACCTCGGCGCCCGTGCCATCGTCTAAGGGGCCGAGCTGGGCTCAGCGCAGGGCACTCCTGCGAACCGGAAACGGCTTGACAGTTGCACATTGATGCTGTAGAATAGCCGCGTTCTTGTGGGCCGAGGCCGGGCCGAACTGCCCGGGCGAGGCAAGTGTGTTCTTAGGGGCTCCCCATGGCGTTAAGCGCTCGGGCTGGGCTCGGTCGAGTACTCGCGCCTTAGGCCGACAGGGCGCGCGGCCAGACGTCAGCTCCCCGAAGGCTCCCCGTGTGCTTTACGCCGTGCGCTTGCGTCGCGTGGTCGGCGCATGTGTCAGAGATTTTGCTGTGTTACCTGCCCGTCGCTTAGGCAGATAAGCAGTGGAGGGATATCTATGATCACGTCGCAGCCTAACGGCCGGGCCCTGGCCGCCCTCGCACTCATTCTCCTCATCCCGTTACTCTCCACCGCGGCTTACGCAGCGCAGCCCTCCTACGGCTTCGGCTTCGCCGGCAACGGTTGGTATCCCACCACCGCAACCGACAACTCCGAGTACTACACTCGCCTCACCTTCGATCGGGGCGACGACGACCTCGACCCTATCTGGTTGTTCCGGGCCCAGAGCACTGGCGGGGCCAACACGGTTCTGAGTCAGAACCTGCTCTGGTTCTTGTTCCCCAACAGAGACAGCTTCCAACTGGAATCAGTTGACGCGGCCTACCCACAGCACAACCGACTCAACTACCTCGGTGATACGTCCTTCCCAGAGCTCCCCTGCTGGGTGGGCAGCAACTCCGTGGGCACCGGCCCCTACCAGGTCGGCGTGCCCTTCCAGCCGCCGGCGCCCCTGGGCACCCTACAGGTGGCGGCCGGGTTCGCGGGCTCGGGCCTGAACGTGCCCGGGACCGTGGTCGGCGGGCCACTGCCCCTGCAACTGACCTACGGCGGACCGGCGCCCCTCCCCCACCCGGCCGGCTCTCTGGTGGGGCTCAGCGTCCAGTTCCTGCCGCCGTCGGCAGCCGCCGGCGCGCCGCCATTCCCGGTGACGGCCAATACGGTGGCTCCCAACACCATAACGGTGCTGCCCAACAGCAACGGCCAGAACCTGCTGGCCGCGGGCGTCGCGGCCGCCGACCAGTTCATACTCACCGCGACGATGACCCAGACGCGGCTGACTTACGAGCCCTTGGGCGGCCCCGCCCAGGGGTACCCAAGCAACCAACTGGTGGGCTGGTACGTTGACTTCACCTCCGGCGGCGCGTCGGCAGCCGCGCCGTTCCCCATTCTGGGCAACCAGACCATCGCCTCGCCCGACACGGGCCCGCCGCCGCCTGCGGCTACGGGGCCGTTCTGGAACAACAGCATCCTCGTGGGGGCCAACTCGGGTGGGCAAGACATGATCGCCGCCGGCGCACTGCCCGGCGACCAGTTCGAGATCGTCAGCGACGGCACGGCGCAGTTGACCTTGCTCAACGTAGCGGGCGGGGGCGGCATCACCGCGACGACCATGCCGTACAGCGACGTAACCACCGGCTCACCAGTCGGTAATCCGCCGGCTAACTCCCTGGTGGGCAACACGGTGACGTTCACAACTGGAGCGGCCACGGGCATCCAGTTCCCCGTCACGGCCAACACGGTGGGGGCTGCCTGGCCTCCCATTAACTTCGCCACCCTCACCGTCGGCTTGGGAACGCCAGGGAATGTCACGCTGACGGGCGCAGGGGTCCAGGCCGGCGACCAGTTCACCCTCAGCGGCTTCACAGTGGTCGGGCTGACTGCCACCAACCTGCCGTACTCGACCACGGACCCCGCGTCCGGCACGCCCGGCATAAACCCGGGCTATCCCGGCAACCTGTCCGTCACCGATGCCAACGGCGACGGAGTTGACGACGATGCCGGGGCGAACTGCGACTTCCTATACCACTCCACGCCCGGGCGGGGAGCGGGCATAGGCCGTGGCGACCTTCCCGGCCAAGCGCGGGGCCGCAAGATCCGCTTCGTCACCGGCGCCAAGGCCGGCCAGGAATTCTACATCGAGAACAACGATCCCAACGACATCACGGTGTACACTGCCCCGGCAGGCCCCACCCTGACCACGCCCACTTCGGCGGCGGCCGGAGACCAGTTCTTCATCGTGGACGACGAGTATTGGGTCACGCCCCTGGGGTATCCCTTCCCGGCGACGCACCCGAGGGCCGGCGCGCTGACCACCGGCACCAGCGTGCGCTCGGGGCGGCTGGGCCTGGGCAACGGTCCCGACCTGGTGGACGACGGGGCCATCGTGCCGGGCTTCTTCTATGACACGCCGACCGACATCGGCAACGCGGACGTCTACGTGCTGGCCGACAACCCGCCGGGCCGCAACGTGCGGCTCACTATCGGCCCGTTCAGCTTCAAGAACGGCGTGTTCGCCTCGGCAAGTCCCTGGGGCTACGAGCTATACGCGCGCCGGGACGACAACACCAACGGCGTGCTCGAAGACGCGGAGAACTCCACCAGCGGCGGCGCGACCTTCAGCGTGTCCAGCACGCCGGGCGTGTCGCTGGCCTGGTTCAACGTGGGGGTCAACCCCAAGACGCCCGATCCGTTGGCCACGGACCCCGAGGAGCCGGTCAATAAGGACGACGGCACCGGCTCGACCATCTACGACTACCGGGTCCGGGCCTCCACCAACGGCATAGCGCCCCGCTGGTCGCGGACGACACTAGGCAACCCCAATCAGGGCGGCCTGGACGGCGGCGCGATAGACACGCCCTCGAGCGACGGCTGGTTCTGGGGCGGCGGGGCGGGCAGCACGCAGTACTATCTCGGACCCACCGCCAGCAACGTGATTGACGACTGGTTCTACGGCAGCGGCGGCGGCGTGAACGTGGTGCTGGACGGCCTGTTCTTCTGGGCCGTCCCCATGGGCCCAGTGGACGCGGGCGGCAGCCCCATGACGCCGGGGCCGGGGGACTGGTCGGCCGCCAACGGGCAGCTCTATCGCGTGGCCTTCCAGCCGAACTACATGAACGACTACGTGAGCATGGGGCCGGGGCTGCACAGCTACCAGTTCCTCAGCTCGGCCGACTTCAGCCCGCCGGACAACCGGTCCACAGTCGTGACAGGCCGGCCGGCGGTCTCGCTGGACACCTGGCCACGCGACGCCGGCGACGACATGCTGGCCGGCTTCCCCATCCACGGCCCGGCGCACCCAGAGCCCGTACCGTGGAACCAGGGCAGCGGCTTCTCGGCGCACATACAACTGCCGAACCCGAACGTAGCCTATCCCGCGGGCGCCCCGTGGTGGTTCTTGCCGCCCCCGGCTCCATGGGTGATGCCGTACGGAGATCCGGCTGAGAACGCCATTGACGGCTATCTAGGCAACCCCAACTACCCGGGGCTGCGGCCAGTGCCCCCTGGAGTCCTGCCGCCCCCTGGGGCCCCCACGCCCGATCCGTTCAACTACAACCCGGCCTTCCCCTCGTGGGGCGGGGGAGTGGTGTGGTTCACCGACGGGCCGGACCCGATCAACACGGCCTCCGACCGCGTGCGGGACGTGGACCCGGTGCTGTATGCCATCAACGACCCCACCTTCCCGCGCGCCTACGGGAACTACCCGCAGCCGGGCATCTACCGGTTCCCGGGCAGCTTCGCCCAGAGCCTGGCCCACGATCTGGGCTTCCCCAGCGGCATCGTAACCGCCACCACTCCGGAGCTGGTCTTCCAGTATCCGGCCAACCTGCCGGGCGGGCTGGAGTCGGGTCCCGTGCGCCAGAACGACGGCACCATCCTGCCCGACATGACTCCGGCGCGAGACATGACGCTGATGGTGGACCCGGACGGCCTGGGCCCCTCGCCGCCGCAGCTAGTGCCCGATCCCATCTGGACCTCGGAGGCGCTATACACGCTGCGCATCCGCTACGTGCACGACTCGGGCCGCGCGCCCACGGAGGCGAAGGTGGGCATCCGGCGCCGGCAGAGCGCCAGCCCCTTCTTCCTGGACGACATGACCAAGCTGGTTGACGCCGCCAACCAGTGGGGCGACGGCAACTTCCAGAACGGCGAACTCTACTACTACAGCTTCACGCCGGACCAGCTCGGCGTGCCGCAGGGCTCGGGCACGCCGGACCCGACGCTGCCGCCCATACCGGGGCAGCCCAACGACTACGAGTACTTCTTCCGCTTCACGGGGCCGTCGTACAGCGGCGCCAGCACGCGCACTACATGGTTCCCACGGCGGCCGCCGGGGGACGACATTGATCTGGGCCTGCGGCCGACGCCGGGCGATGACGTCTACTGGTTCCGCATCAACAGCAAGCCCATTCTGGCCAACCTGGACGTATCCCCGGACTCGGGCAACGAGGGCACCAACTTCGTCTACACCATCACCTACACCGACCCGGACGGCCCCTTCACCGCGGTCAGCAATCCGGGCGGTCAGGTGGGAGACGCGCCCTACTCGCCCACGCTGTACGTGGACATCTTCGGGGATCAAAAGGGCCTGCTGAAGGTTGACTTCACCACCGCCATTGGCGGCGGGACCGAGACCATCACCTATTCGACGGTCAACCCCGTGGGCGGCGCGGGCTACACGGGCGACCGCAGCATAAGCGGCCCCGACCCGGCGGGCTTCGACACCGACGTGGGCGCGGCCTTCGACGAGCTGTACCACGAGGACCCGGTGACGACGCTGCCGCGGCGGGCCGTGAAGTTCGAGACCGGCGCGCTGGCCGGCATGATCTTCCCGGTGCTGGGCAACGACACCACCGATATTGACGTGAGCGCCGCCGCGGCCGTATGGGGCGCAGGGCCGGCGGCCAGCGGCAACCCGGCCATAGACGCGGGCGACCGCTTCAGCATCGTGGACTTCCTGCCCGCCACCATGAGCAAGGCCGTGCCGGGGGACGTCAACTACCAGGACGGCGCGCAGTACGTCTGGAACTCGGGGACGCCTAATCCCTTCACGCCGGGCACGCTCCACGACTACTACGCCGTCTTCGACGATGACCCGTGGGACTGGTTCGTTCCCGCCGATCCGAACTTCACGCGGCCGGGCGAGCCCACGCGCTTCCCCGAGACCTTCAACCTGGTGGGCCCCACGGTGATCGCCAACCGGTCGCCCTTCCTGGCCACCTTCCGGTTCACGCCCGACCCGCCGCCGCCGGGGACGGGGTCGCCCGACGGCAACACGGCCACCGACTTCACCTTCCTGGTGGACTACTACGACCCGGACGACAATGTGCCCACCTCGGTGCGGCTGCGGCTGCGGAACATTGACACCAACACGTTCCAAGAGTTCGAGATGGAGCAGCTCAACCCGGCCGACACCACCTACTCCAATGGGGCCACTTTCCGCAAGGTCACCAAGCTGGCGGTGGGCAACTACGAGTTCTGGGCTCAGTGCAACGACGGGCAGCAGCAGGTGCCCGATCCGATCCTGGCTCCGGGCAACGCCGAGTGGACGGGCGAGCAGACCGCGGACCCGGTAGGCAGCCCGCCCGCCAATCCGCCCATCACGGTGACGGCGGCCGAGCCGGGACCGCAGGTCGTGGACAACAACCCGCCCATTCTGGCCTACGTGCCGCCCGACGACGACAGCACGCCGCCGCTGCGGCCCGGCCTGGAGCCCGACAACGGCACGCCCTCAGACACGTTCACCTACACCGTCAAGTACATTGACAACGACATAGTGGGCGGCGCACTGGGCAATCCGCCCAGCTTCGTCAACGTGGTCATTGACGGCGCGGTCCAGGCCATGACGCCGGTGAACCCGGCGGACACCGACTACACGGGCGCGGTGGGACCACCGGCCACGGGAGGCGCCGACTACCAGTTCGTCACCACCACGCCGTTCACGGCCGGCCTGCACAACTACTACTTCCAGGCCTCCGACGGCGAGGACACGGTGCGCCTGCCCGATCCGGCCACACTGCCGGGGCCGTTCATTGACGCCCCGGCGCCGCCGCCGACCAACCTGGTAGCTTCCGATGTGGCGCCCGACCAAGGAGGGCACGTACAGCTCCAGTGGGACGCCTCGCTGGACGACGGCCCTCCGCCGGACGACGTGCTGGAGTACCGAGTCTTCCGAACCACCAGCAGCGGCACATACATCTTCGATCCACAGGACCTGAACACCAGCCTGATCGCGGTCATCCCGGCGACTGATGCGGGCACGTACCAGTGGGTGGACGGCCTGGTCTTCCCCGGCGGCACGCCCCCGCCGAACGCGGCCGCTAGCTGGACCCCGCCGGACAAGCTGCTGGCCTACTTCTACGTCGTGCGAGCCATGGAGACCACCGACCTGACGGTGGTGGGGAATGCGTCCAGCACCTCCAACCAGGCCCCCGGCACGCCGGGCGGCGTGGTGCCCGCCGACAACCTGCCGCCGGCAACGCCCGGCGGCATTAGCTGCACCCCCGACGTGGCCACGGGGTACGTCAACGTCAGTTGGCAGGCCTCGGCTAACGATGCCGACTTCGGCAACGTGGCGCCGGAGCCGGGTCCCGCCCCAGTGCCGCCCAACGACGACGTCGTCGGATATCGCCTGCACCGCGACG
>JBHIEF010000223.1:0-6560 GCA_046760465.1 Armatimonadota bacterium | reverse complement strand
GTCGAACACGCCGTCGGCCGCCGCGCCGGGGTCGTCGGCAATCGGCGGCAGGAAGAAGAAGCCCTCGGTGCCGTCGTTGTGGAGTTCGTCGGAGATCGCCCTCGCGCCAACCCCTGCCGGCCCGTCGCCTCCGCCTCCTCCCCCACAGCCAGTCAAAGCCACTACACATACACAAGCAACAGCTACTGCCAATCCACTGCCAAATCTGCTCATCTCAGTCCTCCCCCTTGTTGAGAATGTACGTGCCACCGCGTATTCGCCAGCGGCCGTGCGGCGACCTTGCGGAGAAAGAGGTAACAGTTTCGTTACAGTGGGATGAGTTGGCGTCACTCGGCTGAGGCGATGCCGGGGGCGGGCAAGTCCGCCACTACTCCCCCGGCCTGACGTCCACCGAGGTCAGATCATCGCTCAGCCGCCACTGGCGATCGAAGAAGCCGGCGTAGAGATGGCGGTTGGGCAGGCCAAAGAAGATGTCCTGCTCGCTGCCGGGCTCTCCGGCCACTTGGTCGTCGTAGATAATGAAGTCGGGCACCAGGTCATGCTTGTGGTTGGCCATCAGCCTCTCGCCGTAGTAGTAGCCGCTGATGACCACCAGATACTTGTCGGGGTTGAGCGGATTGGGGTAGATCATCTGGAGGCCGATCTTGTCGCCCTCGTACTTCCCGGTGGGCGTAAGGTACGCCCGCCCGTCGAACTTGATGGGGAGCTGGTCGCCGCAGCGGGCCAGAATGGCATTCGTGTCGGGCTCGCCGAAGCAGATTAGGTTGTACTGCGCGATGTCCTCGTCCGTTACCTCGGTGTCCTTCTTCCAGCGCGGCAGCCCGTCGGCGTAGGCGTCCCACTCGACCCGGAAGCGGGCCGTGTTGGCCTCCACCTCGGCCTTGCGGGCCTCGTCCTCTGCCGTGGTGCCCATGACCACCAGGAACGGGTAGCAGTAGGCGTCCTCGACGGGCCCGCACAGGCCGTTGCGCTTCCACAAGCCCTGCTCTCGACCGTTCTCGTACTCCTCGTCGAGGAACACCGGCACGTCGCCCAACGCGCGGATGGGCTTGCCGAACACCGGCTCGCCATTGACGGTCACGGTGACCTCCGGCCCCAGGCCGAAGTGGTCAGTGAACCTGAGCGTGAAGGCCGCGACGTTCTCGGTAGTCACCTGGATGTTGGCGTCCGGCGCCTCCACCTCGATCCGCGCGGGCTTGCCCCACTGCTGAAGCTGGTCAATCCTGACCCAGTAGGCGGTGTCATGGCGCAGACTATACGTCTTGAAGACGATGCGCCGCGGGAACTCGCGGCGCCTGTAAGGCTCGAACCAGGGAATGGTCCCCTCGTAGACCTCCGGCCCGAAGTAGATCCAGTGGTCCGGGCCCTCCACCTCCGTGTAGTCAATCTCGTAGCCAAGCTCGCGCAGGCGCGCCACCATCACCTGCGACTGCTCGGTGTGGATTAGTGTGTCGCTGGCTCCGTGCATCAGGTGGAGGGGCATCCCGACCGCGTTCTCGGCCAGGTCGTAGGGATTGTCCCACTCGAACAGCCAGCGCCGGAAGAAGGGGAGTTGGTCGCGCTCCATCCCCGTCCACAGCATCATATCCGTGTGGCCGCTGATGGGGCCCAGCGCGGCCCACAGATGGGGGTAGCGCAGACCCAGGTTCCAGGCGCCGTAGCCGCCCATGGACACGCCGAAGAGGTAGATCCTGTCCTCGTCAATGTTGAACCAGCGCTTGGTCTCCTCTATGGACCGCAGCACGTCCACCTCGCCGGGGCCCACGAAGTCGGAGTTGCGGCGGCCGTAGGGGGTCAGGAAGATGAAGCCCAGGCGCTCGGCCGGAGTGGTCACGTCCTCCCACGGCGTCCAGGGGCGCAGGATGGTGGTGTCGGGTACGTATCCGTGCAGGAAGACCACCAGGGGCGTGGGCTCCTCGGGGTCGTACTGCCGCGGCACGTGCACGTAGTAGGGCTGAAAGGTCCCGTCCGTGCGCGCCTCGTAGGCCAGCTCCAGCTCGCCCTTCTGGTCGGCGAAGAGCACCTCCCCCCGCTCCAGCGCGGCCAGGGCCTCCCGGCCCCGTTCCAGGAAGCCGCGCACGTCGGCGGCCAGCATGGCGCCCATGTAGAGCTGCCCCTGCCGCAGCAGCAGCTCGGCCTTGCGCAGTTGCAGGCGGGCGATGGGGTAGTTGGCCAGGTAGGGCCTCTCCTGGGCGGCCTCGCCCTCTCGGGCAGCGGCCAGGCACTCGGCCCGGAAGGCGCGCACCTCGCGGTCCAGCGCTCTGGCCAGGTCCCTCGGGTCGCCCTCCTGCGCGGCCACCAGCGCCGCCACTGCCAGGGCCGAGGCCAGGATCGCGGCTGGCCGCCACGCCTGTCGTCGTCGGTGGGTCCGGTCGGTCTGACGCTGAAGCTCTCGCATGTTGGTTTCTGCCCACCCGGAGAGAATGGCCTGCGCGCACCCTTTGTTCCGCGACGGGCCGGCGTGTCTGGCGCCATGCAGGCACAGCCGACCGCGGCGACGAAACTTGTGCTTGCCCCAAGCGACTAAGGGATGGCGGAGCCCAGTCCTGTTATGCTAGCGATGACGCGGCGGCATTTCTTCCGGTTCGGTGCGAAGGCCTGCACGGGCCTGGCGGCGCTGCTGACGGCACTGCCGGCCTGGGCGCAGGAGCTGCTCAAGTCGCGGCGCATCAACCTGCCCTGGGACCTGCGCGAGCTGGTGGTCGGCGCCGAGGAGATGCTCCGCTTCAAGGGGCGGCAGGTCCGCAGCGCCAAGGGTAAGTCCCTGCTGCGGGGCTGGCTCACCAAGAAGAAGCCGCCGCCCGGCCGGTTGCGCGACGGACGACTCCTGGCCGTGCTGACGCCCCCCGGACGACCCAGACTGGACCGCGTGGTCACCGTCCGCACGGTCGAGCAGATGAAGGCAGTTGACTTCTCCACCGCCGACCTGGAGCGCGCCGACCGCATCGTGCTGCACATTATCGTCAAGATGGACGAGTGGCGCAGCCTGGGGTCCGAGACTGCTCTGGCTCGGCTGGACGAGAGTGACCGCGTGTGGCAGGAGCTGCCCAAGGACTACGAGGGGATTGCCCTGTACCAGTTCGAGGACGAGCTGGTGCTTCTGATAGTGACCGACCAGCAGGCCAAGGACGGCTTCCGCCTCACCCTCCCTCGGCGCGTGCGCAAGCTGCTGAGGCTGTAGGCTGATGTTCCTGGAGTGCAGCGTCTCCTGACGCTGCGATGCGGCACCAGAGACAGTAGGGCAGGAGCTTGTCTCCTGCCCTACACACTGGACGGGCGTGAAGCCCGTCCCTACACCGGCTTCGTACGGGCGCGGTCTGCCCCGCCCGGCGTTAGTGCCTGATGATGAGCTGCGGGTCCATGGGGTAGCGGCCGCAGCGGCTGCTGTAGATGGTGATGCCGCCCTTGTGCTCGGCCTCGCGGCGCACGCCCAGGCGGACAACCACGCGCTGCTGCTGGACACGACGCGCGATCCGGCGCAGCAAGTCGCCGGTCGCCGTAGCGCGCAGCAGGTAGCCGTATCTGCCGTCCAGCCCGCGAATGTAGGACATGGCCCCGCGCGTATCGCAGGGGGCGTCGGGCAGCGTCACCGTCGCCACCTCCACGTTGTTCAGCGACACCGTCACCTCGGAGGGGCACTTGTAGCAGTCCGTCTGCGGCAAGCCCGCCCGGCAGGCGGAGGCCTCCATGAGCAGCTCCAGCTCCCGCTCAGCGCCCAGGTCTACCTCCTGGGGTAGGTCCACTGCGTACTCGAAGTAGCCCACGTCCCTGCCGCCCACCAGCTCGCGTGAGCCGTTGGACCCTCTCCCCCTGGGCCCCTCCGGCCACCAGCGAGCGCCCACGAAGGTGGCTGGGTGGAAGCGCACGATGGTCTGCCGCTCCCCGCGCACCAAGGCGCGAAGATCCCCGGGGAAGAGGTCCACGTGCAGGAAGTTGCGGGCCACCTCCGTGCCGGCCTCGTCCTCCAGCCACACCTCCAGCCGCCCCATGGCCCGCACCTGGGGCATCTCCAGGCCCAGCCTGTGGATTCCAGTCACGCGATGGTGCTCGAACTCGACCGCGGCCTCACCCGCCAGCAACTCGGCCTCCGAGCCGTCGGGCAGGTTCCCCGCCAAACGCCACTTCAGCGTCCCTCTGGACAGTCCGCGAGCCGAGAAGTGGCTGAAGTAGACGTCCGCGGTCAAGCGCTCGCCCGGCCGGTAGATGCTGTCCGGCGGGTGGTCCAGGGCCAGAAAGTCCAGCGAGTTCATGTGCCGCAGGTCGTAGCCGAACTCCTTGACCGTGCGGTCGTAGTTCATGAAGCCGTTGTGCTCCCACTCGATGTCCATGTGCTCGGTGTAGACGTAGCCGCAGATCTTCTCGTGCAGCCGCAGCTCGTTGGTGAGGTAGTGGAAGCACCAGGATACGTCGCGGTCGCCCATGCGCGCGCCGATGCCGCCGTACTCGCTGTTCATCAGGGGCTGGGTGCCCTGCCGGGCTCCGCCCACGTAGTTGAAGTCCGAGCCCGGTCGCGTGTTCTCCACCACGTTGCGGATGTGGTCGCGCGCCTTCTGGTAGTCGTTGATGTAGAAGTGCCAGCTGTTGATGTCGGTCATTACGTGGTCGTAGCGGCAGGGCGAGTTGTCCTCCACCAGGCGCGTGGTGTCCAGCTCCTTGGCCAGCCGGTACATGTCGCGCACGAAGTCCTGGCTGTTCCTGTTCTCCTTGTAGTCCCGCCCCAGGCCCCAGGTCTCGTTGAACAGGCACCAGGCGACGATGGAGGGGTGGTTGTAGTCGCGCTCGATGGCGGCCCGCAGCATCTCCTCGTAGCGGCGCTTGGTCAGGTCGGTGGGGCCGTCGTGCCCCCAGTTGGGCAGGTCGCACATGAGCATCACGCCCAGCCGGTCGGCCCAGTAGAGCAGACGCGGCTCGTCCAGCTTGATGTGCAGGCGCAGGAAGTTGAGGCCGAAGTCCTTCGCTTTCTGGATGTCGTCACGCGCGGCCCCGTCGCTGGGGAACGTGTAGATGCCCCAGGGGTTGAAGCTCTGGTCCAGCGCCCCCAGCAGGTACACGGGGTGGTCGTTGAGCCAGATGTACTCGTGGTCCGCCCCCGGCAGCGGCTTGGTCTCGACCTTGCGCATGCCGAAGTACGTGTGGACCTCGTCCAGTACGTCCTCCCCCTGCTTCATTCGCACCGTGACGTCGTACAGATGCGGCTCCTCCGGCTCCCAGAGCCTGGGGGCGTCAATCGCGACCGACCCGCCGTCGAGGCCGAGCATGTACGTGGTCGCCTCGCCCTGGGGCCCGGTGATCTCCACCTCGCACTGCGTCCCGTCGGGGGCGCTCACCGCTTCTAAGGCCAAGTGCGCGCATGAGTCGTCTACGTCCGGACGGATGTGGACCCGGCTGAGGTGGGAGGGGCCGCGCGGCTCCAGGTACACGGTCTGCCAGATGCCGGAGGTGCGGGTGTACCAACCCCACTGCTTACCGGCCGGCTGCTGGCTGTGGTCCTGAGCGTCGTAGCAGCGCACCACCAGCGTCTGCTCGCCCGCGGGCACAAGGAGATCGGTGAGGTCGAACTCGAAGGGCGTGTAGCCGCCCTCGTGCTCGCCGGCCGGTTCCCCGTTGACCCAGACCTTGGTGAGGAAGTCCGCCGCGCCGAAGTGGAGGATCACGCGCTTGCCCGCCGAGAGCCAGTCCTGCGGTGCCTCGAAGGTGCGCCGATACCAGCCGATCTCGTGCCGCGCCGCGTCGCGATAGTTGTCGCGGGTCACCCGGTCCGGCTCGCGGTAGACCTTGCGGCTGAACCAGACCTCGTTGCCGGCCTGCTCCTGCTCGCCCCAGGCCAGCGGCGCCTCCCAACAAAAGGGCACCAGGATTTCGTCGGCCAAGTCACGCCCCTCGTGCCAGCCTTCCTTCTCGCCGACGTCGTCGGGGTCGAACTCGAACTGCCAGCGGCCGTTGAGGTTGAGCCAGTCGCGCCCGTGCTCGAGCCCGCGGTGGAAGTCGGGCCGAGGATGTTCCGGCCGGGGTAGGTCGTCGGTGGTGGGGGGCTGGCACTCGTGGCCCGCGCAGGGGGTCACCGTGCGCGCTCCCGCTCGCGCTCCAGCTCGTCCGCGGACACGACCCGGGCGCTGATGAGCGTGGCGACCTCCTCCTTTTCCGAGGGGTCCAACAGCACTTCAGCCACAGCCGTGCCGGCCGCCATGCGGAGGACCACCGTGTCGCCCTCCTGGTGGCGGCTGTGCAGCTCCCAGCCGCCCTGCCCCTCGGCATACCAGCCCGCCACTTCCTCCAGGTCGGTGGGGCATTCGTATTCCTTCCACGAGCCCTCGGCGTACGGACGCTCCGCCACGTAGCTGGAGCCCGGATACGCCGGCACAGGCGGCGGCGGGCCCTCGTCGCTCGGGGCCTGCGGACGCTCGCAGCCGCACCCCGCCAGCGTTGTCCAGCACGCCGCCAGGCAGCAGGCGGCCAGCGCAACGGCGGAGGCTCGTGCACAGAACGCGCGCATGGTAACAGTTCCGTAAGGCGATCCGGGCCTACATTCGCGCCGGGGGGGCATCACCCCTCCCAGGCTT
>JBHIEF010000222.1:0-6573 GCA_046760465.1 Armatimonadota bacterium | reverse complement strand
CGGCTGCGGCCTGACCGTGCTGCGAGTCGCTCTTCAGGACGTGCACCCCCCGGTCGAGGCGGTGGCGGCCTTTCGCGACGTGGCCAGCGCACGCGAGGAGAAGGAGAAGAAGATCAACGAGGCTCAGGGCTATCAGAACCAACAGGTGCGCAGGGCGGCCGGTGAGGCCGAGGCTGAGCTGATCAAGGCGGAGGGGTACGCGGCCCGGCGCACCGAGCACGCGCGGGGCGAGGCGGCCAGGTTCGCGCGGCAGGCGGCGGCCTACCGCCTGGGTCCGCAGGTCACGCGCACGCGCCTGTACCTGAGCACCATCGAGGAGGCCCTGGCCCCGAGCCGCAAGATGATCCTGGACGCCAAGAGCACGCGGGCGCGGCAGATGATGTTCGTGGAGCAGGGCGCGCTGACGGTGGCGGTGCCGGAGGCGCAGCCGGCCGAGCCCGCGGAGCAGCCGCCGACGGAAACGCCGCCGCTTCCCCCGGAGCCGCCGCCCGAGGCAGCGGCCCCGCCGGAGACGGAGACTTCCCCTCAACCCCCAGCGCCGGAGGAGGGCGCACCATGAAGCCACGGGACTGGCTGATCTTGATTGTGGTGTTGCTCCTGCTGCTCAGGCTGACCCTGTTCTCGGTGGACGAGACGCAGATAGTCATCGTCACCCAGTTCGGGAAGCCGGTGCGCACCATCGAGCACGCCGGGCTGAAGGCCAAGTGGCCCTTCCAGACGCGCATAACGCTGGACAAGCGACTGCAGCTCTACGACCCGCCGGGGTCGGAGTTCCTCACCGAGGCGCCGGAGAAGAAGAACCTGCTGGTGGACACGTACGTGTGCTGGCGCATAGCCCCGGGCCAGGCGCTGAGGTTCCTGCAAACCTGCGGCGACCGCACCGCGGCCGAGATGCGGCTGCACGACATCGTGTGGGCGGAGCTCTCCGCAGCGGTGGGGCACGCCCAGTTCGCGGCCCTGGTCTCGACGGACGCCGAGGAGCTGCAAGCTGAGGAGATGATGGCCAGCGTGCTGGGAAACTGCCGGCTGCGGGCGCAGAACGACTACGGCATCGAAGTGGTGGACGTGGCCATCAAGCGGCTGAACTTCCCCGAGGAGAACAAGCAGAGCGTGTTCGACCGCATGCGGGCCGAACGGCAACGCATCGCCAAGCAGTACCGCGCCGAGGGCGAGCGGGAGGCCATCAAGATCCGCGCCGAGGCGGACAAGGAGCGCACGCGTCTGCTGGCCGAGGCCTACCGGCAGGCGGAGGAGATTAAGGGCAGGGCGGATGCCACGGCCACGGCCGTCTACGCGGCCGCGCACCAGCGCGATCCCGACTTCTACGAGTTCACACGCACGCTGGATGCCTACAAGAAGTTCCTGGGCAAGGAGACCACGGTGGTGCTGTCGTCGGATTCGGAGCTGTTGGACCTGCTGACGGAGGGCCAGCGGTGAACCTGGGCGACTGGCTGCGGGAGAAGGGCCCGGCGCGCCGCCCGTGGCACTGGGGCGGGGCGATGCTCGGGCTGTGGCTGTTGCTGGGGCTGTACGTGGTGCCGCCGCGCCAGTGCGCCGTGGTGCGGGCCTTCGGGGCCGTGATCGGCCGTCCGGCCCAGCCCGGCCTGCACTGGCGTCCGGCCTGGCCCGTGACGCGGCTGAACCGGGTCAACCTGCGTGAGAGCAAGCGCGCGAGCGTGGGGCTTCAGCTCGAGGACGAGGTGCTGGCCAAGTCGCCGGCGGCCTCGCGCAGCGAGTTTCTGACCGGCGATGAGAACATCATCAACGTGGCCCTGGTGGTGCACTATCAGATCGTGGACCCGGTCGCGTACGTGTTCAGGGCCGCGGAGGTGGGGAAGCTGGTGGCGCGCGCCTGCGAGCAGGCGCTGACCAGGGCGGTGGCTGAGATGGCCGTGGACAGCGCCCTGACCACGGGGCGCGTGGCGCTCCAGAACCGAGTCAAGGCGGATGCCCAGGCCACGCTGGAGCGGCAGTACGGCGTGGGCGTGCAACTGCTCTCTGCCAGTATCAGGGCGGCCACTGCTCCTCCGCAGGTGGCCGACGCCTTCGCGGCCGTGGCCGACGCCCGGGAGGAGCGCTATCGCATCGTCAGGGAAGCCGAGACGTACTACAACGACCAGGTGCCCCTGGCCGAGGGCGACGCGGCGAAGGCCCTGCGGGAGGCGGAGGGGTACGAGCAGAAGGTGGTCAACGAGGCCAGAGGCGACGCGCGGCGCTTCGAGCAGGCGCTGGCCGAGTACCGGCGGGCGCGGCGGGTCACGCGCAAGCGGCTGTACCTGGAGGCCGCCGAGGAGGTCATCCCCAAGATGCGCGTGGTCATAGTGGACGACCGACACGGCCAGCAGCCGCTGGACCTGGGTATACTGAGGCCGGCGCCATGAGGAGAGCCCTGCCGGTCATCGTGACCGTGCTGGTACTGGCCGGGGCGCTGTACCTGAGTCGTAGGACCGGCGGCGAGCCGCCCCAGCCTGAGCAGGCTGTCTGGGACCTCACCGACGCCACCAGCAAGGCGGACGTGAAGGGCTACCTGGACTGCCTGACCGGGGACCTGCGGGCGCGGGTGGAGCAGACCGTGCGCGAGCAGGGGGAGGCGGGCTTCGCCGAGTACCTGCGCCGCAGCAATGAGGAGCTCACCGGCACGGTGACCGACGACCTGGCCAAGGAGGAGCTGGCGCCCGACCGCGTGCGCCTCAAGGTCGAGTTCATCTACCGTGACGGCCAGCAGACGCAGTGGATGACGGTGCAGCGCGAGGGCAGGCGGTGGCGCATCGCCGAGATCACCGGCGAGAGCCGCCGCGAGAGCCTCATCCCCTACGGCACCCCCGTTGGGCCCCTGGACCTGGACCTCGGCAAGAAGGACGAGGAGCGCAAGAAGACGGGCGTGGCGCCGCGCTAGTCCATCTTGCCCTCGGCGACCCACTCGTCCAGCGGCGTGAGCTGGGGCCGGTAGGTGGGCGCCGCGGCGTCCGCCGCGTGTGGCGACAGCAGCACGGCCAAGCGGGTCGTGCCCCCGTCGGCCTCGAGGCTCACGGCCAGCTTGCGCACGTCGGGCTGCTGGGCCTGGGGCCGGGGCGGGTTGGCGGAGAGTACCTGGAACTCGGCGCCGGTGGGCTCGACGATTCGGGCCAGCACGCGCGCGTCGCCCAGCGAGAGGGTGGCCGCCGCGCCGGCCGGGGCGATCTGGGCCTTGGTGTGCATGGCCCACACGACCTCGACGGGCTCCTCAGCCTCGATCTCATCCTGGATGAGTACGTACCGTCGGTTCAGCAGCGCCATTCCGCGCCGGACGCGCTTGGCCTGAGCGGCGTAGGCCTGGGACAGGTCGGCCACGGCGAAGGCGCGGTTGCGGGTGCTCAGGAAGGCAACGATGGGGGCCTGGGCCCTGGGGTCCTGGTTCTCGCCGGCCAGGACGAGCGTGTTGTGCCCCTCGGTGCGCAGGCGGTAGTAGGTCCAGCGATTGCCGCCGAAGTAGCCGGGCAGGTTGTAGTTGTCGCCGCCCAGGTCCAGGGCCCAGCGCTGACCGAGGGCGTCGAGCACGAAGCTGCCCAGGTCCAGGTGGCTGTGGTTGGCGCGGTTGTTGCCGCCCTTGAAGCCGACGAAGATGGCGCTCGGGTCCTCCCAGGCGCTGCGCAGGAAGGCGACGTCCACGCCGCGGAAGAGCGCGTCCAAGGGCAGGCCGGAGGCCTTGGGGCCCTGGCCGCGGGGGTCGAACCACATCAGGTCGTGCGCGTCGGGGCGGCCGCCCGCGTCGCGCTGGTGCCAGGCGTACTCGGGCCGGTCGAAGCGGCGGGCGAACCAGAACATCTGGGCTGCGCGTCCCGCGCCGCTGCCGGCGTCGGCGTAGTTGAACGTCTGGCCCACGGGCCCGCAGAAGTAGATGCGGAAGTTGCCCGCCTCGGCGAAGCCGGGGATGTCGGACAGGCCAAAGTCGGTCCCCAGCGCCGTCTCCAGCGCCGCCAGGAAGTACACGTTGTAGCGGGTGGCGTAGTTCCAGTAGCCCGGCCCCTCGTCCCAGCCGCCGTCGGGGGCGAAGCGCTGCATGGGCCTGCGGATGGCGGCGAGGGCCTGAGACAGCAGGTACTCGGCAAGCTGCGGCTCCTCGTCGGCGAGGGCCAGGGCGCCGATGCCGATGCCGCCGTTGCAGACCTGGTTCCAGTTGTGGGTGGCCCGCACCCACCAGCCGTAGCGCTCCTTGCCCTGGTAGCATCGCTCGCCCGGGCGGAGGCCCTTCTCGATCAGGGCGTTGCGGATGGTGGCCCGATCCTCGGCGCTCAGGAATCCGTAGAGCCAGTCGTAGCCGATGGCGAAGGCGTGGGACATCTCGGCCGTGTCCAGGAAGTGGCTGGGGTTCCAATCGGGGAAGCGGGCGGCGGCCGAGAGCTCCTGGACGGCCCGCCGGGCGAAGCGCTCGTCACCGTCCAGGCGGTATATCAGGGCCAGCGTGTAGACGCGGTCCATGCAGCGGCGGCTCTGCGCCAGCAGGCGCGGGCCGACGATCTTGTACTCCACTGTGGCATCGTCCAGGAGGCCCTCGGCCTGTTGACGCAGGCTCTGGTAATACTGGCCCGCCAGCTCGTGCTGCTTGATGAGCGCGCGCAGGCGGGGCAGGTCCTCGTCAAGGAGTAGCAGGCGCGGATGGCCGGGGCGGAGGGTCTTGAGCGGGGAGTCTGCGGCCTGAGCCTGCGCCTGCACCAACGACAGCAGGACACAGGCGCTGCACAGGAACAGCACGGCGGCACAGGGCTTCATGGCCCACCTCATGGGTATGCGGCGTGTGCGCGGTCTCGGGTGTAAGAACGGCCCACGAGGGCTCGGGTTCCGTGGCAGCCCTCACCCGCCCTGCTTCGCGCTGCGGGCGTCGCAGGGCACCCTCTTCCAGGGGGAGAGGGCGATGCGGAGTGGGGATGGGCCCCGCCCGTATGGCCAACGGCAATGCAACATCAGGAGATGCTGCACTCCAGACACGGCCCGGACGGGGATGGACCCTTCGGTCGGCTCAGGGCAGGCGCCGTCCCTGCTGACTTCAGGATTACCCAAACCGCTCGTGGACCAGCTTGAGCTGGGCGATGATGGGGATGTCCTGGGGGCACTTGGGCTCGCACTCTCCGCACTCGGTGCACAGGTCGGCCTTGCCCTCCAGCTTGGCGTACTGGCGCCGGGCCCAGTCCTCCAGGCCGTACAGGTTGGCGTGGTTGTACAGGCGGAAGTTCTTGGGGATGTCCACGCCGTGCTCGCAGTCCATGCAGTAGCCGCACTCGGTGCAGAACTTCTCGCCCAGGCGCTTGAACTCGTCTAGCTGCTCCATGACCTGGGCCCGCTCCTCGGCGGTGAGCGGCTCGGCCAGAGCGGCGGTGCGCAGGTTCTCGGTCACCTGGTCCATGTGGTTCATGCCGGAGATGGCGGTGCTGACGGCGGGGTTGGACCACACGAAGCGCAGGGCCATCTCCGCGGTGGACTTCACCTCGGGCACCATGGCGGCGATGGTGGCGCTGGGCGTGCCCAGGATGCCGCCGCCCACCGGGCCCATGACCACCACGCCGATGCCGCGCTCGTATGCGTAGGCGATGGGCAGCTCGTTGCCCCGGTTCATGATGTTGTACTGGATGGTCATGCACTCGAACTCGCCGCTGCCTAAGATGGGGAGGGCGTTCTCGGGCTTGTCGTGGTAGCTGAAGCAGATGTGCTTGATCAGGCCCTCGTCGCGGGCCCTCTGGGCCTCCTGGAGAGGCCCGCCCTTGGCCAGGATGTTCTGGTGCCAGCCCTTCAGGTTCAGGCCCCAGAGCTGGTAGTAGTCTATGTAGTCCACTTCGAGGGTCTGGAGCGACTTCTCCAGGCGTTCGCGGAAGTTCTTGCCAGAAGGGTCGCGGTTGCAGCCGTTCTTGGTGGATATGTAGACCTTGTCGCGCCAGCCCTTCAGGGCCAGGGCGCAGATGCGCTCGCTCTGGTCGCTGCAATAGCCGGGGGCGGTGTCCAGGTAGTTGACGCCGTTCTCGAAGGCCTTGTGGATGATCTCCACGGAGTAGTCGTCGTCGTACTTGCCGTCCTTCTGGGGCAGGCGCATGGCGCCGAAGCCCAGCAGGCTGACGTCTGCTCCGGTACTGCCGAGGGGACGGTATTGCATAAGCGCAGGCGTGCTCCTTTCCTGGGTGAAGGCGACCGGCTCGAACGCCACTAGATAGGCGATGCGCCCCCGCCGCGTCTGTAACCTCGCCCGGCGGCTAGCCCTGCTGTAGGGCCATGATGGCTACCACGAGCGACAGCGCGGCCGCGAGGCCGCCGGCGACGTAGTGCAGGAGGCGGGCGCCACGGTGGAAGGGCTTCTGGCGGCTGAGCAGGGCGACCACCCCGCAGGTGGCCGCTCACAGGGCCGACAGGAAGGTCAGAAGGGCCATTATGGCCAGGGCGGACATGGGCCGCTCCTCTGCTTGTGTGGTGTGGCGGCCCCTTTCGCCGAGGGGGTGGTGGTTCCTGCTCGGGGAGAACGAGGGGAGGAAAGGCGCTTGGTGCCTTGACATCTTGGCGGGGACTCTGTATGTCAATAGGTGATTGCAGATAGCCATCAGGCTGCGCGCC
>JBHIEF010000221.1:0-6637 GCA_046760465.1 Armatimonadota bacterium | reverse complement strand
TTAGTGAAGATATATGAGGCGAATCGCTGGATGCTACGTTTGTGTAGGACCGGGGGGGCCTGGAGCCGCTATGCAGACTGCTCGGGGGAGGGAACGAAGGGCTCGACGGTGATGTGGATGACGCCGACGTCTACGGGTCCAGCGCCTCGACGGATGCGGATGCGCCCGGGGGCTCCGGCCACGGCTATGCGGCCCCTGTCGCCGGGGATCAGGTTCGCATCGGCCATGATGGCGAGGGCGTAGCCGCCGCGCGTGCGCGGCACGCGGGTCAGCCGGAAGTGGCCTCGAGAGTCCGTGGTGGTGGCAATGCCTACGGCCGCGTGGTCTGCGCTGTCGAGCAGGCCGCTCAGGCGCCAGCGCTGCCAATACGGCAGCAGGCCGACTCTAACTCCGGCGGCGGGGGCGCCGTCAACGTGGATCGTGCCAGTCACCTCGCCCAACAGCGGCCGGGGCGGCAGCGCTGGCATCTCTTCAGGGGCGGCGGCTTCCTCCTGGACTAGCTGCGAGGCGCGCTCGATCTCGCCCAGGCGGGCCAATGTGCGGGCCAGCGAGCGACGGACGTCGGCAGAGGGCAGGCGAAATCGGTCCGGGTCAGCCAGGAACAGCGCCGCATGCCGGGCCTCGGAGGAGGCCGCGCAGCGTGCGAGGGCGTCTTCGGCGGCGACCACTTGGGCCATGGTGGGCGCGGCGGCGAGTAGCTCCCGAGCGAAGGCAAGGCGCTCATCGGTCTGCCAGCGCGAGGCGAGGATGGCGGCGATATCTGTCGCAAGTAGCCTGGCCATGGCCGTACGGTAGCCGCGAGTGCGCAGGAAGCGCCGCTCGGCGGCGAGGGTGGCCTCGGTGGCCGCCAGGCCGGAGGGGGCCTGGCAGACGGCAATCCCCAGGCCAAAGGGCCCGTGAGCGGGGTCCTGAAGCACCAGCACGGTGCCCACCGGCATTCGCTGATCGCCCAGCCGGAGGCGCTGGGAAAGGGCCTGGGGCGGGGCCTGCTCCAGGCCGTAGTCGAGGCGCTGGCGGGCGATTTGAGGAAGGAGGACCAAGGCCAAGGCGATGGGCAGCCCGGCGAGGATGATGCTCGGCGCCACCGAACCGAGGCGGCGGCCCGGCCCGAGATGGGCTGGTGTCAGCGCGTACACCAGGGAACCGGCGAAGAAGAAGCGCACGGCGTACAGGGCCAGGTCGGCGACCACGAAGGCGCGCCAGGGACCGGGCACGAAGTCGCCGAATCCATGCAGGAAGGCGAAGACGGGCGCGTAGAAGTCTGGAGTGTGCGGACGGGCGATCAGCGCCGCCAGCAGGCCTGCCAGGGCGCCATGAACCGCCAGATGCGCGGCAGAGCGTCGGCTCGCCTCAGGTGACCAGCCCAGGGACCGGCCATCACCGGCCCAGCCGCAGTGGCTCCACAGCAGCCACGTACACGCCCCAAAGGCTGCGGAGAGCCCCAGTGCGGCGGACAGCTTGTGGCCCAGGCGCCCATAGAGCAACAGCAGCAGCATACCGACGGCGATGGTGACCCCCGCCAACAGCAGGGCCTTGACGATGGCCGTCCAAGCCGGCCGGAGGCGCAGTCGGGGTGATGCCGGGGCCGCGGGCGGCAGCCAGAGGCTGAAGGCAGGATTCAGCCCGCGGAAGGAGAGCCAGACGAGGCCGGCCAGGACGACGCCTACGCCCGCGTAGATGGGTCGGCGCTCGGCATACACGCTGGCGAACTGCGCCAGCCAACGCATGGTGCGGTAGGTGCCCTGCGGGAGGGGATGGGCGCCGCGCCACTGCTGGTCGCAGGCGGTCAGCTCTCGGTGGAGCTGCCCGGCGAGGTCGCTTGCACCCAAAAGCAGCCCGAGCAGGGCCGCCAGCAGCCCCACCAAGAGCACGTCGCGGCCGCGCAGGGCCACCGCGGGGGGATTGTGGCTCGACCGGGTCGTCATGAGGTTGGCACCAGGTCCGAGCACAGGCAGGGAGGGTTTTCGCCGTCGGCGGGGAATTCACTGCATGCGCTGTCTCTCGCCCTGTGCCACGGGCCCATTTGGGTGCGCACACACGCTCCCCATCCAAATCGAGCTGCTGGCAATCATAGGGCGCGAGCAGCGCATCTTGCTCTCTTCGGCTGGGCCGAGGCGCGCGGCCGTTAGGGAAGGTGGTCGAAAGCCATGGTAGTCGGAGTGCCCAAGGAGATCAAGGAGGGCGAGAACCGAGTGGGCCTGACGCCGGCCGGTACGCGGGCGCTGGCCGACGATGGCCACCGCGTGCTGGTGGAAGCCGGCGCAGGAGTCGGCAGCAGCATCCTGGACGAGGAGTACGAGCGGCACGGCGGGACCATCGTGGCCTCGGCAGACGAGGTCTTCGGCCAGGCGGACATGCTGGTGAAGGTGAAGGAGCCGCAGGCCTGCGAGTATGACAAGCTCCGCGAGGGGCAGATCCTCTTCACCTACCTGCACCTGGCCAGCAGCCGGGAGGTCACGCAGGCCCTGCTGGACCGAGGCGTGACGGGCATTGCCTACGAGACCGTGGAGCGCGAGGACGGGAGCCTGCCGCTGCTGACGCCGATGAGCGAGATTGCGGGCAAGATGGCCGCCCAGGCCGGCACGTGGTACCTGGGCGCCCACTGCGGGGGCCGGGGCATCCTGCCCGGCGGCGTCCCCGGCGTGCCGCCGGCCGAGATCATCATCATCGGCTGCGGCACGGTGGGCAGCAACGCCGCCAAGGTCGCTCTGGGCATGGGGGCGCACGTCACTATCATGGACATTGACCACGAGCGCCTGCGGTATCTGGACGACGTGCTGCGGGGCAACGCCATCACGGTCTACTCGGACCCGCACACCATTCGCCGAGCCGCGGGCTACGCCGACGTGCTGATCGGGGCGGTGCTGGTCGCCGGGGCCAGGGCGCCCGTCTTGGTGACCGAGGACATGGTGCGGGACATGAAGACGGGCAGCGTGATCGTGGACGTGGCCGTGGACCAGGGCGGCTGCGTGGAGACCATCCGGCCCACCACTCACGCCGACCCCGTGTACGTTGAGCACGGGGTGCTGCACTACGGCGTGTCCAACATGCCGGCGGCCGTGCCCCGCACTTCGACCTTCGCGCTCACCAATGCCACCATCTCGTACGCTCGGAAGATAGCCAACATGGGCCTGGATGATGCGGCGGCCACCGACGCGGCGATCCGTCGGGGGATCAACGTGAGGGGCGGGAAGATAGAGCACTACGCGGTGGCGGAAGCGTTCTCGCAGTAGAAAGAGCGCGTGGCACAGCCGGGCTCAGATGCGCACCATGATCTTGACGACCTCGTCGGGCCTCTGCCGGGACAGCTCCATGGCCTCGGCCACCTGAGCCAGCTCCATGCGGTGGGTGATGAAGGTGGTCACGTCCACGCGTCCGTCGGCCACCATGTTGCAGGCCATCTGCATTAGCTCGCGGCTGCGCTCCATGGGGGTGTAGGACGGCACCAGGCTGATCTGGTGGTGGACCAGGGACTGGGGCGCCGGCCCGCGCGGCTCCTCGCCCAGCGATAGCACAACACACAGGCCGCCGGGCCGCAGCAAGCCGGCGGCGTCCCGCAGGCCGGTCTTCTCCGCGCTCAGATCTTCGTTCATGCAGTCGAAGACCACGTCCACCTGGCCGAGCTGGTCCGCGATGAGCTGGGGCCAGCCCTTCTCCCGCGCGTTGAGGGCCAGATCGGCCCCCAGGCGGCGGGCCATGTCCACGCGCAGGTCGAAGAGGTCCACGCCGGCCACCTGCGCACCCAGGGCCCTGGCGCCCTGCATGACCAGCAGCCCCACCGGGCCCTGCCCCATCACGATTGCCTTGTGTCCGGGCCGAATCTGAGCGGTCTCCGTGCCCCGCAGACAGGCGCACAGGAGCTGCGTGTTGGCCCCCTGCTCCCAGGTGACGTGGTCCTGTAGGCGGCCCATGGCCAGCTCGTGTGGCAGCAGACGCGTGTACTCGGCGAAGCACCCAAAGTGGCACCAGAAGGTGAGGCGGTCGCCGACCTGGTAGCCGCTTAGGTCGCTGCCCACCTCGACCACCTCGCCCGCGGCCTCGTGCCCCATGACCATGGGCAGGCGGGGGTGAGTGGCGCCCACGTACTGCTGCGTATCGGTAGCACAGACGGCGCAGTTGGGGATTCTGACCACCAGCCCGTCGGCCCCGGCTTTGGGCACGTCCGTCTCCTCAATGCGCAGGTCGTAGGGAGCGTGCAGAACGGCGGCCTTCATGGTGGGCTTTCAGTCCCTTGACGGCAGAGGCGTGACTGGCCGGAATCGCGCTATTCTGCTCTGGGATGGGCGGCTTGTCAAGCTCACAGCAGTTGGGGCATGGTGCCATCGGGGCCAATGCACGGTGCGCGTGCCCACAGCGCGGCCAGACGGGCCAAGCCACCACAAGTCGGCAGCTGGAGCTGCCTCCTACGCATCTGCGGGGCAGGGAGGAGCCGGGTGCTCCGGGAGCTTCCCGCCGGAGCTGGAGTGGCTCCCGCGTCTCCACGACGAGACGAAGCCAACGCCGGAGGGGCTGGCGCTGGCTTCGGGAACAGGACCACAAGCACGAGGTAGAATGACTGGCTCGAGGAATCACTCCGCAGGTACAGCGACGCGTCTGTCTACGGCCGGCAGCTCAGGTTGGGCTCCTTTGTAGCCAATCCAGTCAGGGCATTCCGGGCAGTCGGTGGTTCCGCGCCTATTGCACCACTGTGGCTGCTTCAGTAGCTTGGCCATTGACTCGTCTAGGAGCCACCCACGACACGGCCTGCGCGGCACCCGCCATCACCTCCCTTGGCCTGACACGGGTGTGATACCCCTCACACGTGGGCCCCAAACGGCATGTAAACGCATTGTTAGGCCTCTCTGGAGCACAGAATCGGGCGGCGGCCGTCAAGCCCACTTGCCCATTTCGGGTCTTCTGGGCCCGGGATCGAAGAAGCGGGCGCCCTGGCCCATGCGGTTGTAGTCGCCGAGGTCCTCGCGTGCCTCTTCGACCAGATTCAGCAGGCGTGACACGACCTCTGGATGCTCGCCGGCGACATTCGTCGCTTCGCTCACGTCTGCTTCCAGATCGTAGAGCTCGATACTGTCAACCCCGTTGCCGTGGAAGCGCCCGCTCCAGCCGACCCATTCCGGGTGTTCGGGCCGCGGGAGCACGAGCTTCCAACGGCGGCTGCGCACTGCCTGCAAGTGGGTGTAGCAGTAGTAGTAGAAGGCCTCGTGGGGGCTGCGAGCGCCGCCCTGTCCGCTCAACAGCGGCCGGATGTTCCTGCCGTCAATGATGCGGTCGTCGGGCAACTTCGCGCCGGCGAGTGAGGCGAAGGTGGGCAGTAGGTCAATGGTCGCGGCGACTTCGTCGCAGACGCTGCCCGCTGGTATCCGACCCGGCCAACGGACGACGCAGGGCACGCGCAGTCCGCCTTCCCAGGTCAGCATCTTGTACCCTCGCAGGGGGTCGGCTCTGCCGGAGTGCTCTGGTGGGATGAGCGGAGCGGCGTCCGGCCTGTTGCCGCGGGTTACCTCGATCCAGGGGCCGTTGTCCGAGGTGAACAGCACGAGCGTGTTCTCGTCAATGCCGAGGTCCTGGAGGGTCTGGAGGATCTGCCCGGTGGACCAGTCTATCTCCTCGATGGCATCCCCGTACGGTCCGTACTCGGATCTGCCCTTGAACTGCTCGCTGGCGCCCAGGGGGATGTGCGGCATGTTGTGGGCCAGGTACAGCAGGAAAGGCCTGTCCCCGTTCTGCCGCAGGAAGCGGATCGCCTCGCGCGTGTAGTCCTGTGTGATGTCGTCCCAGCTTTCGACGGCCTCGACGACCACCTGGTTGTTGCGCAGCAGTGGGCTTCGGAACCTGGAGTCCTCGACGCGCACGGTGGTGCCGTTGAACTCGGGCGTTCCATAGAAGTAGTCGAACCCCTGGCCGCCGGGCATGGTCTCGCCGTCCCATCGGCCGCGGCGCTTGATGCCGAGGTGCCACTTGCCGATGCACGCGGTGGCGTAGCCCGCGTCCTTGAGCAGCTCGGCGAGCGTAATCTCGTCGGGGTGGAGAATGGTGTGCTGGTGCTTCTTGTTGTCCGGCTCGGCGACGCGGATGGGATAGCAGCCCGCCATCAAGGCCGCGCGGCTGGGGCCGCACACGGCCTGAGCGTAGAAGCTGGTGAGCTTCATGCCCTCGCGGGCCATGCCATCAATGTGAGGGGTCTTGATCTTCTCGCTGCCGAAGCAGCCCAGGTCGTTGTAGCCCTGGTCGTCGGTGAAGATGATGATGAAGTTGGGCTTGGCGTCGGGGCGCTGCTGGGCATCACTCGCCCGGGGGAGGGATAGCGAGGTGGCGCCAAGGCTGAGAGCCTTCAGGAAGTTGCGGCGAGACCGGTTTCTCACGGCCCTCGACCTCCTGTGTGTCCGCGTCGTTGACCAAGCACAAACCCCTTCGCCGTGAGGCTTCACCATTGGGGCCCGGGAGACCTGTACGTGTGCCGGCGGAGCCTGCGGATCGCAGGCCCGGAGGGGGATGGAGACCGTTGAGGCGCTGAAGGCCTTCGACAGCCGGTGCGGCCCCTACCGCGCCGCAAAGTGTGGGGGAGCATACATACAAGGCGGTGCGCACAGCGTATGTTTGTTGCACATGACAATCAATGTCAATAAGTCCGGACTGGGCG
>JBHIEF010000220.1:0-6653 GCA_046760465.1 Armatimonadota bacterium | reverse complement strand
TCTGCAAACACACACGCCAAGTAGAGGGCCAACTCCGCATTCGGCTCTCGCGGCCGCGCCCCCCCAGCCATGTTGGAGAACAGCGCAGGGATGGACCACAAGATGCCCCAGATAGCCCACCATCCGAAGAGGAGGACCTCGACCGTGTACCCCAGACTCAGTATGCTGCGACACTTGTCGCAGTATATCCCCCCGCGGCGGCCGCGCCAGGTCACTACCAGGATGCTGAACACGTAGTCAAAGCCAACTACTGAGAGGCTCTCGTCCACGAGCCCACAACGCTGGCACGCGACCGCCTCGACTTCGGCGGCCGACGGAGCGCCAGGCGCGGTTGCGTATCGGTGTTCCTCGAAGGCTAGCTGCTGATCATATTCAAAGCGCTTGGCCGGGTCTCTCAGCACGGAGTACGCTGCATTCACTTCGGCCATTCGCTCTTGGGCGTCAGGTGCGCGGCTGACGTCCGGGTGAAGGCGCTTGACGATCCTCCTGTAGGCGGCACGTACGTCCGCATCTGAGGCGCCTCTGGTCACACCAAGGAGCTCGTAGTAGTCCATGGCACACCCCACCCAAAGCGTCCGAGGACCCAGCCATCACCGCAGACTACGGCCAGTCGCGGCGAGGACGCCGCTCCTACAAGGGCGTGCCCTCGTCGCTGTCGGGGCCGTCTAGGTCCTCGATGCTCCAAGCCAACGGCCCCCCATAGTCACGGCGCATTGCCTCGGTTGCGAGCTTGCGCATGCGCCTCTCGACGAGGGCCTCACCGCCGGCCGTGAAGGGGATCACGAGGATGCCGGCGACCATGTACGCCATCCACCCCAGTAGCGGGGCCCCTATGGTCGTGAGCAGGCCACTACCGGCCCTGCCCTCGATGAAGGCATTCACAGCCGTGTAGATCAGCGTGATGCCCACAGCCAAGCCGATGGTGCCGTGGAGGATCTTGCCGCCCAAGGCCAAGCCGGAGCCGAACGACGCGAAGGCCGGGACGAGCGCTTGCGGTACCTCCGCCTCGTAGAGCGCACCTCGCTTGGCGGTCTCCCACTCCCAACAGGCCCAAATGGCTATGGGGATTGGCGACCAGCGGAGAAGCTCATGCAGCAGATCGTTGCCGACGGGCACGAGGATCGTGCTCCAGAGCACATGCACGAGCGTAACGCCCAGCCCCACGCCCCAGCCCAAGTAGTAGAGCCCCCAAGGCCAGAACACACCGCTCAGTACGATGGCCCATCGCGGCTTCTCTCGGCAGTCGCCGCGGCCCATGATGCCCGCGAACACGACTGCGACAACCATGTACGCCAGCATCACACCCAGCCATATGCCCATGCACACCACCCCCCAGCCTGCAGCCTAGCACCTGACCCCTGACACCTATCCGTTCGGCGGGTACTTCGGGATCATCGGCACCTCGAGGTTGATGTCGGGGCCGAAGAACTTGATGAGCATGAGGTCCTCGGCGCCCGTGTTCTCGATGGTGACCGGCTGCGTGGCCTTGGCCCGGCTGACCACGAACTCCGACTGCGGGCCGATGCCGGACTCGATGGGCAGGCCATCGAAGGTGCCCTTGCCCCGCCAGACCAGCACCGAGTAGACCCCGTTGTCCTGGCTGGTGAAGGACTTGCCGGGCTCGATCACCAGGCGCTTGCCGCTGAACTTGGTGGTGTTGTAGTAGATCCAGTGCTCGGCGGCGCCGTCCTGCGCTGGGCCCTCCACGGGCTGGGGCTCCAGATGGTGGTTCTCGTAGAAGTAGGGGTCGCCGCTGAGCTCCCAGTCTACCTGGTCGAGGACCGCCCGCTCGCCCCTGGCCGCGCGGTCGTCGGGGTGCACGTCCTTGAACAGCAGCTCCTTGGGGATGATCTTGCCCGCCACCAGCGCCTGTAGCATGGCGAAGACGTCGCTGTCCTCCTGAAGCTCGATGGTCAGCGCGGTGCCGGGGGCGTGCAGGCCGCCGGCGGGCAGGTGGAACCCCTCGCCGGGCACCAGCAGCTCGGCGCTGGAGTGGCGCAGGATCAGGTCGCTGTCCCAGTCCACCAGGTAGGGAAGCAGGACCTCCTCCTGCTTGCCCTGCTCGACGATGGAGGGGTGCACGCCGAAGAAGGTCTCGGGGTGCGGGCCGACGTCCACGCCCTCGGGGAAGTAGTAGGCCTCCTCCTTGGGGTTGGCACCGACCTTGGCCGCATCGTCCTTCATCTGGTGGATGTGGTGGGGGATGCGGGCAGCGAAGTCGTAGATCTTGGCCAGACGGCCGAGCTGGTTGTCGTGGGACTTGGCGTATTCCTCGCCCATGATCAAGGGGCCGGCCGCAGCGCAGGCGTCCTTGAGCGTCAGGCGCTCGTCCTCCAGGGCCAGGTAGCTCAGGCCCTCGTCATCGGGGCCGACGGCGTTGTCGGCCTTGGTGGTGGAGCAGAGCCAGCGCTCGCAGATGTAGCCCCGCTGGCCGACGTCGTACTGGTCCTCGGGCAGATCGAGGCGGTAGCCCGGGGGCAGGAAGTCCCTGGCCACCCAGGCGGGCTCGCAGAAGAGGATCCCGTTCCACTTCTCCAGTGCTTTCTCGACTATGGCCTGCTGCTTGCTGCTCTCAGTCATGGGAACGCCTCCGGTCATGGTTAAGTGGGGCACGAGGCTCGTGCTGCGCAGCAAAGCGCTGCTTCGCGGAGCAGTGCCAGCTCGTGTCCTACAGGTTTCGGCGCACGATGTTTCTCCCCACGCCGGCAAAGCCCTCTAGCCGAGGAGCGTCGGCAGGCCCAGCATGGCCTTAAGTAAGAGGTGGATTACGATCCAACTGGCGATCTCGGCCACCAACAGGCCGACCACGATGCCGGCCGCGGCGCGGCCGCCGCTCAGCCCGCTGCTCTCCTTGAAGGCGAAGACCAGCAGCACGATATACCAGGCGACAAAGAGCAGCGCCAGCAGACAGAGGACCAGGAAGGCGGGGCTGAGGAGGCCCTGAAGCTGCACCATAACGTCTCCGCCCGGCTGTGGCTGCACGAACTGGCTGAGGTGCGGCCCCAGCACGCTGTTGCTGGAGATGGCCACGGCGGGGATGTAGATGATGCGGGCGAGGGCTGTATAGGCGAAGTACGGAAGCGGGTTGCGCCCCTCGCGGGACAGCGCCGCGCCCGCCGCCCAGAAGCACAGTGCCACGAACAGCCAGGCCAGCACCGACTCCACCAGCGTGATGCGCAGCTCGGCGTTGGGATACAGGTGGATGTCCAGCGCGCCGTCCATGTGCGCGCCCACCTGCCAGGCCAGCAGGGCGAGCACCACCAGCACGGGCAGGCCGAAGATCAGCGCCGCGCCGGGGCTGATGCGCTTGAATGGGTTGTACAGCATCTCCCAGTTCACGACGGTCGCCTCCTATCGGGCGGCAACGCACTTCACCACTCGCTGCAATGAAGCTGCCAGCGGCAGGCGGCGTGGCGTGCTCCGGCGGAGGCCCCGAGGCCCACTGTGGGGGTGGAAATCGCCGTTGCCGGCGCAACCCCGGCCGCTCCACGGGCGTCATACCAGAATGGAGGCGCGAGCGCCTCCGGGGAGGACGATCATGTCAGAGGAACTGCCCACCAGGCCCAGTTACCGAGGTTGCCGCATCCTGCTGAACGTGCTGGGCGTCCTGTGCCTGCTTCAGGCCGCGTCCGCCTTCCTCCCGGCGGCCTCGATCCAGGCGATCGTGGACTACTTCGCCAATCTGCTGGGCGCCGCGGGCATCAGCACGCTCGGGCCGCTGGCGCTGTACGGCATGCGGGCGCTGAACCTGGTGTTCCTGGGCATCGCCTGGATGTTCTTCGCGGCGGCCAAGGACCCGGCGCGCCACCGGGACTTCGTTCACGCGGTCATCGTGGCGCTGGTCGCCTGGGTGATCTTGATCCCCGTCTTCGGTCACTACGCGGGCATGCCGCCACTGTGGTACGTGGGCGACGCCGCGTCGGCGCTGGTCCTGCTGGCGCTAGTGCTGGCCCTCTACCCCCGGCGGGTGGCTGTCGCGGCGTAGCTCAGACTGGAGTTGGGCGATGTCGCGCCGCAGGCGGCTACCGGCCTCACCGCCCGCCATCGGGCCGACCCACCGATACCCCTTCAGAGCCGCCTGGAACGCCTCAAGCGCCTCTTGCTTGCGACCCAGTATGCGGTAGATGCGGCCGAGGCAGTCGAGGACTTTGGGGTCGCGGTTGCGCGCGGCCTCACGCTGGAACTGGGGCAACACCTTCCTGTAGACCTCCGGGTAGTCCTCGTCCGCGCGGACGTAGCGGCCGTTCTTCAGCGCGAAGACCCAAGGCCACATGGGGAGGGCTTGCGTCGGGTCCAGGCGATACCCAGCCCTGCGCGTGGTGACGATCTCCTGGTCGCCGTCGTGGTCGGAATCGGCGACGACAATGGGGAGCTCGCTGCGTGCGCGCAGTAGCTCCTGCAACTGCGTTCCATCCCAACGGTACACCGCCAGTAGGTAGTGCGGGTCGTCCTGTGCCGTCACGAGCAGCTCACGTTGGCCGTCGCCGTCCAGGTCCTCACCAGCTAGCCAGACGCCACTGATCACGCGGCCAACCCACACGGTGAAGGGCACGACAGGAACCGCGGTGACGGCCGATCCGTCGGCGGTGAGCTTGCAGACACCTATGAACACGTCGGCGTAGGTGCCAACGCTCACGTCCAAATCCCGAGAGCCCCAGACGACGCCGGCGGGCTGCCCCCCGACCCAGATGATGAGTGCAGCCTGCAGCCGTTCCGCCCCTCGCGGGCCGAAGGCGACCAGCGAACGTAGCTCGGTAGTCTGACCCAACTCAGGGCTGAGCGCCTCGCAGATGGCCTGCCTTCGCCTCTGCCGCTCCTCGCGGTCGGCCAGGAACTTGGCGGCTGCCGCGTCGGCAACGGGTGACTCAGCGGGGAAACTGCCACACGCATCGGGAGCCAAGTCCCAAGCTCGGCACATCCCGCGGACGGCCCGCAAGTCGCCAGACGCGCGGGCGGCCCGCGCGAAGCTCGAGGCGGCCTCCCGCACCAGGCCCCCTGCGCTGTACAAGGCTTGAGCCGATCCCCGTCGCCGGACGAGGCCCATGGCAGTCGTGATGTCAGGAGCGAACGGTGCGACCCTCTCGACCTGGGCCAGCAGGGCCTCCCCGTGCAGGCAGTAGGCCAGGGCCAGTGCCTCGTCCCCGCGCGGGTCGCCGAAGTGTTTCAGTTCCAGGCCAGCCCCGATGCTGCCGCGCTGAGCCATCTCGAAGAGGGCCTCTGCTCCACGCGGATCGCCCATCTTGTGCAGAGACCAAGTGGCTCCAAGGCTGCCCTGCTGCGCCGCCGCGAACAGGGCATCGCTGGCGCGCCGGTCGCCGATGCAGCCCAAGGTGCGGGCGATGCGATCCTGGGTGGGGCCAGGCTTCGAGTCGTGCAGGGCCCGCATGAGCGGCTTGACGCCGCGACCGCCCATGCCCACCAGGGCCACCATGGCCCGGTCGGATCGCGCCCGGCTGCTGCCGCACAGGAGGGCGACCTGCTCGTCCACCAGCCGTGCGGAACGACGGTGAGCCAGCACTCCGAGGGCCAGGATGAGCGTCAACACCACGGCAGCTTCGAGGAGGCGCCTCAGCCAGGGCCGGGGGGCTGAGTGCGTGTGGGAGGCTGCGGCGTCTGTGTGTCTTGCTGACATTCCCGCCCTGTCCTCGCGCCAGCTTGCGGTCAGCGAGTAGTGCCCGGCTCCTTCGGCCGCAGGTCTATCCACTGGTTGCGCGGCCAGACGAAGTCGATGGGGTGCTCGTACTGCTCCCAGTCGCGACAGATGGTGAGCAGCGGCCCCCAGGCGCGCGGCGTGAGCACCTCCACGCGGTCCACCTCGATCACGGTGGCGGCCGGCTGGCGCGAGAGGTCCATCCCTTTGAGCCTGCGGATGAGCTGCTGCGCGCGTAGGCCCCAGGGGGTGGGGCTGAAGTCGTCGTTGAGGATGGCGCTGCGGTCCTGGCCCTCCATGTCGGCCTGGTTGGGGGCCGTGGGGTACTGCATGTACCAGTTCATCCAGCCCGAGGCGTGGCCGATGGTGCCCAGGACCATCCGCTCCTGGCCCTCGGCCACGCGCGCCTCGTCAGGCGAGGCGAAGGTGAACTCCTCGATGATGACGGGCATCAGCTTGACGGCGTTGCAGAAGCGCGTGCGCAGGATGGAGGCGTGCACCACGTCCTCGATGGTCTGCCCCTCGCGGAGCCTGGATTCGCTGTTGTTGTCGTGGCTGGTGAGGTAGTCCACCAGGTCGGACTGCTCGGGCACGCTGAAGCCCATGAAGTGGCGGGCGGCGCCCTCCCACAGGCCGATGGGCCGGCGGCTGTGGTTGCTGATGGTGACCCGGTGGTTAGGGTCGGCGGCGCGGATGGCGGCGATCTGGGGGCGGAAGTAGCGCATGGAGGCCCACTCGCGGAAGTCCTGGTAGTCGAGGATCTTGGCGTCGGGGTCGGCGTAGCGCTTGGCCTGGAAGTCGTAGTCGTAGTCCACGATGGACACGTCCCCGAAGTCCGCGTACTCGGTGCCGTAGTTCTGGTTCAGCGCAGCGAGGTCGCCGGCGTATCTGGCGCGGAGGTAGGCCCGCCAGTAGAACAGCCCCTGCTCGGTGTCCAGGCGGCCCTGCTGCTTGTCGGGGTGGATCCAGGTGAGGTTGCTGGCCGGGAACGACCACTCCACGG
>JBHIEF010000219.1:0-6697 GCA_046760465.1 Armatimonadota bacterium | reverse complement strand
CCGGCCTGAACTCGGCGGACGACGACTGGCGGCCTGCCACCAACTGACCCCCGCGCGAGGTGCTTGGCTATGCGACCACAACACCAGGTGCGTGCCATGCTGGCGGCCCTGCTGTTGGCCGGTATCGGCTGTCAGGGGACTTCGTTAGCGGCCCGCGATCAGACGCCGGACATCGTCGGATTCCGATTCGTCCCTCATGTGATGCGCCACGACCGCACCGAGCCAGTCGTGTTCGAGGCTCGGGTCAGGGGCAATCCCACGAGGGTCGTGCTCGAATGCGACGGGACCGAGCTTCAGATGTCCGATGATGGCACTGGCGGCGATCGCGTCGCGGACGACAACGTCCATGCGATCGCCCTTCAGGCGAGGCGGATCACCAGCAAGCTCGGACCTGACGACGTCTTCCGCCCGTTCGTCGGATACTGCAAGCTCTACGACGGGGCGAATGAAGCACTGCGGATCAACGTTTTCGCCGAGGTGTTCACCGGGGCGATCCCGCTCGTCAGCGTTGAGCGAATCGGCCGCCATGCCCAGGCGTCGGCGCACCTTGTGAATCTAGTGGGCAAGGTCCGTCCCGAACGCTTCCGCGCCCGGTCATGGGCACAGAAGTTCTATCGCATCTGCAGAGACGACTACGACTTCCTCAACTTCATGCCGCTGCCGGCCGTGCGTGGCAATCGGTACCACTTCCAGGTGAAGAACGCGGCCAAAGGCCTGGGGATGCGGCGGTTCGACAATACCCGCGAGTACGGGAGCGACGGCAGGCTCCTGGGGATCACGCTATTCCCCATTTCGTACTTCTTTGACGGCGCATCGAAGGCTTACCAGCATGAGCTGGCCCATCAATGGATCAACTTCCTGCACGACACCGCCTTCGAATCTGGCATCCCACACTGGCCGCTGTCAGACGTTGCCTGCGGAATGATAGGCTTCTCCATCGGCGGCGGAGGGGGAGAGGGCGGCGACTTCCCCTTCCAGCTTGTGCCTGAGGGCGACAACTTCAGACTTGCCAGCATCTCCAGAGAAGAGATGAGCGTCTTCAATGACTTGGAGCTCTACCTCATGGGCCTGCTGCCGGCCGACCAGGTGGAGCCGCACTTCGTCTTCGACAACCAGGACCAGACGCCCTTACCCAATGCACTGTTCTCTGGACCAGTCACCCGCGTGACCATTGAGGACATTGTCGCCAGGGTCGGTCCGCGAGACCCAGATGTCCAGTTGTCTCAGAAGAGATTCCGCGTTGCCACCATCGTCGTCTCCGATCAACTCCTGACTACTGAGGAGATGTCGTTCTACGACTTCTTCTCGCGCCGTGCCGAGCTCAGGGAGAGGGTCCCCTACCGGAGTGGCTTTGCCAAGGGAATCGCCAATCCGTTCCGCCTGTCGACGGGCGGCCGTGGAGAACTGGACACGCGGATAGGCGAGACGCGCAGGCCCTCGCCCTAGCTGCGCCGCTCAAGTAGGCGCGAGACCGTCGCTCCGCGGCCCATGCCCGCGTGTTCTGGGCCGCGTGAGCGCCCTGCACGCCGGTCCCATTGACGCTTGACGGGGAGACACGGTCCCACGGCCATCTGACCGGCGCACTGCATCTCACGTCGCTGCTCCGAGCGCGATCAACTGGGAGAACGTCCGCAGGAACATCCTCCCGCCGGCGACGGCCGGCGTGGCGTAGCTCGCCTCGCCCAGCGGATTGACCGCGAGCAGCTCATAAGAACGGGACGCTCTGAGGACTACTACGTCGCCCTTCCTAGTGATGCAGTAGAGCTTGCCGTCCACCCAGACCGGCGATCCGTAGAACTGCCCGCCGGGCTTCTCGCTCCAGAGTACCTCGCCAGTGGCGGCCACCATGCAGGAGACGTCGCCTCGGTCGTGGTACGTGAAGAGCAAGCCATCCACGGCCAGCGGGGTCGGCACGTAAGGCGCCTGAGCGCCGCGGGTCTCGTAGACTTCCTCGCCGACGGCGGGATCGTCTCCCGTCCCCGCGCGGACAGCGACCAGGCGGAGGCCGGCCCCGCCCGTGCCACAGGTGCCGATCACCAGGTCGCCGGCGATGACGGGCGAGCTCACCACTCGCATCGGCAGCGCCGACTTAGCCTCCCAGATGACCTGGCCGGTCTCGAGGTCCACGCCCGTTATCCCGTGAGCGTTGCTGGTGAACAGCAACTGGGGCGGTCCGCCCTCGGGAGTGTACACGCAGGGCGTCGAATAGGAGACCTTGCTGCCGCTTTCCCTCTCGCAGGTCCATCGGACCTGGCCCGTCTTCCGGTCAACCGCGATCCAGGCGCTCTGCTCGCCATCGCCCTCCGGGCGGCTCCTTTGCTCGTGGCTGAACACGACCAGGTCGCCCACCACCACGGTCGAGCTGGCCGGCCCGTGCTGGGAGTAGACGCCGGAGAAGTTGCTGGTCCAGACCTCCCGCCCCTCGTGGTCCAGCGCGATGAGGAGCGTGTTCTCGGGGGTTGGGAGCACCGCGTAGACGTGGTCCGCGTCCACCGAGGGCGAGCCGGTGGCGTAGCTGTTCGCTCTGTTCATCGCATAAGGAGTGACGGGGTATTCCCTGCGCCACAACTCCTTGCCGTCGGATACGCTGAAGGCCAGCACGTAGAAGCGTTGGGCCTCCTGGTCTCCGCTGGTGACGAAGACCCTGTCCCCCCAGATCACTGGCGAGGAGTGGCCCACGCCGGGGAGATCCGCCTGCCAGTCATAGTCCGCCTCCGTCCACTTGACGGGCATCGTGGGCTCGCGGCTGATCCCCTGGCCGTTCGGGCCGCGGAACCGGGTCCACTCCTGTCCCTGCGCCGCCGACCCCAGACAGACCAGGGCAAGGGCCAGAATCGCCACGTCGTTCTCCCGTGCGGTCATTGCATGTGCCTCCGTTCGCCGAAATTGCCCGTGTCAGACGCGTGTCGTTCCTTCGTGGGCCAAGCAGCCGCCCATCTGACGTGCAGGTTTGCCGTGGGCGCCACATATCCCTGTCAGGCAGCAGGCAAGGCCGGTGCAAAGGGCGCTTGGGCGCCCTAGAATTCGCGGTTAGACGCCAATGGGAACAGCTTCCTGAGCACTCGGCCGACGCAGCTACTGCCAGACATCCCTGAAGCTCACGCTGGATCTTCTCGGCCTCTCGCTCTCCCACCTGGCCTCGACCTCGTCCGCTGTCAAGGCGCGCTTGTAGATCCTGAGTTCGTCGAAGAGCCCCACGAACGGCTTGTGGGCCGAGGGGACCACGAGGTCCGTGCCCTGGACGCTGAGGCTACCCGTCAGCGTCGCGGGAATGGGCGTGGTGCTGTCTAGTGCACCGTTTACATAACACCTCACCGCGGCGCCCTTCCTGTCCACCACGAAGGCCAAGTGCGTCCATCGGTCCGTTGCCAGCGCAGTCTTGGACGCCGGGCGGACCGTCTTCCCCTCGGCCTGAGTCTCGCCGAGGACCAGCTCCACGCGGCCGTCCGCGAGCAGGTTGATGACCCACCAGGTCTTCGGAAAGCGCTCCTTGCCCATGATCCGCGTGTCGAGGCGATCCGGCTTCACCCAGAACATCAGGCTGAAGTCGGACACACCGAAGTGCAGATGGGGCCCGTCCGCGATCGTCAGCGCCCCCGCAGTGCCGTCCAGGAATAGGCACGTGCCGAACTCGCCTTTCACCCATCGGCCGTAGACCTCGGCATCGTTGCCCAGCCCCGAGCTGTCCCTCGCCGTCTCTTCCTCGTGGCCGTCGAGCTTCCAGTAGCCCGCCAGCCCGGGCTCCACGGGCCTGCGGGCCTCTGGCTCTTCATCAGTGGGTGGCTCGCGCAGGAACGTCGCGCCAGCGACGGGCCGTTGCCGGGCCTCCTGCTGCCCGCCCGCGCACAGCAAGCGCCCATCTGCCGTCGCGATGTACAGGCGGCCGTGCGCCGCCGCCATGCCGTCATAGACCGGCAGTGCGTCGAGCTGGTACTCCCGCAGCGTGGTTCCGTCGGCTGCGGAGACGGCGCGGAGAGCGGCTCCCTCCTTGCCCTCGAAGGCCGACACTGACCGCAGCGCGCGCTCCGGCGGGCCCGCGACGAACAACGTCTGGTTGGCGAGCACCATCGCACGGACGAGAAGCGGCGATTCCTGCGTCCACTGGAATTGCACCCTGAACTTGCCCTGGCCTGAGTGTGGGTAGTCGTGGCTCGCACGGGCGTAGTCAGGCGGGTCCTGGGAGACCTGATTCCGCCTGTCCGTCGCGAAAAGGTGGTACTCCCGTCCGGTCGAGCCCCGATAGAAGCCCGGCTGGTAGGAGTAGCCGTAGATGGAGGATTCGTCGAAGGCAAGCAGGCGCCCGGCCGGGGCCTCCCGGCCCGCGAAGTACCAGCCGATGTAGCCGGAGTAGAAGTGCGTCCCGTAGATCCAATAGGTCCGATGCCACCAGTCGTCGTTCAGAAAGCCGGCCGGGCTGTAGAGGTGCCGCTGCGTATCGCGCGGTTGTAGCGTACGCGCGTCGAACGCCAGCTTCCGCATGTAAACGAGGGGGCCATCGCTTGAGAGGACGTCTGGCAGCGCGCCGGGCATCTCGAACATCGCCGGCTCCTGCGGCTGCTTCCCCGTCTGCGGGTCGCGGCTGTAGAGGCAGCGCTCGGACAGCTTCCTGCCCGTGGCCAAGTCCAAGCGATACAGGTACACGCCGCCGTCGAGGTATGAAGACCGTCCGGCGGCGCAGTAGACGGCCGCCCGCCCTGAGCCTGCCGCAGCATCATCCCGGACGAGCACGGCGCCATGTACCGGCCAGACCGACTCTAGCTGGCCGAAGGCGACGATGCGCCGGTCCTCCGGCGCCGCCCGGAATCGCCAGGCGAGCTCCCCATTGGAAGCCCGAAGGCAGTACACGTAGCCGTCCGCCGAACCGAAGACCACCAGCCCCCTGTGAACGGTGGGCGGCGAGTCGATCCTACCTCCCGCAGTGAACTCCCAGGCCGGCGTTCCCCGCTGTGCGTCCAGGGCGTGGAGCGTGTGGGTGTCCACTGAGGCGACGAACGCGCGACCCTCTGCGACGACGGGGCTGGTCAACCGCCCGCCGAGATTGGCCTGCCAGAGGGGTGCCAACTCAGCGGGAACAGCCGACGTCGTGCCGCCGCTGCGCGACGGGTCGTGGCGATAGGTGGGCCATTCGTCCTCAGCTGCAACCGCGGAGCCCCGCTCGTCGAGCGAAACCTCGTCGTAGGCGGGGCCGCGGGCGAGCGGGGCTGCTGCCTCGCCAGCGGCGGCCCTCGGTTCCCGCTTCGGGGCCAGCGCGTAGAAACCGGCCAGCTTGGATTCGATGTAGCAGGCACACGCGTGCGGGGGGACGTAGAGCAGACCGTTGCAGGGAAGGAAGCCGAACTGACAGGTCCCGCGCGTCCAGTGATGCCGGAAGCAGTCCCCCGACCGAACGTCAATGAACTCGACTCCCGTCCTGCCGGTCACGATGTAGCGGCTCGTGGCCCTGTTCCGGTGGCAGCGGTGGTGCGGCATGGTCGTCTCGAAGGCCTCGTCCGTGGCGATGCGCCGCTTGACCTCGCCCGTGTGCAGGTCGCGACCCTCGGTGAAGTCGGCGTTGGTGCGCGACCGGCTCTGGCCCACCCACACGAGCCCGTCCACCACGAACACGTCAATCGCGGCATGGTACGTCTCGGCGCAGCGGCACGACCAGAGCTTCTGGCCGGTCTCGGCTGAGAGCGCCACCAGTTCGCCGGTCGCACCGCCGTCGGCCAGCCACCGCGCGATCTTCTGCCCCGTCTTCTCGTCCATGTCGGGGGACGGTTCCACATCCCGGTCCGCACACAGGACCACGTCGTCGTGCACGACGAGCGTTGGGGCCGACCACCCCGGCCGCCTAAGGGCGACCTCCCGCGGCGAACGCCACAGGTCCTTGCCCGTCCGGGCATCCAGGGCGACCACTCCACGAGCGTCGAGGAAGAACAGCCGGCCCCCCGACACCGCGAGCGTCGTGGGCATGGGTCGGAACTCGGTCCTGCTCCACAGGACGTCGCCGGTTGCAGCGCTCGCCGCGGCGACGGTCCTGCCCGGGTCCACCCCCGTCCGACTGGCACTCGCATCCGGCGGCGGGGCGATCGCCACGTAGAGAACGCCGTCGTCGTACAGGATCTCCTCGGCGCCTTGTGTGCCGTCGTAGGTCCGCACCGTCTCCCCGGAGGCCGCGTCGAGCGCGGCCACCGGCGCCCCGTAGCTCAAGGTAGCGTACACCCGGTCACCGGTCGCCACGAGGCGCCGAGACAGCGCGGGCGGGCCGGAGCGGAATGCTCGCAGGTGCGATTCCCACCTGCCCACCTTGCGCTTCCACAGGACGACGCCGCTGTAGGCATCCCTGGCGACCAGCATCCAGCGGGGGCGTAGGAGCACGGAGGCGGTCGGGGCCTCGTCCACGATGTAGAAGAGCCGGCCGCGGGCTGACACGACTACACTGATGCTCGCCAGCCTCTCGTGGTGCCTCGCGTTCCTGGGGCCTGCTACCCATTGGAGGTGGTGTGGAGGGCCTACGACCTCATCGCGGGCAACGGCGTTGTTGGTCGCGTCGTGGAGCGCGTGAGTCCAGTCGTCGGTGGTTTCCGGTCTCGGCTTGACGCTCAGGGAGCGACGGTCGCCTCGGCCGAGATACGCGACCCCGTCGGGCGCCAGGACGCGGGCGATCTCCTCCCGGGACACGGCTCCGGGCTCCTCCACCACCAGGAGGTTGACGAGG
>JBHIEF010000218.1:0-6816 GCA_046760465.1 Armatimonadota bacterium | reverse complement strand
GAGCAATGGCCTGGAAGAAGAACAAGCGGAGAAGATCCTGGAGCACGGCCTGTTCCACAAGAAGGGCCTGTGGACGGCTCTGAAACCCCGGATGGCTCACGCCTTCTGCCGAATGCGATCTGAGCGCTTCGGAACCGAAGGCGCGGTCGTCTGCCTCGTCATCGACCTCGATCAGTTCGTCGAGGGACGGGACTTCGAGCGCGAGGGGCGGTCGGGCGAGCTGTGGCACGCGACGGCGCTGGAGGTGTTCCGCACGCCCAGGGCCTCATCGGCCTGCGCACCTTCCGCACGTACCTGTGGTGGGACAACATCGAGGTAACACGGGGCTAGAGGCGGACACTTCGGCGGATGAAGACGGGGACCAGGGCGATCGCCCTGGTCCCCGTGTTCTGTGTGCGGCCGGTGCGCGTGGTGCTAGATGCGCACCACGGTGAGGTAGAAGCTGCCGGAACCGCGGGCCGAGTGGACGACGAACTCGAGCCAGCGGTCGCGGTAGTTGTGGACCCGAAGCAGAACCGACTCGGAGCTCTCGTAGCTGTCCGAGACGGCCACCAGGTTGCCGTAGTGGTTGAAGATGTACAGGTCCACGTCCGGGCCGCCGCGGTGGCGGCTGGGTAGGTCGTGGCGCCAGCCGTAGTCGCGGCCGCCACGGCCGTCTCGACCGAGGCCCCTAGCCCCCACGTCGCCGTCGCGGCCCAGGGGCAGACCCTTCGGGCGCACGGCGTCGAGCTTGCCCTCGCCGGAGTAGTGCCGCTCGACCTCGATGTCGTCGTCGAAGTCGCGGTCTATCGAGCGGGCGCCGTAGCGGAGCTTGCCGTCACTGGTGTAGCCGCGTGCGCCGACCTCGTCCTCGTCGGCCTCGCGGGCCCGTAGACCGTGGTCATCGCGGCCACGGCCTCGTCCGAACAGCAGGAAGTCCCAGAAGCCGCCGATCTCGTGGGACCGCCAGACGCGACCACTGGAACCGTAGAGGCTGATCAGGTAGGTGCCCTCGCGCAGGTACTCGTGGAAGACGCGCTCCTGTCGCGAGCCGATGCGACCGGATGCCTTGTAAGAGGCGGTGCGGATGGGAGTCAGCCCCCGGTAGCCGGCGTAGCTGATCCCTGCGAACAGCGCGAGAACGCCGATTGCGACGACTGTCTTGCGCAGCATTGCCGACACCTCCGTTCTTGGTTTGTAGGCCACTCCCATCGCCAGTGTACCTCGCCCCCATTGGCGGCTAACCGTGACCGGCGTCAACTCACGGACCGGGCGCCTGAGGCTGCGCAGGGAGGCGTAGGGGCACGCTTCAGGCGGGACGTGACGGTGGACACAGGCAGCGCTGCAAGCAACCATCCAGACTCAGGTCGCTGCGAAAAGGAAGTCCAGGTTGTGCGGACTTGGCGCTGGACTGGAGGTGGTGTGAGTCCGCAGCCCTCAGTGTGCCGACTCCCCAACCCACCCCGCCGGCGCTGAATCGGCACAACCTCCGGTTGAGGCCCTGGCCATGAAGGCTCGGTGCTCACAGGCCGTGCACACGCCGAGGTCGGCCAGTGTCCTCAGCGGGAGCGCACGCGCTTTATGGACTTGAGCTGGAGCATCTGCACGCGCGACTTGAGGCCGATCTCGCCCTTCGGGTCGAGCTGCTCCGCGCGCCTGAAGGCTGCCAGCGCGCCCTCGGTCCGCCCCTGACAGCGCAGCGCCAGGCCGCACTCGTAGTGGGCCCGGGCGGATCGCTCATCGGCGTTGATCGCATCCTGGGCGGAGGCCACGGCGGCGCCGTACTGCTCGTTGCCACGGTAGGCCGCCGCCAGCTCGACATAAGCCTCGGCGTCGTTTTCCGCACGCGCTGCCTGCCTGACCATCGCGATGGCAGACTCGAAGGCGCCCAGGCCGTTGAAGGCGCGTGCGGCTCCCAGAGCCGCCTCCAGAGAGCCGTTGGCGGTCTCGAGAGCCCGCTTGTAGCTGGCCAGGGAGAGCTTCCACTGGGCCTCGCGGTCATACACGCGGCCGAGCATCAGGTGATACCTGGGGTTGGAGGGGGCCATTTGGGTGGCCTGCTCGATGAGGTAGACACCCTTGAACTTGGTGTATTCGCGGATGGCCCTGGCGCCGGGATCGTCGGCCGTGACGCGCTGCTCCTTGCCCACGTAGAGAAGCCACCCATACTCGGCCATGGCCTCGGGGTTGAGTGGGTCTATCTGGAAGGCGAACTCGTAGGCCATGCGGGCCAGGCCGGTTTGGCCCTTCTCGTAGAGCCCAGTCGCTTCTTTGGCCACGGCGGTGGCGTAGGTGCGGCGGTATTCTCCGTAGGTGGGACTGAGCAGATAGGCCTGCTTAGCGGCCTTGATGGCGGCCGTCAGGTCGCCCTTCGCCAGCAGCACCTGCGCCGTGCGGCAATGGCCCATGGGGTACTCGGGATCGCTGAGCGTGGCGCGCTTAAGCTCAGAGAGGGCCCGGTCGTAGTCGCCCCGGGCCATGTGGATCTCACCCAGGCGGGTGTGCGCCCGCGCCCGCAGGGCCTCGCCGAAGTTGGCTATGTTGAAGCTGGGGTCCAGGCCGGTGACGCCCTCGTTGACCAGGAGCTGAACCAGCTCCTTGCGGAAGGCGATGTCCTTGTACTTGCCCGTGCCCAGATCCACCTCGGGCGCGCGCGCCACCTTCTCCAAGTACTCGATGGCCAAGCCCTCGCGGCCATCCTCCAGGAACCTCATGCCGTTGAAGTACCGGCGCTCGGCCGGTGGCGCCGCGGCCAGGCACTGGCCTGTCACGATGGTCAGCGCGGCCAGGATAAGCGGCACTCGCATCAGCAGCCTATTCGTGGGCATAGGTGGCCTCGGTGAACTTGTAGTCGGTGACGGCGTAGAACTCCAGGGCCTGCTCGGCGTCGCTGCGGGTGGCGTAGCGGCCCAGCACCTGTGCCCTGGGGTCGCTAAGGTCGTCGAGAAGGAAGTAGTAGTGCCTCAGGTCGCCCTCATCGCGCTCCATGGCGACCACGAACTGGCCGTTCTTGATCCCTTTGGGGAGGTGGGGCTCGCGCTGCGGATACCCGCTCAGTGCGGCGCGCGCCTGCCACTCGCCTGGGGTCATGCGGAAGAGCAGCGGCTGGGCGGCATATAGGGCCGCGTCCACCTCGTTGAGCTGCACGATCTGGCCGTAGTCGAGGCGGCGGGAGGAGGTGTGGACGTACTTCTTGGTCTCCTGCGGCGCAGTTGGCGGAGGCCTGGTGGCCAGGGCGGCGCGGTAGCGCCGGTAGCCCATCAGGTCCTGAATCAGCCCACTGAACACGAGTTTGATGCGCTCCAGGGCTGAGCGCCGGCGCTCCTTCTCCCTGGCCGCGTCCATCACTTTGCGGGCCTGGACCTCCTCGTCCAGCGCGCTCAGGTACGGCGCCGCGGCGGCCGCGATCCGCTTGGCCTCGCCTTTAGTGCTTATCTCGAACTGCGTCTCCAGCTCAGCCCGCTCCTGCGAGTGGATGCCCAGGAAATCCGCCAGGTCGAAGAGGCCGGCGATGGCCGGGTCGTTGCCGCCCTCCATGTGATACTTGACGGCCTCCACCACCAGGTCGTTGTAGGCGTGGCCCTCCAGTGGGGCGCCGATGTCCCGGCCCATCCATTCCGCGTAGCCCATGGCCCTGAGGGCCGAGCCGTAGTCCTTGGCCTCCCTGTAGATGGTAGCCTCGCGCACGGCCTGGTCCCGGAAGGCCCGCTTCTCCACGTCGGCCAGGGGCATGGAGCGCTCGTGGGGCACCAACTCCTCAACGCACTCGCGAGCCAGGGCCAGCGCCTCGTCGAGGTCGGCCACGTACGCCCGATCCTCCTCGCCGTCGGCCTGGAGGCCCTGTAGCCGCTCGTAGGCCTGGAGCGCCTCCGGATAGCGCTCGCGCCCGATGAGGCAGTCGGCAAGACGGCGCTGGGCGTGCACATGGAGGGGGGCGATGTAGAGCACCTCTCGGTAGTCGGCCTCCGCCCTCTCCAGCCTGCACCGCAGGAAGTTGTCGTCGGCGGCCTTCAGCAGCGCGTTGACTCGCTTCTGCTGCTCGCGCGTCAGCGGCTGCGGGGCCACGGCAGGCACTTCTGCCGCCTCGCCTGCATCTGGCCCGGCCTCCGTCTCGTCGGCGGGGCGAGCCGGCGGCGGCCCGACGGTCAGCACCAGCGAAGCTAGTAGAAGCGGCAGGAACACCCGCAAGTGCGGCATGGCATGACACCCGTGGTAGCGTAGTTGAGATGCGGACCCTCAGAAGGGCGCTGCGCAGGCCGAGACATCGGCCCGAACTGCCCTTTGGACACTTCAGGCGCAGGAAAGGTTCGAAGGGGCGAGCAGAAACGGAGGCCTCAGGCCTGGGGCGATTGGCGGGAGCGACGCGCCAACATCCCGGCGAAGTAGCCGGCGCCGAATCCGTTGTCTATGTTGACCACAACGACGCCGGCTGCGCACGCGTTGAGCATGGCCAGCAGGGCGGCGAGGCCCTCGAAGCTGGCCCCGTAGCCGACGCTGGTGGGGACGGCGATGACGGGCTTGTCCACCAGGCCGCCGACCACACTGGCCAGAGCGCCCTCCATGCCCGCGACGACGATGATGACCTCGGCGTCGTCCAGCAGCTCGCGGTGCCGCAGCAGGCGGTGTATCCCGGCCACGCCCACGTCCCACAGGCGCTCGACGCGGGCGCCGGTCATCTCGGCGGTGACGGCCGCCTCTTCGGCCACTGGGATGTCGGCCGTGCCAGCCGTGATGACCAGCACCGGCCGCCCGCCGGAGGGCGGCTGGGGCGAAGGGTCGCCGAAGGAGACCAGGCGGGCCTGTTCATGGTAGACCGCCCCCGGGACGGCCTCGCGCAGCGCCTCGTACTGCTCCGGGGTGGCGCGGCTGGCCAGGATGGTCCCGCCCCGGGCCTCCAGGCGCTTGGCGATGGCGACGATGTGGTCGGTGCTCTTGCCCTGGCAGAATATGACCTCGGGGAAGCCCTGACGCAGCACGCGGTGGTGATCCAACTTGGCGAAGCCAATGTCCTCGAAAAGGAAGTTCCTGACCTCGTGAAGGGCCTCGTCAATGTCCACCTCGCCGCTCTTCACTCGCCGCAGCAGATCAGCGATGTCGTTGTCGGCCATGGGCTACTCGGCCTCATCACGGGGCTTGAAATGGGGGCAGACGTCCTCCCGGCAGTCATTGACGCTGAGCAGACGCTCGACGGTCACGGTGCAGGCGGCGGCGAAGGTCTCGATGGACTTGACCCCGCCGTACTCGTCAATCTCCACGCCCAGGTCCATGTGCCGACAGGGGTGGTCCTCCATCACCTGTGGCACCTGGCACTGGGCACAGGCCTGCGGCGTCACCTCAGTGGTGCAGTAACGCCGCTCCACGATGGCGATGCGGCAGAAGGTCCGCCCGCGTTCGATGTACCGGTGTGGGCACGGACCCTTCATGGTGCGTGGCCCCCGCCTTCTGGACCGTCAGCCACGGGCCCCCGTCACGAGGCCCGCGCTATTATACCGCCTTTCGCGCGCCGAGCAGTGCGGCATTTCACCGTCGGGCTGGCCGCCTACCGTATGGTGCTATGCCACTCGGCCTCCATCTGTGCCACGGTCTTGCCGTACACGTCTTCCAGCGGGTTGTCGCTCTCGTTGAAGGCCTTCCAGAACTCGTTGTAGTTCTCGGCGCCGTAGGTGCGGATCAAGTACCAGGTGAACGAGGCCCCCAAGGCTCCCATGGTGTTGCTCTCAGTTGTGGAGGCCAGAAGATCGGTCAGGGGCGGTATGCTGCCGCGGCGCTTCAGGAAGGCGGTCCGTAGCGGGATGCGCCGCGCCCAAGCCTCGCTGCCGCAGAACGCCGCCGCGAAGCCGAAGGTCACGAAGGTCGAGTGAGGGACGTCCTTCATGTCCTCGTTGCCGATGTAGAACTCCAGAATGCGCATCAGGTTGAAGAACGTCCAGCCGCGCTTGATGTAAACGGTCTTCTCCTGGGGCGATCCGAAGCTCCAGCCGCCCCCGCCGAGGATGTCGTCCCACTGCTCCATATTCGAGAAGCAGTAGACCTCCAGTTTGCCCGTGAACCGGCCTCCGCCGTACTCCTCCATGCTCGCGATGCGGGTGTCTATGTAGCGCGCCAGGGCCGGAGCGTCGGGCCTGACGGGGGAACGCGGCGGAAAGCACACTATGGTCCTCGCACTCTCTGCCCGATCCCACTCCAGCAGCCCCAGGCCTCGTTTCACTCGGAATTCGATGTTCCCGAAGTCTTCGCCGACGCCGAATTCAGTCAGCCCGCGCGCCTTGGCATACTGCTCGCGGGCTTCCGGTCTCCACATCAGCCTGCGGTACACGTCGCCCAGGCAAACGTGCGCGCGGGCCTTCTGCGCCGGCGTCGCGGGCGCTTGCAGTATGGCCGCGCACTCGCGCTCGGCTTCCATCAAGCGTCTGTCGCGGTACAGGACCTCCGCGAGCGCCAGCTTCAGCTCCACATCGTCGGGCGCCTCTCGCAGCAGCTGGCGATACGCCTCCGCCGCCCGGGCGAACAGCGCGTAGTGGGCGAACTGATCCGCCCGCTCACGCGCAATCTGGGCCGCCGTCGAGTCCCAGGCACACAAAGGCGCGACCGCGGCTAGTACGAGCCGGAGGCCCACGAAGGCGGGCGAGCCACGACAACCCGCCGGCCGTGCGGCGTTCATCTCTCATCCTCCCCGCTGACCGGAGCCCGCTCCCTCGGCACCTCGCAACAGAGACGGAGTGCGTGCGTCGCTTTCGCCCGCGCACGGCGCCGGTCCTCCCACGAGGTCCGCCACGGGCGCCGGCCTCATCCGCCACGGCTTTGTGGCCGCGACAGGCGGATGCGCAGGATGGTGGT
>JBHIEF010000217.1:0-6867 GCA_046760465.1 Armatimonadota bacterium | reverse complement strand
TAGCCTCCGGGCGCGTCATGCCGCCCGTCATACACATGTGGGTGCGGTGCTGGTGTGCAGCCCCTACTCGGCCTTCAGCGGCCGCCAGCGGATGTTGCGGTACTCCACCGCGCCGTGGTTGCCCTGGAGGTAGAGAGGACCGGGTGTGCCTTCCTTGTTGTCCAGAGCCGCCCCGGTTACACCGGCGATCTCCTGGTCATCAATCACCTTCTCGCCGTTGAAGACCAGCGTGACGCGTGCGTTCTCGACTTTGTTGCCGTCCTCGTCCAGCCGTGCGGCGATGAACTTGGCGTCGTAGGTCTGCCACTCGCCGGGGTCCTTGGCCACGTTCTTGGAGGGCGCAATGCGGCCGTAGATGGCCCCACACATGTGCTGGTCCAGGTTGTCGCCCCGCTTCTTGGCGTCGTCTATCTGGATCTCGTAGCGCCCCTGTAGATACACGCCGCTGTTGCTGTTCGGGGGGATCCTAAACTCGACGTGCAGCTCGTGGTCCATCATCTTGGTTGCGCACACCAGGTCCGTGCTGGGTGGCTTGTTGATGAGGACGCCCTCGACGACCGACCAGCCATCAGCGCCGTTGGGGTTCTTGAGCCTCCAACCGGTCTTGTCTTTGCCGTTGAACAGCGAGATCCAGCCCTCCTCGTCCTTCTCCTGCGCACAGGCCACCATCAGCCCTGCCAGCACGGCTGCGACCAGCCCGGCACACACAGCCAGAGTCAAAGTGCGAGTCATCAGTTCTCCCTTCCTTCACGTTCGACTTCGTACCATGATGATTGCGCCTCGGGGACGTCGGTGCTACTTCCTCGCGACCGCCGCGATTCCTCCCCGGGCCGCGCGAGTGCACGAGCTTCCACGGAGGAGAACGCACGAACGAGCGAGCCGTTGCCGAGACCCGGTGTGATTCAAATCACTTGGCTTGCCCGCCGGCGGCCCACCGCATAGGCCAGTGGCCGTTCCCCTCGTGATTCGTTTGTGGTAGTCTGTGGCCGCCGGCTGATTCTGACGACCGGAGGCTCTCATGAGGCCCGTCATCGGCATCTGCTGCGACACGCGCCTGTCAAGCCCGGCCGACAAGAGCCTGGTCCCCATGGAGCAGGACTTCCAGAACCGCGACTACGTGCGGTCGGTTGTCGAGGCCGGCGGGGCACCCGTGCTGCTGCCCTGTCGGGGCGAGGACGACTTGATCGCCGTCTACCTGGAGTCTGTGGATGGCCTGATCGTCTCCGGCGGCGACGACATGGACCCCCGTCACTACCGCCAGGAGCCCTCGACGGCGCTGGGGCGCATAGACCCGCTCCGCGACGGGCTTGACCTGGCCATCATCCCCGCCGCCCTGAAGCGCCAGGTGCCGATGCTCTGCGTCTGTCGAGGTCTCCAGTCGCTGAACGTGGTGCTGGGCGGAACGCTATACCAGGACATCCCTGCTGAGGTGCCCAACGCCGTACGCCATCGCCAGCGCGCGCCCTGGGGCTACCCCACCCACGTGGTCGAGTTGGCCTGCGACAGCCGGGCGGCGCAGCTCATGGGCGCGGGCAGCGTGGACACCAACACCTTCCACCACCAGGGGATCCGCGACCTGGGCGAGGGCCTCAGCGCAACGGGGCACACGTTTGACGGGCTGATCGAGGCCGCCGAGCTGCCCTCGCATCCCTTCTGCATCGGCGTGCAGTGGCACCCCGAGCACATGACGGCGGGCCACGAGCACGCCCGCGCGCTCTTCACGGCGCTCGCGGACGCATGCCGCGGCTAGGGCGCGCAACTAGACGGGGTGGGGACTGCCGGTGAGGTTATCGTCAATGCTGAAGGCGCGGGCGCGCAGCGCCTCGATGAACTCGGCCTCGGTCCGCACGGGGTCAGCGAAGGCCATGGTGTAGAGGCCGAGTTGGTGGGCGGCGTGGGCGTCGCTGCCGGCGGTGGGGATCAGGTCCAGCTCGTCGGCGATCTCCAGGGCACGCTCGGATTGCTCGAACGACTGATTCAGGTTGTACACCTCGAAGCCGTCCAGGCCCACTAGCTCGAACGCAGCCTCGCCAACGCCCATGCCATCTCGCATGGGGTGGGCGGCGATGACGATCCCGCCGACCTCGTGCACGCGCTCAATCAGACCATCCACCGAGGTCTGGGCCGCGAACTGCTCGCGGCAGCCAAACACGATAAGGTCACCGTTGCCGCGGCCGTATTCGCCCACGCAGGTGACCTCCTGGCCCGGCAAGATGACAAGTTCGATGTCCCCCGCCCTTTGCCTGGCCTCCTCGATCTCCTCTTCGTGCCAGCGGTGATGGTGCTCAGTGATGCAGAATCCGTGCAGGCCCAACTCCGCCGCCCGGCGGATGTTGTCCTCCATGCTCTGCGTGCCGCACAGGCTGTAGCGGCGGCTGTGCACGTGTGTGTCCATCAGGTACATGGAGTGCCCCCGGTCGCGTCAGCCACCCTCTTCCAGAGTCCTTCCCGCTTCCTTTGACAACAATGGCCCGCCACCGTACAATACGGGTCGTTCTGCGTCAAGCCTGAGCGCTCACCGTCGGCAGCCGGGCGCTTGACCCACACCATGCTCTGCGACTTCCACACCCACACGTGCCTCAGCGACGGCGTGCTCACGGCGGTGGAGCTAGTTCGCCGCGCGGAGGTGGCCGGCTACGACGCCATCGGCCTGACCGACCACTCGGGCGCGGGGAGCCTGGAGCGCATCGTACGCGAGTGTCGGGAGGACGCGGAGTTGGTGGGCCGTCACTGGGACATAACGGTGCTCGTCGGCGTGGAGCTGACCCACGTACCCCCCGAGTCCATTCCCGAGCTGGCGCAGAAGGCCCGGGCCGCCGGCGCGCACTACGTGGCCGTCCACGGCGAGACCCCCGTCGAGCCCACCTGCCCTGGCACGAACCTGGCCGCCGTGCAGTGCCCCGACGTGGCCTACCTGTGCCACCCGGGCCTGCTCACGGAGCAGCAAGCCGAGCTGGCCGCGGCCAACGAGGTCTTCTTGGAGATCACTGCGCGCAAGGGGCACTGCTACTCGAACGGCCACGTGGCCGCAGTGGCCTTGTTCGCCGGCGCCAAACTCCTGCTCGGCTCCGACGCTCACTCGCCTGAGGATCTGCTCAGCAAGGAGTCGGCCGGCGGCATTCTGCTCGGGGCTGGGCTGGACGAGGAGCGGGTCGAGCAAGTCCTCGTAGCCAACGCGCGGGCCTTCCTGGATCGCTTCGGCTCCGTGTAGCCCCACGCTACTTCTTCAGCCTGTCCAGCATCACCGCGCCGATGATGACCAGACCTTTGAGCACCCACTGCCAGTACTGATCCACCCCCATCAGCGACAGGCCGTTGTTGAGCACGCCGAAGGTGAACGCTCCCAGCACCGTGCCGGGGATGTTGCCCTGGCCGCCCATCAGGCTGGTGCCGCCCAGGACGACGGCGGCGATGGCATCCAGCTCGTACATCTCGCCCAGCTTGGGGTCGCCCGCGCCGAGCTTGGAGGCGAGCAGGAAGCCGCCGACGCCGGCGCAGGCGCCGGTCATGGCATAGACCCAGAAGCGCACCCGCGACAGGTCAATGCCGGACAGGCGCGCGGCCTCCTCATTGCCGCCCACGGCGAACACGTGCCGGCCGAAGCTGGTCTTGGACAGCAGCAGATGCAGGCACACCACCAGGGCAGCCATGATGAACACAGGCACGGGGATGTAGACGTTGTTGGCCGGATCGGCGACGTCGCGGTAGACCAACAGGCGGTTGTACTGCCCCACGAAACTGAAGGCCCAAGGCAGGTTGTGCACGGGCCGGCCGCTGCACAGCAAGGCGCTGGCGCCCCGCGCCATGAGCATCATGGCCAGGGTGGAGATGAACGGCGGCAGGCGGAAGCGGTTGATGGTCCAGGCATTGCACGCTCCGCACGTGCCCCCAACGACGATGGCGGCCAGCACGCCTAGGACAACCAGCAGAGGCGCCGGCCAAACGTCGGCGGAGGGGATCAACGTGAACGTCTTGCCCGCTACAGGAATCACCAGGCCGAACCTGGTGAGCCCCGCCGAGACCACCGCACACAGGCCCGCGACGCGGCCGACGGAAAGGTCAATGCCGGCGGTGATGATGACGAAGGTCATGCCCAGGGCCATGATGCAGATGGCCGAGATCTGGTTGGCCACATTGGCCAGGTTCTGACCCTTGATGAAGCTATGCTCGGGGGTGCGGACGGCGAAGTAGATGCAGAGGAGGATGAAAGCCAGCAGGATGCCGTAGCGGAAGAAGATGCTAGGCGCTTGCTCCGCCAGCCGGCGCAACGGGTGTGGCATCTACGCCTCCTCCCGTGGCCAGCAGCATGATCTTCTCCTGCGTGGCCTCCTCCCGCGACAGCTCTCCGGCCAGCCGCCCCTCGTGCATGACCAGGATGCGGTCGCTCATCTTGAGGATCTCCGGCAGCTCGGAGGAGATCATGATGACCCCGGCGCCCTCGGCGGCCAGGCGGCGCATGATCTGGTGGATCTCGGCCTTCGAGCCCACGTCAATGCCGCGGGTGGGCTCGTCGAAGATGAGCACCTTGGACTTGGTGAACAGCCACTTGGCCAGGACCACCTTCTGCTGGTTGCCTCCGCTCAGGTTCATCACCATCTGGCTCAAGGAGGGCGTGCGGATGTCGAGGTCGTCCACGAACTGGGCCGCGACGCGTTCCTCCTGCCGACGGTTGACGAATCCGGCCGTGGTTAGCTCGCTCAGGTTGGCCAGGCTGACGTTTTCCTGGAGCGCCATGCCCAGGATGAGACCCTGGAGCTTGCGGTCCTCGGTGACGAACCCGATGCCCCGGCGGATGGCCTCCGCGGGAGAAGCGAGCGGGACGGGCTCCCCCTCCAGCAGGATGCGCCCGCCGTCCCGCCGATCGGCGCCGAAGATCACCCTGGCCAGCTCCGTCCGACCCGCCCCCACCAGCCCAGCTACACCCAGAATCTCCCCCCGGCGCAGCTCGAAGGAGACGTCGCGGAGCTCGCCGGCGCGCGAGAGGCCCTCGACCTTCAGCAGCACCTCGTGAGTCGCCGTGCTCTCGGCCTGCCCCGTGTCCTCCAGGTCGCGGCCCACCATCATGCGCACGATGGAGCCGTGCGTCACGTCGCTGACCTGCTCGGTGCCGATCCACTTGCCATCGCGCAGCACGGTGACGCGGTCGGCCACCTCGAAGATCTCCTCCAGCCGGTGCGAGATGTAGACCACGCCCACGCCGTGCGCCTTGAGGGTGCGGATCTGGTCGAAGAGCCGCTCCAGTTCGTGCTCGGTGAGGGTGGCCGAGGGCTCGTCCATGACGATGACCTTGGCGTCCACGGAGAGGGCCTTGGCGATCTCCACCATCTGCTGCTCGGCCACGCTCAGGTCGGTGATGAGGGCGCGCGGGGAGATGGGCGTGCCGATGCGGTCGAGCACCTCCTGTGCCTGCTGGCGCATGGTGCGCCAGTCCACGAAACCGAATCCCAGTCGCGGCTCTCGGCCCAGGAAGATGTTCTCGGCCACGGATAGGTACGGCACCAGGTTGAACTCCTGGTAGATGATGCTGATGCCGGCCTGCATGGCGTCGTGTGGGGTCTCGATGTGCACGGGGCGGCCCTCGACCAGGATCTGCCCCTCGTCCCCCGGCACGGCGCCGGCCAGGATCTTCATCAGCGTGGATTTGCCGGCACCGTTTTCGCCCACCAGCGCGTGCACTTCCCCCCGCCGCAGGTCGAAGCTGACGTCATCCAGCGCCCGCACGCCGGGGTAGTCCTTGGTGATGTGATGCATCTCGAGGATGATGTGGTTGGTGGTTTCAGGCATTGTCTCCCGAATCCGATGATTCAGCGAGGTAGGTGTGTAGGAGCCACCTCCAGGTGGCGACCGCCGTTATACGACCGCACAACCTGCCACTCCAAGTCGCCAGCTGGAGCTGGCTCCTACATTCGGACTGGGCGTGCGTGCAGAAGCCCTCTCCAAGTGGGCTTTCGTCGGCCCGCCGCACCGGCTCCGACCCCTCCTTCCCGTGAGGCCGGACATTCCTGTCCGGCGCCGTTCCCATTTCGCCCCCACGCGCCGGATTCCCTACCGGGGGTCAACAAGGTGCAACAAAGGTCGTGGGGGCGGGGATGAACCTCGCCCCTACAGCACGCTAGGGCGGGTCGAGCTGTGGGTAGTCGCAGGTCTTCAGCCTGCGGCGGTGGATGGCGGGTGCAACGGACCCACCGCTACGGAGCAGGCGCGCACGCAGAGACGACGCGCTCGTCGGTTGCGAGCTCATCCAAGGCCTCCCGGTAGTCGCCTGCGCGCTTCAGGTGTTCGGAGCAGTGACGCTCGAAGTAGCGCACAAGCACCCGTCTGCCGGTGTTCTGCACCTGCTCGACGAGCTCCACGAAATCGCCGTCGCCCGAAACGAGGATGGCAACGTCGTATGCGTCGTCTCTCGCCAATCTGTACATCTCCAGCGCCAGGTACACGTCTACCCCCTTCTGCCGCTTCTTTGATCCTTCACCCACGAGGTGGCCGAGCCTTACTTTCGCGTTTTGTGTCTGCTGAATCGCCTTCACGTGCTTCCTCCACTGCTCATAGGCCTTCGGCTCTTCGTCGGGCTCCGGGCGGGCCGTGTAGTAGTACGTCCGGATGAGCTCCACGTAGCCGGGACTGAGGTTGAGCATCAACAGCCCGAAGTCGATTCGCGCCAGTTCTCCGCGCAGCTCTCGGAACCCAGAAAGCACGTAGTCCAGGTCCACAAAGGCCATGCCCCTCTTCCTCACTGCGCTCATGGCGGCCCCTCTCTCGTAGCCCGTTCTGCCCAGACGCAACCCCAGGAACATGTCGAGCGCTCACTTCGCCGCGTGCGGCCGCGCCCCTGCCCACTGGCGCTGGTCGGCGCGGTGGTCCGTGCCG
>JBHIEF010000216.1:0-6870 GCA_046760465.1 Armatimonadota bacterium | reverse complement strand
ATCGCCGCGCACGCGCCGTCACCCCCTTTCTCATGGCGTCTTGACGAAGTGCGCTGCTGCTTGGTTCGCCCTGTCGGGGTCCCTCTCCTCCACAAACTCCGGGCACCCGCTGCAGCACGCGCAGTACTGCCTCAGTCGTTCGAGAATCCGAGCCGGAACCTCTGCGCTGCCCATATAGTATCCAGCAAGATAGGTCGGCGAGGGCAGATCCTGCGAAGGAGGTCTTGCCATCCTTCGTACATCTCCTGGTCGATCCGCGAGAGCCTTGTGTCCGAGGGACGAGTGCCTCTGTCGCGGTACAGCTCTCCGAGCTCTTCGTCCCACATCTCGCCGAAGCGCCCCCTGATGTAGCCCATCACCCGGCTGTCCAGCGGGACGTGGAGCCAGCCCCGCACGCGCTTCGCGGTCCTTCCGTCAGGCTTGCCCCCCCAGTGGACGAAGAGCTTCAGGAAGACGTTGACCGGCTTCTGGCCCTGCCCGTAGCTCGGCATCACCCCTCCCTTCAGACGTCGAAGCTCCTCGACCAGCTTGCGCACGAACCTGTTGTGCCAGTTGTCGAATTGCCGCTGCGTCGTGATCGACACGAGCGACTTCGCGTAGGTCTCCGCGACCTCCACGAACTTCCCCACGCTACCCTTTGGCAATGCTCGCCCAATGGATGGGTTGAACGCCATCATCGCGACTGTGTACACCATCGCCTTTGGCTCTAACCGCATCAGTTCCTGCGTGATCCGTTCGTGCTCTAACCTAGCCATTTGCATCGCCTCTAATCGGGCCAGCCAACAGTCCAAGGCCCGCGCTCTCCGCTATTCGGCCGCATCCAGCGTAACGCAGTCCACCCCCACCATGAAGCTGGTGGACTTGTCGTTCTTGCCGACCACCTTGAAGGTCAGCCGATGGTTGCCCTTCGTCAGGTGCCTGTTGCCCAGCACCACGCGCCCGCTGGGGATCACCCCGTCGTTGAACCCATCGAAGGGCTCTCCGATGTCCGTGCCATCTATCTGCACCTGCACGATGCCGTAGTCAATGGCCTTGGTGAAGAACGCCGACACCTTGTAGTCGCCCTCCTCCGCCACCGGCAGCTCCAGCGTGAACGAGGTGCCCGCCGCGGCCGGCCGGAACCACAAGTGCCGGTTCCCGCTCCAGCGCCCCCGTTGCCCCCTCAGGTCCTGCGGGCCCAGGGGAGCGTCGCCCGTCTTGCCCAGGATGCGCATCCCCTCGCCCTCGATCGCATTCTCGGCCACTATGGGCTGAAGGTGCAGGCAGTCCACCAGCGCCCGACTCCCTGTGGCCAGCCTGTTCAGCCCCACGATCTCCAGCCGCACGGCCTGCCGCCCCCCCTCGAGTCGTACCTTGCCCACCTCTTCCAGGCCCGACATCCCGGGCGAGGTGGCGTAAGCGTCTATAGTCGGCCCAATCGGCTCGCCCTCGTACGTCAGCCGGAAGGTCCCCATGCGCGGCCCCCGGCCATACCGCAGTCTGATGTGGTACGTGCCGCCATCGCCGGCGTCCAGGCCGATGTCCAGAGCCCTCGCGCCACCGGGGAAGCCTATCAGCACGCCCTGGCCGCCGCTCAGCTCCTGCGGCATGTCGGCGCTCTTGACCACCTTGACCAGATCGGCCCGCACGGGCCCAATGCCCTCCTCCACCTCTTGTACGTCCGGTAGCTTGAACGGCCACGGCTGGCGGTCCACCGCGTAGGTCGGCCAGAAGAAGTCCTCGCCCCCGCGCGCGGCATACCAGTAGGCCGTGCTGGAGTAGTCCACGTTGTCCCCGCCGAAGCGGTAGTTCTCGATGGTGATCTTGAAGCTCTGCTCGTACGGGATCGCGTCCCCGACGTGCCACCTGTACACCGACCACTTGTTGCTGAAGCCCGGCCCCTGCCCCTTGGTGTTGCCGTGGTACGCGTGCACGAAGTGCCGGTGACCCCAGGCATCGCCGAAGTAGTCCTCCGACCCCGTCCCGAACGTTGAGGGGAACTTCTCCCCGTCAATGTAGACCTTCTCGTCGCCCTCGCCCCACCAGCCCTGGTCCAGGTTGTGCACGTTCATGACCACGCCGACGTACTTGCCCCACCCCGTCGCCTCCAGGAACGGGTAGTCGAACGTGTGGCTCGGCGCCTCCCGCCGCCACTTCGCGTGGAAGTAGCCGGCCTCCGACAGCACCGTGCTGCTGGCCGGCCCGCCGGGCCCGACCCAGCCGGGAGTGTAGCGCACCTCCAGCCCCACGTTGACCCATCCGGGCCCCTGGTTCACGACCTCGACCCGGGCCTTGTGCCAGAACTGCATCCGCCAGTAGCAGTACATCAGCCCATCGGCCCTCATGCCCAGTGGCAGCGATTCGTAGGGATTGATGCCCGGCGCCGTGCCGAAGAAGTCCCCCAGCGGCGCCTCCACGCTCGGCTCCTTCTCGCCGTCCCAGTAGATGCGCAGCAGCACGTTCCGCAGGTCCCGCAGCGCCCTGCCCCGCGTCATCCGCGCCAGCAGTTGGCGGATCACGCCCGGGCCCTCGATCTCAATGCTCCGCCCCACCAGCGTCGGCAGGCTGAACTTCTCGCGAATGGCCCGAGTCCGCGCCGGCAGCGGCTGCGGATCAGTGCCGCAGTGGCTGAGCTTGTAGCGGGCATCCGCCAGCGCCGCCCGCGCGCCCGCGTCGAAGCTCGGGCTGAAGGTCTTCACCGTCGTACCCTTCGGGAAAGTCCGGTACGTGATGTGGTAGTAGTGCCGCGGCGGCTGGTCGCCCCCGATGGAGATCACCCGCACGGACTTGGCGAAGGGCATGGGCAGGTAGCTGTTCTGGCCCCGCCCGTGGATCCCGCACAATGGCGCCAGGAACGGCGGCGTGGAGTCGTTGAACATGTCGGCGAAGTTCATGTCCACCCGGGGCTGCTCCTCGCCGTCGAAGAAGAACTGAATGCGCCCCTGCGGGTTGGCCGACCAGATGCGCTGTATGCACCCCGGCCCCTCGATCTCCGCCATCACTCCCACGTTGCCTTCCTCCCGGATGTACTTCCCCCAGTCACTGTTCGCGCCCCAGTCTAGGTACTCGTCCTTCTCGGCGTCGTACCGCGATGCTCGGTCGTAGCTGGAGAACTGGGCACATCTGACCCCCTTCTCCAACAGCGGCAGCCGGTCCAGATCCGTCATTTCGCGGAGGAACCACGCCTCGTCGCGCACCTCCGCCGCCGCCGGTGTCATCATCACACTGCTCGCCAGCAGGATCGCCACTAGTGCGGCAGGCCGTCCCTCAGTGAGCATTCTACTCCCCCTCCTGTTACCTTCCGCGGCAGCGGGAGAATACGCCGCCCGCGCACAATCTCCTTCCGGGCCAGCGCCCGGCCTTGGACCTCGCACATCGCTTCGTTCGGTTGACAGATGGACCGATTGTGCTATACTTGCGCACCGTTTCGGGGGCACCCAGCGCGCGGGCTGCGGCCCTTGTGGGGGCCCCCTTTTGGTGGCAAGCTGCCAGGGAGGGGCATGAGCGAGGCGGCGCCGGCTCAGGGCTGCGAGGCCCTGACTGAGATGCGGTGCGGCCGCCATCGGCTGCGCTTCGGCCCACGCACTCTGGTCATGGGCATCATCAACATGACCCCCGACTCCTTCGCTGGCGACGGGCTCGGGGACGACGTCTCCGCCGCCCTCCAGCAGGCGCAGGCCATGGCCGCCGCCGGCGCCGACCTGTTGGACGTGGGCGGCCAGTCAACGCGCCCTGGGTCCTCCCTAGTTCCCCCCGAGGAGCAGATCCGCCGCACTCAGCCGGCCGTCCGAGCCATCGCCGACCAGGTGGACATCCCCATCTCCATTGACACCACCGACCACCAGGTGGCTGAGGCCGCCCTGGACGCCGGCGCGGCCCTGATCAACGACATCAGCGCCCTACGGTTCGACGACCACATGGCCCGTCTTGCGGCCGAGCGCGGCGTGCCCGTCGTGCTGATGCACATGCAGGGCACCCCCCGCACTATGCAGCAGGCTCCACACTACGACGACGTCGTGGCCGACATTCGCTCCTTCTTGGAGGAGCGCATGGCCCACGCCGTCGCCGCCGGCATTGCGCCCGAGAGCATCATCCTGGACCCGGGCATCGGCTTCGGCAAGACGCTCGATCACAACGTGGCGATTCTGCGGCGCCTGCGGGAGCTGAAGGAGCTGGGTCGCCCCTTGCTCGTCGGCGCCTCCCGCAAAGCGATGGTGCGCTCTCTGGTGAGCCGGTGCGAGATCACGCCCGAGGTCATCATGGGCACCGCCGCAACGGTGGCCATCAGCGTGCTGAATGGGGCGGACGTGGTGCGCGTGCACGACGTGGCCGAGATGGTGCCGGTAGTGCGCGTGGCCGATGGCATCGCTCGTGACTGGAGGCCCCCGTGCTGAGCAAACAGCAGCTCCGCGAGCAGATCATGGCCGCTCGCGACAGGCTCTCGACCGAGCAGCGGGCCGACAAGAGCAGGGCCATACGCGAGCGCCTGCTGGCACTGCCCCAGTTCCAGGATGCCGACACGGTGATGATGTTCTCGACCTACGGCAGCGAGGTGCAGACCATACCCTTAATCGAGCGGGCGCTCAGCGTGGGCAAGAGGGTCGTCCTGCCCAAGATCGAAGCCGAGCAGCGCCGCTTGCGCCCTTTCGTCGTCCGCGACCTGGCCGCTGACACCGAGCCAGGCGTGTGGGGCATCCGCCAACCGCTGCCGGAGCGCTGCGATGAGCTGCCCTTGGCCGAGCTGGAGCTGATCGTCACCCCCGGTGTGGGCTTCGATGAGCGCTGCAACCGGCTGGGGCACGGCAAGGCGTACTACGACCGCTTCTTGCTCGCCGCCCGGACGGCCCAGCCCGACGTACGGGCCGTTGCCGTGGCCTTCGAGGTTCAGGTCGTGCCCGAGCTGCCCACCGAGCCCCACGATGAGAAGGTGGACGCGATCCACACCGAGGCCCGTGTCATCTTGCCGGAGCGCGTATGCCTGCCGACACAATAAGGCTCACCAACATGCGATTCTACGGTCACCACGGCGTGCAGGCGGCCGAGCGCCGGTTGGGGGGCGATTTCGCCCTCGACGTGGAGTTGACCAGGGACCTGCGCGAGGCCGGCAGGACCGACCGCATCAGGCACACCATTGACTACCAGAAGGTGTACGATCTGGTTCAGCGTGTGCAGGCCAGCAAGAGCTACCGCCTGGTCGAGTCCCTGGCGCACGACGTGGCCGAGGCGCTGCTGCACGAGTTCGACGTTGACCAGGTGACCGTGCGAGCGCGCAAATCCCAGACCCCCGTCGGTGGCCTCATGGATCATCTCGAAGTGGAGATCACTCGGAGGAAGCCCGATCATGCCTAGGGGAGATCGGTATTCGCCCCGAGGAGCTGGACCTGTACGGCCAGCACAAGGCCAAGGTCCGCCTGGCTCTGCTCGACCGCCTCCAGGATCGCCCCCTGGGGAAGTACATAGTGGTCACGGCCATCACGCCCACGCCCTTCGGCGAGGGCAAGACCGTCGTCACCATCGGACTGGGGCAGGCGCTGCGCCAGGCTGGCAAGCGCACGGTGATCTGCCTGCGCGAACCCTCCATGGGCCCCGTGTTCGGTATCAAGGGCGGAGCCACCGGCGGCGGGCGCGCGCAGATCGCTCCCAAGGCGGACATAGACCTCCACTTCACCGGTGACATGCACGCCACCGCAGCGGCCAACAACCTGCTGGTCGCCATGGCCGATGCCAGCCTCTGGCACCAGAACCCCCTCAACCTCGACCCCCTGAGCATCGCCTGCCGCAGGGCCATTGACTGCAACGACGTGGCCCTGCGCAACATCATCACTGGCCTGGGCGGCGCGCGCGGCGGTGTGCCCCGAGAGACCGGCTTCGACATGGCCGCCGCCTCCGAGGTGCAGGCGGCTCTGGCCCTCTGCACCAGCCTGTCGGACCTGCGCCAGCGCCTGAGCCGCATGCTGGTGGGCTACACACGTGACGGCGAGCCGGTCACGGCGGAGGACCTCAAGGCCGCCGGAGCCATGACCGTCTTGCTCAGAGAGGCCATCAATCCCAACCTGGTGCAGACCCTTGAGGGTGGCCCCTGCCTCGTGCACACCGGCCCCTTCGCCAACATCGCCCACGGTTGTAGCTCCGTCCTCGCGGACCAGATGGCCTTGCGCCTGGGCGACTACGTGGTGACCGAAGCCGGCTTCGGCGCCGACTGTGGCGCCGAGAAGTTCTGCGACATCAAGTGTCGCCAGTCAGGCCTGGAGCCGGACGCGGCCGTGTTGGTGGCCACCGTGCGCGCCCTGAAGATGCACGGCGGCGCCTACGAGGCCCGACCCGGCCGCAAGCTGCCGGAAGACGAGATCGCCAAGGAGGACCCGGAAGCCACCGCTGCCGGCTGCGACAACCTGGCCAAGCACATCGAGAACCTCCATCGCTTCGGCCTGCCAGTGGTGGTCGCCATAAATCGCTTCCCCGCCGACCACGATTCGGAGCTGGAGGTGCTCGCGTCCCGCGCCCTCGAGTTGGGTGCCAGGCAGGCTTGCGTGGTGGAGAGCTACGACCGAGGGGGCGAGGGTGGCCTGGAGCTGGCCGAGGCGGTGATGAGCGCCGCCCAGGAGCCCCCCGAATTCCGCCTGCTCTACGACGACGACGCCTCCATCAAGCAGAAGATAGAGACGATAGCCACCGAGATCTACGGCGCCCGGGGAGTGAAGTACGAGTCGGCCGCGGAACGGAAGATAGCCGATTACGAGGCCCGGGGCTGGGGCCAGTTGCCCATCTGCATGGCCAAGACGCAGTACTCGCTCTCCCACGATCCGCAGCTCAAGAACCGCCCCACCGACTTCACCGTCCCCATCCTGGACATCCGCGCCGCCCTGGCGGCTGGCTTCCTGTACCCGCTGC
>JBHIEF010000215.1:0-6881 GCA_046760465.1 Armatimonadota bacterium | reverse complement strand
CGACACGCGCCTGATCATCACCGACGTGGACAACAACCGCTTCGACATCCCTGACATCGAGACCCTCGACTACAAGAGCTACCAGTTGATCGAGAAGGTGCTGTAGGCCACGGGCCTTCGTGCGCTTGCCTCCCGTATCGCCACGCGGTACAATGAGACCGCGCGTGCGCGACCGGCCATGCCCGACACCGACACGGCAGCCCCCACTGTGCTCATCCTCTACATGTCCGTCGGCAGCGGACACCGCTTTGCCGCCGAGGCGCTGCAAGCTGCTCTGGAGCAGCGTTGCGCGGGCGCCCGCGTGACGGCGCTGGACTTGGGCGAGGCCAGCGGGTCGCTGCTGATGAGGCGGCTGCCGGGCCTGTACGGACAGCTCCTACGGGTGGCGCCCAGGCTCTACGACCGGGCCTGGGACAGCCCGGCCGTGGGGGGGCCATTCGCGCTGGCCGAGCGCGTGTGGCGGCGACGCAATGAGGCGGCGGCTCATCGGCTGATCGAAGAAGTGAAGCCCGACCTGGTCGTGTGCACCCATGCCCTGCCCGCCCGGGCGGTCGGAGGGCTGAAAAGGCGCGGGCTGCAAGTGGGCCTGCTGTGCGTGCCCACGGACCTGGGGCTGCACCCTTACTGGCCCCTCGAAGGCCCCGACGCGTACTCCGTGGGGGCAGAGCCACTGAAGCAGGATCTGGTGGAGCGCGGCTTCCCCGCCGAGAGGATCAGCGTGCTGGGCATCCCCATCCGCCTGGCCTTTGCGGAGGGCACGAGCCAGCGCAGAGATCCGGCCTCGCCGCCTCGGGCGCTGATGCTGGCGGGGGCTCGCGATCAGGGCCCATACGGGCAGGTGGCGCGAGAGATGGCGGCCATCCTGACCGGGGAGGCCGATGAGCGGGGCAGCTTCCGCGCCACGGTGGTGACGGGCAACAACGCCCGGCTCAAGGGTGCCTTAGAGAGCCGGCTCGAGGATTTCGCCCAGCCCACCGAGATACTGGGCTTCGTGGCCGACATGGACCGGCTCATGGACGAGTGCGACCTGCTGGTGACCAAGCCGGGCGGGCTGATCGTGAGCGAGGCGCTGGCCAAGGGTCTGCCCATGGTGCTGATCGGACCGCCGGTGGGTCAGGAGCGGGCCAACACGCGGCTCCTGGTGGGTGAGGGGGCGGCGGTGGAGGCGCGCGGCCCGCAGGCAGTGCGGGCGGCCATCGAGGCGCTGGCGGCAGATCCTGGATCGCTGCGGGAGATGGGAAGGCGGGCCAGGGCCCTGGGGCATCCCGACTCGGCGCTGGCCGTGGCCGACCTGGCAGTGTCTATGGCGGCGGGGCGGCGCGGCGTCTCCTGAAGCGGCTGTGCGACCGGGGGAGTGCGCGTTTGCCTATGGCGTGGCCAGCATGGCTCGACCATAGAAGCCCTGGTAGTCTCCGCCATAGCCCCAACCCGATCCGCTCTGGATGGTAGGCCGCGCCCACTTGGCGTGACCGTCGGCGTAGGCGAAGACGGCCCCGTCGTTGTGCAGGTTGGGGGCGCGACTGCTGGAGGCCTCCCAGCGGAAGGTCCCCTGCACTAGCACGCCCGGGCCGGACCAGGTGTCGGCGCTGTCGCCCAGCACGGCCAGGCTGGCGGTGTCCTCGAGTGCCAGCCTGCTGCCGCCGGAGACCAGGTACTCGTTGATGCCATAGGTGACGTCGTGGGGAGCCGTGTAGGTGGTGCCGAAGTTGTACTCGTTGGGGCTGGAGGTAGGGCAGACGAAGATGCCCCAGTTGCGGATGTAGGGCTGAAGCGCTATGGACCAGTGAGTGGCGCCCAGCAGCCCCGGCGGGCAGTAGGGCGCCCCGCGGTGGTCCTCGTAGTAGCTGCTGAGAGCGATGCCCAACTGACGCAGGTTGCTGACGCAGGTGATCTGCCGCGCCTTCTCTCTGGCGCGGGAGAACACTGGAAAGAGCATGGCCATCAGAATGGCGATGATGGCGATGACGACCAGGAGCTCGATCAGCGTGAATCCCTTTCGCATTGCCGTCCTCCCTCTCCCTGGCCCCACGGCGGCAGCCTGAGCATCGCGGACCGGCGCCCGGCTGGGCCTGCCCGGCCCCTCACACGGGTGAAGGACCTGGTTGGCCGGGGGCGAACCTATTGCCGACAAGGTGCCACGCCCCGAGCTGACCAGCGAGGTAAGGGGCGCGGCCCAAGGAGGCTACCATGAGCCATCGCGGTTCGGGCAAGCTGAGCAGAAGGCAGTTCATTCACAGGTCCTCAACTGCCGGCGCCGGCCTGGCGGTTACTGGACTGCTGGCCGGCAACGCGCCTGCGGCAGCCGCCGTTCCGCGGCGCACCCTCGGCCGCACCGGGCTGAAGGTCAGCGAGATCAGCTTCGGCAGCTACGGCTTCTCCAACCCCGCCGTGCTGGGCCGCGCGCTGGATGCCGGGCTCAACTTGATTGACACCGGACCCATGTACCAGAGCGGCAACGCCGAAAAGGCCGTCGGGCAGATCATGAAGACGCGCCGCGACGATGCCTACATCGTCACCAAGTGGGAGGTCAAGGCGAACAGCAAGGCCGCCGACCTGCTGGCCTCTCTGGACGCCAGCCTCAAGCGCCTCCAGACCGACCACGTGGATATCATCCAGACCTTCGCCGTGGATGCCGTGGGACCTCTCAACAACCCGGAGCTTTATGCCGCTTTCGAGAAAGCCAAGCAGCAGGGCAAGGCCAAGTTCCTGGGCTTCTCGGCCCACGGCGGCAACCTGAACACGGCCTTCGCGCGGGCGCTGGAGATCAACAAGTTCGGCGCCTGCTCGCTCAAGTACAACTTCGTGGAGAACGAGGGCCTGGCGGGGTTGATGCGGCAGGCAGTGGCGAAGGAGCTGGGCGTGGTGGCCTTCAAGTGCACGCCGCCGGGGTCGGTGACGGAGCCGGCCATCAAGTGGGCGCTGTCCCAGCCGGGCGTGGGCAGCGTCTGCGTCACCATCAAGAGCTTCGAGGACGTGAAGAAGTACGCCTCGCTGGCCGGGCAGCGGCTGACGCCCGAGGACGAGAGGACGCTGAAGCGCCTGGCCGCGGCGTGCTGGCAGACCTACTGCCGCTACTGCGGGAAGTGCGCGGCGGCCTGCCCCGGCGACGTGCAGGTGGCCGAGGTCATGCGCTACGCCATGTACTACCGCGACTATGGGCATCGTCACGACGCCCGGCGGCTGTACGCCGAGCTTCCCAGGCGGCACCAGGCGCGGGCGTGTGCAGGTTGCTCGGGCCCGTGCACCAACGCCTGTCCGCACGGGCTGCCCACGCGGCGGAACCTGGTTCGGGCGCATGAGATGCTCGTGTAAGGGGCCGTGATCAGGTTGCACGCAGCAAGCAGGACCTGCGGGTTGTGTGTGGCGGCGCTCGTGCTGGCGGCGTGCGCGGGAGGGCTGGCGGCGGACGACGGCGGCGCGCTGAGCGAGGTGCTGCCCGGCCGGGGCGCGGTGAAGGGCTGGACGCGCGTGGCTGAGCCGAAGAGGTTCGATTCCGACAACCTCTTCGAGCACATCAACGGTGCTGCTCCGCTGTTCTTCTCCTACGACTTCCAGGAGCTGGCGGCCGCCGCCTACCAGCGCGAAGACGACCCCGTTCAGATGATCTCGGTGGACGTCTACCGGCACGCCAGCCCGCTGATGGCCTTCGGCGTCTACAGCGCCGAGCGTTCGCCCGACTACAAGTTCCAGAAGCTAGGTGCGCAGGGCTACCTGGCCCCGGGCCTGTGCGCCTTCTGGAAGGGCGACTGCTATGTGAAGCTGTCCACCAGCGACCGCTCGGAGAAGGCGTGGCCGCACCTGCTCGCCTTCGCCCGCAGGATCGCCGCACAGCTCCCCGGAGGCGCCAGGCAGCCGAAGATCCTGCGCGTATTCCCCGAGCAGGGCCTGATTGCCAACAGCCAGATGTTCCTGGCTCACGATGTGCTGGGCCATGCCTTCCTGCACGACGGCTACACGGCCAAGTACCGGCTGGCCGAGCAGCCCACGCGGCTGTTCTTCGTGCTGCTGAAGGACCGGCGCGAGTGCGAAGAGGCCTACCAGAAGCTGAGGGCGTTCTTCGAGGAGGCCGGGGAGGGCACCACCGAGGTGGAGGGATTCGGCTCCCAGGGATTCTCGGGCCAGGAGCCCTTCTACGGGCGGAGCATAGTCTTCCGCGTGCAGCGCGGCCTGGGCGGTGGGCTGCGCGTGCCCGATTCAGCCGAGGGCCGCGCGCTGCTGAGCGAGCTGGCGGAGAACCTGGATCAGTACGTCCGGCGTCACACCGAGGGTCTGAGCGTAGGGTCCTGACGGTGGGGGGCCGAGTCGGGGCGAGACGCCCCTCGTGCAAGCTTGCGGCGACGGGCCCGCGGCTCCACGAGGTTACCTAACCACTCCTAGCTTCTCTCTTCGGCTGGGAGGCTGTCGAGGAAGGCTTGAAGCACGGGGGCCTCGGGACTCTCGGGGACGAGCGCCAGCCAGCCGGAGATGGTCTGCACGGTGATGTCGCGGTCGGTGGCCAGGGCCTGCTCCAGGAGCTCGCGCGCGCCGTCCTGCCGCCCACGGCCGGCCCTGGCTATGGCGCTGGCGACCAGGTAGGGAGGCGTCTGCTCCAAGGCGGGGCGCCGCGCTTTGGCCTCTTCCAGGGCCGCCTCGCCGCCGGTGTAGTCCCCCTGCCCCATGCGGGCCAGCGCCAGCTCGTAGTGGAGCCACACCAGCAGCTCTTCACCGCGAACCGGCGCGGCGAGCTGCTGGTCAATGGCCGTGCGCTGCTGGGCTTCGGCCTCGGCGAATCGGCCCAGGCGCAGCAGGCAGCGCGCCAAGTTGCGGCGATGGGTGGGCCAGTTGGGCTGGGACTCAACGATCTGGCGGTAGGTCTGGGCCGCTGCCTCGTCGTCTCCCTCCCGCTCGTGCTGGCGTGCCGTCTGGTAGAGGGTGGCGATGCGGTCGTAGGTGAGTGCCTCGCCGCCCGGCTGGCGGACGTAGGCGAAGTAGCCGTAAACGGCGGCTCCGGCTGCGACCAGCAGCAGGGCGACGACCAGCCCGCGGAACCCGCGGCTGGTGAGGGGCTGAGGTCGTCCGCAGTAGCCGCAGAAGCCGCTGCCTTCCGGGATCACGCGTCCGCACTTCTCACAGGTTGCCACGAGACCCCCTCCAATTGGGGCGAGGCGGAGCGCCGCCGTCGTGCAGGCGCAGACGCGGCGACGTAGAGACAGGTGAGCGACTCTCACCATGGAGGAACACCGATGAGCCTGGATCGTTTCAGCCTGCGGGGCAAATGCGCGCTGGTGACGGGCGGCGGCCGCGGCCTGGGCAGGGCCATCGCCGTGGGACTGGCCCATGCCGGGGCTGCGGTGGCCGTGCTGGGCCGGCGGCAGGAGGCGCTGGATGCCGCTGTGGATGAGATCAAGCAGATGGGCGGGGAAGCCCAGGCCCTGGTGGGGGACCTGTCGGAGGTGGCCGCGATTGGCCAGATCGTCGGCCGGGCGCGCGAGGCGCTAGGAGGCTTAGACATCCTGGTCAACAACGCGGGGACCATCGGCCGCGCGCCGGCGCTGGAGTTCAGCGAGACCCAGTGGGACGTGGTGGTGGACCTGAACCTGAAGGCCGTGTTCTTTGCCTCGCAGGCCGCCGCCAGGCTGATGGTGGAGGCCGGCAAGGGCGGCAGCATCATCAACATGGCCTCGCTGCTCAGCGAGATGGGCCGGCCGACCATCCCCTCCTACGCGGCCAGCAAGGGCGGGGTCAAGCAGCTCACCAAGGCGCTGGCGGTGGAATGGGCGCCGCACGGCATCCGCGTCAACGCCATCGGGCCGGGCTACATGGAGACGGACATGACCCAGGCGCTGCGCGAGAACGCCGAGCTGAAGGCGTGGGTGGACGGCCGCATCCCCATGGGCCGGTGGGGCGCGCCCGAGGACTTGCAGGGGGCCGCGGTCTTCCTGGCCTCGGACGCCTCCAGCTACGTCACCGGGCAGACCATCTACGTGGACGGAGGTTGGCTGGCGGGGTAGAGACCGCCTGGTGCCACCTCCGCGGGCTCAGCACCACCACGCCCTGCCTGCCGGCAGCCAGGCCGGCCGAAAGACCTGCGACTACCCACCGCGCAGCCCTCAGGTTTGCTGCGAGGCTTCGACCATGGTGCCGATGCCGGCCTGGGTGAGGACCTCCATCAGCAGGGAGTGGGGCACGCGGCCGTCTATGATGTGCGCGCGCGGCACGCCGCCCTCCAGGGCCATGACGGCGCTCTCCAGCTTGGGCACCATGCCCGCGCCGACGGCCTCGGCCGCCAGCAGGTCCCTGGCCTCGTCCAGCGAGAGCTTGGAGATGAGGCTGCCCGGGTCGTCGGGGTCGCGCAGGATTCCGGGGACGTCGGTTAGGCTGACCAGCTTCTCGGCCCCAACTGCGGCCGCGAGCTTGCCCGCCACGTGGTCGGCGTTGATGTTGTAGCTGGCGCCATCGGGCCCGATGCCCACCGAGGACACCACCGCGATGTAGCCGCTGGCCTCCAAGTCATCCAGGACCTGTGCCTCGATGTCGTCCACGTCGCCCACGAAGCCCAGGTCGGCCTCCGTCCCGCTGGGGCGCTTGTGGGCGCGGATGAGATTGGCGTCCTTGCCGCTGAGGCCCACGGCACGCCCGCCGGCCAAGTTGATGGCGGAGACGATCTCCTTGTTGATGGTGCCCACCAGGACCATCTGCGCGATCTCCATGGTGTCGGCGTCGGTGACCCGCAGGCCCTTGACGAACTCGGCCTTCTTGCCCAGGCGCTCCATCATGTGGGTGATCTTGGGGCCGCCGCCATGGACCACGATGGGGCGCACGCCGACGTAGTGCATGAGCACGATGTCCTGGGCGACGCCGGACTTGAGCGCCTCGTCGGTCATGGCGCTGCCGCCGTACTT
>JBHIEF010000214.1:0-6953 GCA_046760465.1 Armatimonadota bacterium | reverse complement strand
GCCGATCATGACGATGGGCTTGCCGCAGGCGAAGACGGCCTGCGTGGCGCGGGGATCGCAGCCGGCGTTGTACTCGGGATTCTCCCGGTCTGGCATTACATGTCCGCCCATGATGACCAGCCGCTGCACGCGCGCGAGGTCCTGGGGGAACTCCGTGACGAAGCGGCCGATGTTGGTCAGCGGCCCCACCGGCAGGAGCACCAGGTCCTCGACCTCGCGCGCCTTCTCGGCCAGGAAGCGCACCGCATCGGTCCGCCCCGGGCGCAGTCGCTCCTCTTCCTGCGGGCTGAGCACGTCGGCCTGGTTGTTGCGCGAGATGGGCATGATGCGGTCCAGCGTGTCCCGCGTCCCGGCGGCCACCTCCACGCCCTCGACCTTCCCGAGCTCCAGCAGCAGCCGCGCCTGCGCGGCCCGCAGCTGCGTGTCGCGCAGCACCGTGGTCACGCCCACCAGCTCGATGTCCGCGTGCCCGATACACGTCGCCAACGCCCAGGCATCATCAATGTCGTCGCCGATGTCGGTGTCGAGCAGGACCTTCTGTGGCAAGGGCCTCGCCTCCTGTCCGGCTTCCGCTGGACGGTCTCACGGCCTCATCGAAGGCACAACTTCGCCGCCCGGGCACCGGAATCCTCATGCTCCACGGGGGGGTGGGCGAGGAGGCAGCGGCCTGTGCGGCGAACAGTCTTCCCGCAAACCACATCCGGCCGCAAGTGTCCAAGTAGCGTGGCAACCGGCCGGCGGACCGCCCTCTTAGGAACGCGAAGGAACTTCTGCCTGTGCATAACACCCCAGCACGCCCGCGCCTGGCCCTCCTCGCCATCGGCGCTGCACTGAGCATGTGTGCGCCGCGCGTGGCCCATGCTCAGGAGGAAGCGCCGGCCGTCGAGCGCTTCATCGGCAGCGCCGAGCAGCGGCGCCTGCTCCCGCAGCCCGTACTCGGCGCGGACCGCAGCCTGCTAGCGCTGCATTGGTCTGCCTGGGACGTGGCCAGCGCCCATGTGGGCGAGGGCAGCGCGGAGAACGGGCTGGTGGACCTGTACATGGAGTCCGGGGGCAGCGACAGCCTGTCGCAGTGGGACACGTGCATGGCGATGATGTACGCCCGCTACGGGCACGACGTGTTCCCCGCCGTCGTCTCACTGGACAACTTCTACCGCAGGCAGGAGCCGGACGGCTTCATCTGCGGAGAGCTCTCGGCCGAGACGGGGCAGGGCGTCCTGGAGAAGACGAATCCCTCCGCCACTCAGGCGCCGCTGTTTGCCTGGGCGGAGCTGGAGCACTATCGCCTCACCGGCGACAAGGGCCGACTGACGCGCGTGCTGCCGCTGCTGGATCGCTACTTCCAGTGGCTGAAGGCGAATCGGCGCCGGCCCAACGGCCTCTACTGGGGCGGAGCCCTCGGCTCGGGCGCCCACGACCGGCCATGGGCGGAAGCGCCCCACAGTCGGCTGGACCTGTCCGCCCAGCAGGCGCTCAGCGCCCGCTGCATGGGTGAGATCGCGCGGGAGGTGGGGGACGAGGGGCTCGCGGGCAAGTATGAGGGGGAGTTCGCGGACCTCCGCGAACTCATCAACCGCCTGTGTTGGGACGCGCAGGATGCGTTCTACTACGATCTGGACGGGCAGGGCCAACCCCGGCGCAGCAAGACCGCGGCCGGCTTCTGGCCGCTGCTGGCGGGCATCGCCGACAAGCGCAAGGCGGCCTCACTGGTCGAGCACCTGCTCAACCCCGAGGAGTTCTGGCAGCCACACCTGTTCCCCACGCTCTCCGCGGGCCATGCCGCCTACGACCCAGCGGGCGCCTACTGGCGCGGCGGCGTGTGCCCGGCCACCAACTACGCCATCATCAAGGGCCTCCAGTACGTGGGAGAGGAGGACCTGGCGGCCACGGCCGCGGGGAACCACCTGGCCAACATGGCCGACGTGCTGCGCCGGACGGACCACCTGTATGAGTACTACGCCCCAGCGATGGCCGCGGCCGGGAGCGGGGCGGGCGAGGGTCCCAGCGGCGGCGCGGGCTGTGGGGCCATCGCGCTGCTGTTCGAGAACGTGATCGGCCTGCGGGTGGACGCGCCCACCAACAGCATCCGCTGGCGGCTGCGCCGCACCGACCGCCACGGCGCGCGCAATCTGCGCTTCGGCGGCAACACCGTCTCCCTGATCTGCGACAGCCGCACCTTTGCCGAGGATACCTGCCGCATCGCCCTGACCTGCGCCGAGCCCTTCGACCTCACCGTGGAGACCACCTGGACGAAGGTAAGCAAGCGCATCAAGCGCGGCAAGCAGGTCCTCGAAATCAAGGGTAAGAAGCCGCCCAGGCCCGCCCCGGAGACCGTCGGCGGGTAGCCCCGGCGAGGAGCGCCACGAGGTGGCGAAGCTGCCGGCAGGGCAGGTGGCCGCAGGGCCCGGTCCCTACCTGACGTAGACCCCGACGTCAATGAACTGGCCGCCGCCCGTCTGGCGGCAGTGGGCGGCGACTACGTTGCGGCCGGGCTTGAGGGCCGCGAGGGCCTCGCCCTTGAGCTCTGCCGCCTGGTAGTCCGTCACGAACCCCGTCCGCCGCAGCACCTGCACGCCGTTGAGGTACACCTCTGCGTCCTCGTCGTGGTAGTACCGCAGGAAGGCCGCCTGCGGCGCCTCGCCGAGCCCGAACTCCGTGCGTATCCAGATGTCGTCGGTCTCCCATCGCGTGCCCAGCGCGATGTTGGGCGTGCCCGGCCGGCCGAACCCGCTCTTGCCCCTTTGCCAGCCGGAATCGTCGAAGTGGGCCTGCTGCCAGCCCTGGCCGGGGCGCTCAGTGGTGTAGCGCCACTGCGCGCCGCCCTCGCGGCCGGTGGGGAGCACGGTCTCGTGGCCGAAGGCCTGCGAAAGGTCAAGCGTTCTCTTCGGCTGACACTTCTCCGAGGCCAGGTAGGCGAGCAGGTCGTGCAGCAGGGCCGTCGAGATGGGATCCTCCCCATACTGAGAGACGACATCGAACGTGGTCACCAGCAGCCTGCCCTTGCCGCAGCGTGCCTGCACCATGAACGGCGAGATGCCGTGCAGCCAGCCGGCGAACACGCCGGATAGCACGTCGTCGCGGTCCTCGGGCCCAAAGCCCGCCAGCACGTGTCGAGGCAGGCAGGCGTCGAACTCCATGCCCAGGTGGACGCGCTTGGGCATGTTCGGGAAGGGCTGATGGCGCAGCCAGGTCGTCGCGCCCAGCCAGTTGCCTGCGACGCCGGCGCTGCCCCGGTCCTTGGTGGCCAGGGGCGAGAAGGCGGCTCCGTGCAGGCCGTCGGGCGCCAGCAGCAGCACGCGAGCGCCGCTGTCCAGCTCCTCTACTAGGTCGCGGTCGAGATGGTCGGCCAGGAGCACCGCCCGCTCTCCAGCCGGCTGAGGCACCTTGGCGGCCAGGGCGGCCATGGCCTCGGAGCCAGGCTGCGCCTCGACCCTCACCGAGCTCTCCCGCGCCCGCGCGGGCACGAAGGTCAGGCGCACGAAGTTGGCCGACTGCACGTCGCCCTCCTCGTCCAGCAGCGACAGCCAGAGCACGGCGCGCTCCGTCTTCTTCACCTCCGGCGCTCGTAGCCTCACCTCGCCCACGACCGGGGCCGAGATAGGTGCGACGGTGACGGGCGCGATCTCGCCGCTGGCCTCATGCCCGGCCAGGCGCCACTTGATGCGCCACATATCTACCCGGCGAGACGAGAAGTGCGACACGCGCACGGGCAGTCGGATCTCCTCGCCCGGGAAGTACGCTTGCCGCTCGCAGTCGGCGAATACCAGGTCCTGGGTCTGCACCCGTCCCAGCGTGTCATGGTACGACTTGCCGCCGCGCGTCATGGTCATCAGGCCGTTGCTCTCCGAGTTGAGGTCGGTGAGCTGGGTGATGACGTAGCCGACGATCTGCGGGTGTCGGCGCATCTCCTCGATCTGCATCTTCAGGCTGTCGAACTGGTGCCACTGGCTGTCCCTGGCCATCTCTGCGAAGGACCCCCACACCTTGTCCAGCCCCCACTCGTAGAACCGCCGCTCGCCGGCCAGAATGGGCCCGCCGTAGTTGCCCTGGTCGAACCAGTAGGGGTCCTCGCCGCCGTAGTGCTGGCGCAGCTTGCCCACGTCCGGCAGGCCCCAGTTGCCGTACTCGGACACGACCAGCGGCTCGAAGCCCCGTCGCTCCGAGTCCGGCCACTTGAACGTGTAGTCGGGGTGGCCGGCGAACTCCTCGCACCAGCGCGCGAAGTCCTGGCGCCGCTCGGGCATGGACATGTAGACGTGCTGGTCCTCGATGTCGCTGATGACATGTCCGCCGCCGGCGGGCGAGTTATCCACCACCAGGCGGCTCGGGTCCATACCCTTGACCAGGTCCCACATGCTCCGCAGCCACTTGCGGTGATCTGGATCGCCGAAGTCTGCGCCCCACTCCTCGTTCATGAGGTCCCAGACGAACAGCGAGGGATGGTTGTAGTCCCGGTTGACCCAGTCCACCAGGGTCTGGCGGACACGCGCCTTCGCCTCGTTCGTGAGATTGCCCCAGTTGGGCAAGTCCACCCACAGCAGCATCCCCACCCGGTCGGCCACCTCCAGGTAGCGCGGGTCCGGGATCTTAATGTGCGTACGGAAGAAGTTGAGCCCGAGGTGCTTGGCCATCAGGAACTGCTTCTCCAGCTCCTCGTCCGACGGTTCGGCATAGATGGTGTCGGGGTAGAAGGCCTGGTCCAGCGCGCCGGCCAGGAAGATGGGCTCGTCGTTGAGGTAGATGAGATTGTCGCGGGCTTCGATCTTGCGCATGCCGAAGCTATCGCCGAGGAAGTCAACCGCCTTCCCCTCCCGCAGTAGCCACACGTGAGCCTGGTAGAGGTAGGGCTGATCGGGGTGCCAGGGGGTAAACCGACGCATGTGCGGCCGCAGCTCGATGCTCTGGGCACCCTCTGCCACACTAGCCCGATCTTGCGCTGCTACCTCTCCCTCGGCATCCACTACGTGGACCACTGCCGTTGTGTTCTCCGCCTCCCCGGCAAGGTCCAGCCGCACAACCGCCTCGCCGCTGTCGAGCTCCGGGGTGATGTGTAGGCGGGTGATGTAGGCGGGCTGCCGTCTCTCCATCCAGACCTTCTGCCAGATGCCACCCGTGTTGCAGTAGTGTGTTTGCTTGCCGTGCGGAATCTCGCTGACCGGGAAGTCGGGGAACCGGTTCCGATCGTTGGTCGGGTCCACCACGCGGACGACGATCTCATTCTCGCCCGCGGGATGCACGGACGCACTGACGTCGAACTCGAAGGGCGTGTAGCCGCCCTCGTGCTCACCGACCTTCTGCCCGTTGACCCACACCTCGGCGAAGTAGTCCACGGCCTGGAAGCGCAGGAACACCCGGCCCGCGCGCCATTCCTCCCTCAGCTTCACCTTGCGTCTGTACCAGGCTGCGCCGTCGTAGCCCACCAGGTCGGGGAACTGGGCTTCCCAGACCGAGGGCACCTGGATGTTGCGCCACCATCCGACCACGTCCAGCCTCTCCAACGTGAGGGCGTCCTCCGGGTCCGTGCAGAACTGCCACCGCCCCCCCAGGTCCACCCAGTCGCGCATGGGAGCGTCGGCGTCCGTCGCCTGCCAGGTGAGGCCCATGGGTCCCTTCTCGACGGGGCCCGAGAGGTCTTGGGGCATTGCTCTTGTCACTCCCACAGACAGCAGGATCGCGAAGACAGCGCGGGTCAAGTCGCGGTTGGGTGGGGTCAGTCGGCGGGTCATGGCTGATGTCCTCCCCGGCAGACAGGTGCGCGAAACCTGGGCCGCGAAACGGGCTGGGACGCAGGCAGCTTCTTCTCCTCGAGGTGAGCCCTTGCCTGCCTGCGCTGGGGGGCTCAACCGTAGGATGAAGGCCCGTTCTGGCGGGATCGCCCCGCGGCTTGGTCTGGTGCTCGTGGGCTCCACCCTGGTGGCCTGCGTGGCCGTTGTGGTCACGTTGCCGTTGGCAGCGGCCGAGAGCGCGGCAGTTGGCGGCCTCAGCGTGGAGTGCGACCTCGAGCAGGCCGCCTTCGCCCTGCGCATGGACCCAGTCGGCGTGTTTCTGCGGGGCCCCTTGCCCTCGCTGGCAGCAGGGCCCGGCCCGCTCGTGCGCCCGGGGCAACACGACTGGGCGCAGGCCGAGTCCCTGCGCACAGACACTGGGGGGCGGCGGCTGACCGTCACCTTCTGCCCCGAGGAGGCAGCCGACGCGCCCGACCTGGTCTACACGTTCGGGATCAGCGGCGACGGCCGGCACGTGGACCTCTGCGCGGAGGTGGCCGATGCCGCCCAGCCACTGCGCAGCCGCTTGCAGGCCCAGGTGACCTGGGGCCAGGCCGGATTCCCCTGTCGTCTGGAGCCGGGCGACCATCCCGAGGTCGTGCAGATGGCCCTCGGTGACGTGTCGAGCAGGCTGTGCCACTCGCTCTTCGATCCGCAGACCGACGCCGCGGTCACCTTCGGCGGCGGGAAGCTGACCATCGCTCCGCCGACGGCGGACGGCGGGCACACGCTGACGGTCGAGTCCGAGAGCGATCGAGTCGGCCCCGTCGAGGCCTTCGCGGTCGAGGTCACGCCCGACTACTTCCGCCGCGGGCGCGGCATCCAGTGGTATGCGCCCCTCGACAAGTCGGCCTTTGGGGAGCCGCCCAACGGCTGGTGCTCCTGGCACTACTACTACGCCGGCATCAACGAAGAGGAGATGGTCAAGAACACGGACTGGCTGGCCGAGAACCTGAAGCCCTTCGGCCTGGAGTACGTGCAGCTCGACGACGGGTACCAGACGGAGTCATGGACCGAGTGGAACGCCAAGTTCCCTCACGGCGGGAAGTGGCTGGCCGACTACATCCACACGAAGGGCCTGAGAGCCGGCCTGTGGCTCACGCCCTTCAGCCAGGGCGACCCGGAGCTGGTCGAGCAGCACCCGGACTGGTTCCTCCGGGACGCCGAGGGCAAGGCGGTCGAGACGTT
>JBHIEF010000213.1:0-6985 GCA_046760465.1 Armatimonadota bacterium | reverse complement strand
CACTAGCGCCCACAGCTCTAACTCCGGCACGGCGCTCTCGGAGCGTCTGATGGTCTCGGGAGCCTCCGGGCTGGGCTGGGCGGCGGGGATTGCCATCAGCATCGCCAGGGGCGGCATGGTCTGAAGCACTGCGGAAGCCCACCCCGCGATGTTCGGAACGACGGCGGCGCCGCTCCTGCAAGGCTGACGATGGCCTACCAGCGGAAGAACCGATACGGATCGTCCATCTCCTCCGGTTCGTCGAGGTATAGGCCGGCAAGCCATCTCCCCTGCCGTGGTGGGGCGATCGGCACCATGCGCACGTCCGATAGCCACAGCGTGCCGACACTGCCATACCAGATCTGGAACCGCGTGTTGGAGTCGGCTGCGCCGCTCGACTCGACCTCGAAGGCGAACTCGCGCCACTTCTCGTCCGGTGCGAAGCGCTGGTACTCGAAGAAGGAGCGCCAGTTCTCGGTGTTCATGACGGTCAAGTTCACGCGGGCGCCTCGAAGACCCTCCGCTTTGGCGCGCAGCGAGATGCGGTACCACTGACCCTCCTGGAGGGGGACGTCATGCTGGGCCAGCATCACGCTGCCCTCTTCCTTGCCGCCGAATCCCTCCAGAGCCAGCCGCTGACTCCGCCTGTCACCATCTTGCTCCAGCCTCTCCAATGTACAGCTTGCTCGCTCTGCGCTCGGCTGGAACTGCCAACCGTCTGCCACGCCATCGCCGTCTGCATCAAGGCGGAAGTCGCCGTTGCTGATGACTGAGTCCGTCGCGTCCGGGGAGGCGACTGGTGCCGAGAAGCGGGAAAGCAGCGGCGTCACTGAGCTGACGCCCATGTTGGCCAACACGCGCGTCAAGAGGAAGCTGGTGCGCCGGAAGGTCATCTTCCGGTGGAACAGCTTCTCGTAGTTGAACTCCCAGGGGGCGAACTGGCAGAATACGACATTGAGGCGTGGCGCGACTGCCAGCACGCCGTTGCCGACGACCTCAGCACCTGCCGTGACCAGCGGCAGCCGCCGCGGGTCGCGGTTGAGCACATCGGCCGGCCCGATGCCCGCGAGCAGCGATTCCACACCGGGAGGCTCGAAGTAGGCGTTGATATGCTCGCGCCCTTCCGTGTGGATGCGGAACGGGAGGAACGCATTCGCTTCCCGTTCGTCCACGCCGACGGCTAGCATGTGGCCGCCTGCCTCAAGCCACTCCGAGATGGCTCCCTTGTGGGCCGCCAGCGTTGATCCGCCGCCGGCGCCTACGATGAGGACCTGGTGCGTTGTCAGGGCTCCGCCATTGTACTCGGCCGGCGCCAGCCCGGATCGCTCAAGGTGCGCTCGGCCGGCCGGATCGCCCACGTACAGCGCCGTGCGTCGTTTCGGCGGGGAGTAGCTGCCGACGTATTCGAGCATGTTCGTCAGAAGTCGCCTCGCGGCTGGATCGTCCTCGGTGCGGCCTGTCACATCCATTTGGCAGAACAGGATCATGCCCGCCCCCTGGCCGAACACCATGAGTGGGCTGTATTGCAGGCCAAATCCCCCGTCCACGATCGGTAGAAAGTCCCCCGCGGCCGGCTTCTCGATCAGGACCGAGGCCACGTTGCCGTAGCAGCCAGCGCGCCACGCGCGAGAGACCTTGATGCCACACCATCGCGTGGACGGGTATGTGTTGGGGTCCTGGCCGGGGTCTACCCTGGGGGGGACGAGCGTCGCCTCCCCGCGCCAGTCGCGCAGATTCTCCGCGTCCAGGCCGTCGAGCAGGGGATGATCGGGAATCCGCCTGAACACTCTCCGCAGGCCATACTCCTGCACACGGAATCCCAGCCGCTTCTCAAGGACGTCCGCCTGCTGCTCGAACACCAGCACGCGGAGACCATCGCCGACACGACTGATATCCGGCGCCGGGCCGTCAACGGTCAGGGCGCCCTTGCCCACAATGAGAGTAGCATAGGGGGCGAGGTCTGCGTCTGCGTTGATCGGATCGCATTCGACGCCCAGCGCTTCGAGGGTATTCGCCGTCTCTCCGCGGGGGTCGAACAAGGCCGCGTTGCCTTCCGGCTTGGGCCTGCGGGAGCGCGGCAGAAGGTGAATGGTGAGGGTATCCTGCTGGGTCTCGCCGGAGCTGAAGGCGGTGGTCATACTGAGACTGTACGCGCCCGGTGCCAGCGTCGCAGGCAGTTGGAAGCGCAATGGAATGCGCTCCTGTTGGCCGGTTTCGACGACGACCTGCCTGCTGCCGGTCGCCGCTCGGGGCAGATCAAGAGACCACGTGCACTTGCACCTCACCGTCTCGCGCGAGTTGTTGATGACTACGATCTGCTTCTCCAGTCTCTCGCCGGGCTGGTAGTTGTGGTCCTTGCTGGTGAAGCGTGTAGGCTTGCCGGCAATGTAAGCCAGCAACGGTTGGTTGCTCCGGATGAGCGCCTTCGCGGCCTCGGTGGGCAGCCAGTCGGACACCTCGTAGGCAGTGTCAAAGCGCTCGTAGCGTTGGTCTATGAAGTCGGGGCTGAAGCCCGGTCTCTGGAGGTTCTCCCAGTCCACGTCGAGGGTCTTGCGGCTAGTGTCCACACGCTCGCGCAGCTTCCAGCGGTTGCTCAGCGTCCAGATGTTGAAGGCAGGCACGCCCCAAGTGCGGAATGCCCGCCAGTTGTCGGTGATGTACATGGCCTGCACGTCGTCAATGTTGGGGACTCCGAGGGCGGGGGTGTTGATCACCTGGAAGGGGTAGTCCCACCGATACCACGTCGCCCCCTTGCGCCACTGTTGGGCCTCGAAGCGCAGGTCGGCTTTTTCGCCTTCGGTCAGGCGGTAGGCCCGGTCGCCCAGGAACTGCGCGCCCCATTCTGCCGTGCAGAACTGATGGGGCAGCTTGCCGTTGGTCCACGAGCGCTCGCCCTTGTACCATCCGCGGTGTTGCGTCCAGCTCATGCGTAGCGGCACGCCGTACTCGCACAGGAAGACGGGTTTGACGCCCTCGTCGGCCCAGTGTCGGAACCAGTCTGAGCGCTCCTGGATGGGCACGAAGTTGAGGTAGAAGTTGCTGGTGTGCAGCTGGCCCAAGTTGCCCGAGGAGTGGTGGTACGTGATCCGGGTGGGATCGAGGCGGCGGACAATCACCTCGGCCCGTCGCGCCAGCGTTGCGCTTCGGTCGGTCCGCACGTCGGACTTGCCGCTGGGATCGGGCCAGGGGTTGTAGAGCCCGTCAATGCGGTCGGGATTCATGTCCTGCGAGTACCCGGTCATGTTGTGGTTCATGGAGTACATGACCACCGACGGGTGGTTCTGCGCGCGTCGAACGTAGAACTCGGCATGGCGGGCATAGCCGTTGGCAGCATCAGCGTCGGGCGCCTTCCAGTCGTAGTCCTTTGCGTGGGGCATGGAGAACGAGATCAGCATGCCGACGTCGTCCGCAGCGCGGAGGATCTCTGTGAAGCCAAGGTGAGACCCCGGCAGGCAGTCGTAGTTGTGGTTGTACATCATGTTGACGCCTAGGCTCTTGAGGCGTTGCAGGCTCTCCCGGGCACCGTCGTAGCAGGCAGCCGTCGGGCCGATCTGGGCATTGTCAAGCGGCACGGCGAACAGGAAGATGCGCGTGCCGTTGAGCAGGAAGTCGCGTCCGTCAATCCAGAGCTCACGGAACCCAAATGGCAGCGTCCAATACTCGTCCAGCACATCGCCCTCCGCGTCCAGGAGAGACAGGATGAGCTCGTACGTGTTGTCAGGGGTGTGCACATCCCACAACTTGTCCGGCTTCCACTTCTGCGTAAAGGCGAAACGCCCGGTCTCAAGGGTCTCGGCCTGGAAGGCTTGACTGTCGAACTCGCATACGACGCGCTGGTTGTCAAAGATGCATGCCTTGAGCGCGTAGCGGAGTCCGGCGTCCAGGTCCTGCAACGCCGCGTCGAATGTGATCTCCCAGTTGCGCACCGAGGTGTCCACCTTGATGTCGTCTATGCGCGGCCCAGACGGCGCGCTGACTAAGAACACGTCCCCGCAAAGCCCGCGACGCAACACGCGCCCCTTAGCCCTGCTGGCTCCCTCGGCATCGGCGTAGGACACTATCTCCTCGTTGAGCGGGAGTGCCACCGTATACAGCGACAGCAGTTGCCTGCTTCCCGGACGGCACAGACCCGTGATCTCCACCTCGCCGCCTGGGAAGTAGACTTCGCCGGCCCTGGTGTCGTCCACGTAGACGGCCGCGTAGGAGTTGAGATACTCCAGCGTGACTGATATGCGCCTGGCTGCCCAATCCGCGGGAATCGTGAACTCGCGCTGATACCACGCCATATCAACGTTGCTGAGATCGGCGTCCTCCCATTGTGGGTGCTTGTGGACGGCTTGAGACTCTCGATGCATCCAGAAACGAGTGCCGGGCCACGGTCCAGGGACCTTGAGGTACCCCCACGCGTCCGCCGGCACGCTGGCCATCCTGCCCTCTGCCGGCTGCCAGCGCCAGAGGCCGTTGATGCAGATGCGCTCGCGCGTCGGAGTTGTCTCGTGATAGGCCTTGCCCAGATCCCAGACTGCCTTGACGCCCCCCGGGAGTACTGTGGAAGACTGCCGTTGAGGCGCTCCCGCGGGAGCTACCACAAGGAGCAACGAGATGGCTGCCAAGGGGCAGATCCCCAGTAGTCTCATGCCCGCCTCCCTGTGCCGGAGCGACCTAACGGACGGTCTGCGGCGCCCGAGAGCCAGTCGCGTCCGTGCCTACGCGCCGAGGCCGCTCCTCCCAGGCGCCGTGCCCACGTTCAGACGCACTTGAGTTCCTCGTATCTGACGACGATCCTCTGGGCATCGGGTGGCACTGAGTCCGACTGCTGACTCCTCTGTTGTATGCTGGTGTGGGCCGTGTCGAGCGCACGGGGTTGATCTGCGTGCGCGCACCGGCTATTCTCATGTGTGGCTGCACACCGGAGGCCCTCGGACTTCATCCGGGCACACGATCGTCAGGTCTGGAGGTCAACACCATGAGAAGAGAAGTGCGCTGGGAACGGATGTTCCCTGACGAACTCGAGGCCGCTTTCGAGGAGCGTCCGGTCGTCTACCTGTGTTACGGCCTGTGCGAGCCCCACGGACCGCAGAACGCTCTGGGCATGGATGCACTGAGGCCTCACGGCGCCGCCTGTCTGGCTGCCTGCGAGTACGGCGGCATCGTGGCGCCGCCCGAGTATTGGCACGTGCACGGATATGGCATCTACGCGGCCTGGGCGCACCCGCGCGTGGGCGAGGCGCGGCCGTGGTTGACCTGCCTTCCTCCGTGGGTCTTCCTAAAGAACGTCTGCTACCACCTCCGCGCTGTGGACGCTCTGGGATTCCACGCCGCCGTGCTGTTCTCTGGTCATGCGGGGCCTCACAGCGAGGACGTTGAGACACTCCTTGGCATTCTCCAGCCACATCTGTCCGTCAGACTCGGGGTTCTCATCGGAGCGGGCACGAGCGGCTCTCGTTTCGACGACGACAAGGGGCCGGGCGGGCACGGCGGCAGGGCAGAGACGTCGTTGCTGTGGGCCATCGAGCCCGGCTGCGTGGACCTGTCTCGCGTTCCAGCGCCCGAGGAGCCAGGGCCCCATTTCGCCATGGGCGACCACGCCGACGCGTCGGACCGTCGAGTCGGCGAACTCATGACGGCGGACATCGTCCGCCGGCTCGGGGAGATGGCTCAGGAGCTGCTGGCGCAGTACGCCCAGCGGCAGCCAGAGCACAAGCCTTTGACCTACGCTGGCATCGAGCGGATCTGGGAACGGGAGGTGCGCCCGCGGCTCAAGGAATTGCGGTCCATGCAGGATCTGGGGGAAGGGCAGGAGGCGCCGCCACCCGATTCCCAGTGGTACGCCAATTGGCGAGTGCCCGATGTCACGTGAGTGCTCTCCCCGCCGGCCCCTACGGGCTTCCTGCACCAGTGCCTCACTGCGGCTTGCCCGGCACGCGTCGTCCCGCAAGGGATCAGCGGCCCCCTGACTGCTTGGTCATTCCCGGGTCAGGGCGCTCTCCAGGTCGGACAGCAGACTGCTCGTCTGCTCGGCCTTCGCACGCCACTGCTCCTGGGCCTCTTCGCTCACGTACTTGCCCGCTGCTCTCTCCAGTTCGGCGATCATGCTGCGAGTCTCTTGGAGCTTGCGCTGCCACGTCCAGCGTTCGGCCTGTTCCTTCTTCTCGCTGAGCTTCTGGTTCCACACCTGCCGGTCGGGCGAGTCCTTATCGTACGGCGGGTCCTCGAACAGGGCCCAGTCGTCGGTACGAAAGGGGTGCACCGGCAGATGGTCGGGGCCGATGACGTTGGCATCGGGAAATCCGGCCCAGCCGAACCGTACCGCCGCCGGGCTCGGGACGTGCTCAGACCAGACTTCCAGGCATCCGGGCTCCTTGCTGCGCCTGGCCTTGGCGGGGTAGAAATGCCGATCTTGCCCGGCGATCACGAACCCGCGATACTCCTTGCCTTCCCGGCTGATCGGATAGTCCAGCCACCAGACCACTTTGTCGTCCTTCCGACCCTCTTGAGTCTGTGGGTCCACGTCGAAGTACAGCTTGACCGTGTTGCCTTCGATCTTCATCTCGCGGTAGACGGGTGCGGTGTGGGTCACCGGCTTGTTGTACACCTTGGCCAGGGCCCAGCGGGCGGCGCGCTGTCCGACGCCGCGCTTGCGGGCGGGATGGATGTACGCTGTATCGCCCAGGTCCCAGGTCGCGATGAGGCCTGTGTTGGGCACGCTCCGGTACGTGCGGAACTGCGCGTCGCGAATGGCGGCATACCAGAATGTGCCGGGGGGGATGTCTACCATCTCCGGCTCCATGTCTCGGCCGTGCGGCCCGAAGCCGAACAGCGAGACGATGCCGAACGGGAGGTCGGGTTCTCCGAACGTCTCGCGCCAGTTCTCAATCATCTTCGGGAACGAGTGCTGGTAGATGGTCCACTTGCCGATCGAGGAGCTACAATCAAAAGGTGTGTAAAAGGGTTTGGCGGTAACCTCCAGGTTGAAAGCCAGTGAGCGGAAGCTCACACAAGGAGG
>JBHIEF010000212.1:0-7017 GCA_046760465.1 Armatimonadota bacterium | reverse complement strand
CGTCCCCACGTTCACGTGCGGCTTCGTCCGCTCAAACTTCGGCTTGCCCATGGCTTCGATGACCTCCTGCTCTCGTGCTGCGCGGCGAACCGGCCTCGCAGAGCAGCACTGCGCGATCGCGCGTGGCGCTGGCCCACCCGAGGCCGGGCGGGCCCTATGGCTCAGCTCCGCACGGGTCTGCCCCCACCGGCAGAGACTATGCTCTCCTGGAGCTCCGCCGGCACGGGTTCGTAGCTGTGCGGCTCCATCGTATACGTGGCGCGGCCCTGGCTCAGCGACCGAACGGTGGTCGCGTAGCCGAACATCTCCGCCAGCGGGGCCAGGGCCTGGATGGTCTGGGTGCCCCCCGGGCTGGGCTCCAGCGACTCGATGTTGGCCCGTCGGCTGTTGAGGTCGTTGGTGACATCCCCCGTGTGCTCGTCGGGCGTCACCACCTCCACGGACATTATCGGCTCCATGAGCACGGGGTCCGCCTGCTCGGCCGCTCGATGCACGGCCATGGAGGCGGCGATCTTGAAGGCCATGTCGGAGGAGTCCACCTCGTGGTACGACCCGTCCAGCAGCGTGACCTTGACGCCTACCAGCGGGTACCCGGCCAGAACGCCGCCCTCCATGGCCTCTCGGGCGCCGCTCTCGATAGCGCCCATGAACTCGCGAGGGATCACGCCCCCCTTGGTCGCATCCTCGAACTCAAACCGCTCCTGGCTGCCCCGTAGCGGCTCCACCCGCACCACCACGTGTCCGTACTGGCCGCGCCCGCCGGTCTGACGGACGTACTTGCCCTCCGCCGTGGCCTCGCCCTCGATGGTCTCCCGGTAGGCAACTTGCGGCGCGCCCACGTTCGCGTCTACTCGGTACTCCCGCAGCAGCCGGGTCTTGATGATCTCCAGATGCAGCTCGCCCATGCCCGAGATGATCGTCTGCCCCGTATCCTCGTGCACCCCCACCTCGAAGGTCGGGTCCTCCGTACTCAGCTTCTCCAGCGACAGCGCCAGTTTGTCCTCGTCCGCCTTGGTCTTGGGCTCGATGGCCATGGAGATGACGGGGTCCGGGAAGGTGATGCTGGCCAGCAGAATCGGGTGCTTCTGGTCGCACACCGTGTCCCCGGTGGTGGTCTGATTCAGACCCACCGCGGCCACGATGTCGCCGGGCCCGATCTCCTCCACCTCCTCGCGGCTGTTGGCGTGCATGCGCAGCAGGCGGCCGATACGCTCGCGCTTGCGCGTGGTCACGTTGAGCACCGACTGCCCTTTCTTGAGCGTGCCCGAGTACGATCGCAGGTACGAGAGCCGGCCCACGTACGGGTCGCTGGCGATCTTGAAGATCAGCGCGCAGAAGGGCTCCTCGGGATCGGGCTGCCGATACAGGTCTTCCCCCGTGTCGGGGTCGCGCCCCCGTACGCCGCCCACGTCGGTCGGCGAGGGCAGGAAATCCACGATGGCGTCCAGCAGCGGCTGGACGCCCTTGTTCTTCAGCGCCGCGCCGCACAGCACCGGCACCATCTGACAGCTCACCGTGGCCCGCCGAATGGCCGCCCTCAGGTCATCGGCCCCAGGCTCCCGTTCCGCCAGGAAGGCGTCGGCGATCTCCTCGTCCAGGTCTGCCAGGCTGACCACCAGGTGCTCCCGGAAGGCCTCGCACCACATCTGCATGTCCTCCGGGATGGCGACCTCCTCGCTATCCGTGCCCAGATCGTCCAGGTAGCGGAAGGCGCGCATCTCCACCAGGTCCACCAGACCCACGAAGTCCGCCTCGCGACCGATGGGCAACTGCAAGGCCAGGCCGTTGGCGCCCAGAAGGCTGCGGATCTCATGCAGACAGCGGTGGAAGTCGGCGCCCGTGCGATCCAGCTTGTTGACGAAGGCCACCCGTGGAATGGCGTAGCGATCCGCCTGCCGCCACACGGTCTCCGACTGGGGCTGTACGCCCTCCACACCGCTGAAGATCACGACGCTGCCGTCCAGCACGCGCAGGGAGCGCTCCACCTCCACGGTGAAGTCCACGTGCCCCGGGGTGTCTATGATGTTGATGCGGTGATCGCGCCAATGGCAGGTGGTGGCCGCCGAGGTGATGGTTATGCCCCGCTCCATCTCCTCGGGCATCCAGTCCATGGTGGCGTCCCCGTGATCCACCTCACCCATGCGGTGCACCCGGCCCGTGTAGAACAGAATGCGCTCGGTGGCGGTCGTCTTGCCGGCGTCAATGTGCGCGGCGATGCCGATATTCCGGGTGGCCCGCAGGATGGCATCCCAGCGCGGCCCCGAGGCCTTCGCGCCCTTCCGCTTCGTCTTCTGTTTCCTCACAGCCGTCTTGGACACGATCCCTGGTGCCGCCCCACGCGGATGCGGGCGGCCCACCCCCTACCAACGGTAGTGCGCGAAGGCCTTGTTGGCCTCCGCCATGCGGTGCATCTCCTCGCGCCGCCGTACGGCGTTGCCCTGCCGATTGGCCGCGTCCATTAGCTCATTGGCCAGCTTGCGCATCATCGTCTTCTCGCCGCGCTGCCGAGCGGCCTGGATGAGCCAGCGAATGCCCAGCGCCACCTGGCGGTCGGCTCTTACCTCCACAGGGACCTGGATGTTGGCGCCGCCCACGCGACGACCCCGCACCTCCACCATGGGCATGCAGTTGCGCACCGCCTGGGCGAAGATATCCAGCGGGTTGCGTCCCGAGGCCTCGCCTATCTCCTGGAGCGCCCCGTAGAAGATCTTCTCCGCCTTGCTCTTCTTGCCGCCCCGAATCAGGTTGTTGATGAAGCGCGCCGCCAGCTTGCTGTGGAACACCTGGTCGGAAGCCCTGTCCCGTTTCGGAGCCGGTCCCTTGCGCGGCATGGCCTGGCACCTCGCTGCCAGCAGCTACCCTCGGCGCCCGCTGTGAGGCCAAGCGGCCCGCGCTGCGCGGGACATGCCCACGCCAGACGCAGGCCCCATCATGCGGACGCCAAGTGGTAATGCGTTACTTGGGCCGTTTGGTCCCGTACTTGGATCGGCCCTGCTTACGGTCCTCCACACCGGCGGCGTCCAACACGCCGCGCACGATGTGGTACTTCACCGAGTTGAGGTCCTTGACTCGCCCACCCCGGACCAGGACCACCGAGTGCTCTGCCAGGTTGTGGCCGATGCCCGGGATGTAGGCGGTGACTTCCTCGCGATTGAACAGCCGCACCCGAGCCACCTTGCGCAGGGCGGAGTTGGGCTTCTTCGGCTGAATGGCCCATACCCGCGTGCACACGCCGCGCCGCTGCGGCGCGCCCGAGGTGACCGTGGCCTTGCGCTTCAGCGCGTTGTAGTTCACCTTCAGCGCCGGCGCACGTCTCTTCTTCCTCGCCGTGCGACGCCCACTGCGCACCAATTGGCTGATGGTCGGCATGTGCACCCACGCCCCCAGTAAAATGCCCCTCGCGTAAACAGCAGGAGGGGCCGAGAACGGCTGCCTGACGTCCTCACTGTCTACTGCGTCAACCGAAGTTAGGTTTGGCCGAGAACGCCCCCTTCAAGCTCTCTGCCTCCGCACGAAGCGTCCAAGCTTGACCCAAGGCCTGCCCGCCTCCCCTCCGCGCGCGGCGGGGAGCTTGCGACTTCGCAACGGCTTCGGCCCTGTTGGGGCAGCGCGCCGAAGCGCGCACACACCGCGCCCCGCGAGTCGCCATCCGGCCACAACGATGGCCCCCGACCACCGCGGGACACAATCAATAACTATACCCAGTCTGCCCGGCCCTGTCAACCCCCTGGACGGCCTTCTTGACGCCCTCTTACCCCTCAGCCCCGAGCTGCTCGGACTCCCCTTCGAGAGCCACCGCCAGCTCCTGCATGACCGCCTGTGCGTCGCCCTCGCCGTCACCGTCCCCGTCGCCCTCGGGCAGCTCGGGTTCGGGGGCGATCACGGCCGTGTCGCGGTGCTCGCGCATGCCGCTGCCGGCGGGGATCAACCGACCGATGATCACGTTCTCCTTGAGACCGCGCAGTCGGTCGCGCTTGCCCGCCGTGGCGGCTTCGGCCAGCACGCGAGTCGTGCGCTGGAAGGAGGCCGCCGACAGGAAGCTCTCAGTGGCCAGGGAGGCCTCGGTTATGCCCAGCAGCACCCAGTCGGCCGTGGCCTCCTCGCCCCCCAGCTCCCGCACGCGCGCGTTCTCCGCCTCGAACTCGAAACGGTCTACTATCTGCCCGGCCAGGAAGTCGGTGTCCCCGTGGTCGCGAATCTTGCGCTTCTTCAGCATCTGCCGCACGATGACTTCGATGTGCTTGTCGTTGATCTCCACGCCCTGCGACTTGTAGACGCGCTGGATCTCCCGCAGCAGGTATTCCTGCACCCCCTCCACACCCTTCATGGCCAAGACCTTCTGCGGGTCCAACGGCCCGTCCGTCAGGCGGTCGCCCGCCCGCACCTCCTGCCCCACTTGCACGTGCAGCCGTCCCCGGTAGGGCACCAGGTGTGAGCTCTGCACCTTGACCGTCTTCAGACCGGCCTTCTCCATGCGCCGGCCCAGCTTCTCGCTCAGCTTGTCGCCGGCCTCGACCATCACCTTCTTCGTCTCGGGGTGCTTGACCGTCTCGGCCGCCCGCTCGCCTCGCAGAGCCTTGGGCTCGTCCAGCGGGTAGTCGCTGTGCATGACCACCGTGCGCAGACCCTTGGTCTCGATGTCGGCGACCACGCCGTCCGCCCGGGCGGTGATGGCCTCGCCCTTGGGCTTGCGCGCCTCGAACAACTCCACCACCCGCAGCAGGCCGTGAATTGGGTCCTCCAGCACCTTGAGCATGGCCTGGATGGCCTTGGTTCGCTCGCGCTCGGCGCTGCCCGTCTCCAGCGTGATCAGGCCTCGGTCAATGTCCTCATGCAGACCGCGCAGAGCCTCCTGCTTCTTCTTCTTGACCTCAGCCACGCCGGTAATGTACTGCGCGCCCACGCCGCCGGTGTGGAAAGTGCGCATGGTGAGCTGCGTGCCCGGCTCGCCGATGGACTGGGCGGCGATGATGCCCACCGCGGTGCCGGTCTCCACCTTCTGGCCGGTGGCCAGGTCTCGCTGGTAGCACGCCGCGCAGATGCCGTGGCGCAACTCGCAGGTCAGCGGAGAGCGAATGCGCACCCGCACGACGCCGGCGGCCAGGATGTCCTGGGCGGTCTCCTCGGTAATCTCCTCGCCGGCGGGGACGATTACCTCTCCCGTCTCCGGATGGACCACGTCCTCCGAAGGGGCGCGACCCACTATGCGCTCCTCCAGAGGCTCTAGGACCTCGTCGCGTAGCGGCTTGGCCACCTCCGCGCCGCAGAACTCGCAACTGCCCTGCCGTGCCAGGTCCTCCATGCCGCACTTGGGGCAGTGGACCTCCTCCTCGAACATGGCGGTGACCTCAATGCCCTCGGTGGTGCCGCAGTCGTCGGCGCGGATGATCACGTCCTGGGCCACGTCCACCAGCCGACGCGTCAGATAGCCGGCGTCGGCGGTGCGCAGGGCCACGTCCGCCAGGCCCTTGCGGGCGCCGTGGGTGGAGACGAAGTACTCCAGGCAGTTGAGCCCCTCGTGGAAGTTCCCCTTCACCGGCAGGTCCTCGATCAGGCGGCCGAAGGGATCCGACATCAAGCCGCGCATGCCCGCGATCTGGCAAATGTGCATGCGCTTGGCACGCGCCCCCGAGCTGACCATCATCCAGATGGGGTTGAAGCGGTCAATGTTGCCCAGAATGGAGTCCGCCACCGCCTCGCGGGCCTCCGTCCAGAACTCCAGGACCTGCTGTTCCCGCTCGCCGGCGGTGATGAGCAGGTCGGCGTATTGCTTGTTGACCTCCTCCACACGGCGCTCGGTCTCCTGGATGATCTCCTCCCGCCGGTTGGGCACGGAGGTCTCGCTGAGCGAGATGCTGATGCCCGAGCGCGTGGCGAACTTGAAGCCCACTTCCTTCAACTGGTCCAGGATCTCGGCCGTGCGTTCGGCCCCGTACACCTGGAAGCAGCGGTCGGTGATATCGCTGAGCTCGTTCTTCTCCACTTCCCGGTTGATGAATTGCAGGTCCAGCGGCAGCAGTTCGTTGAAGATGACGCGGCCTACAGTCGTCTGCTCCAGGACCCGCCGCAGGCCCAGGCGGATGACCGTGCCGGCGGCACAGCGCCCCTGCGCAGCCACCTCTGCGACCAGCCGCTTGGCCGCGGCCTCCACATCCAAGCCACCGTCCTCCTCTTCTGCCTCCTCGTCGGCCGGCTTGGGCTTATAGCGCCCGCTGACCATGGTCTTGAGCACTTTGACCTCGTGCTCGAAAGGCTGAGGCCGGCCCGCGGCAGCCTCGGCCGCCTGAGCGACCAGCGCCCGCAGCCTCAGAACCAGCGGATGGAACAGGTCAACCGGCTCGCCGTCCAACTCGGCCTCCACAAACACCTCGCGCAGGCGGACCTTGATGACCGCGTGCAGGTCGAGCTCGCCGTACTCATAGCGCTGGATGGCGGCGTCGCCGTTGGGGAAGACCGGCGGCTCCTCCTCGGGCACCTCCTGCTCCTGGGTGAGGTAGTAGCAACCGAGCACGATGTCGTACAGGGGCGAGCAGATGGGCTGACCGTCGGCGGGCTTGAAGATGTTGCGCGAGGCCAGCATCAACAGGCGCGCCTCCGCCTGCGCGTGGGCCGACAGCGGCACATGCGCTGCCATCTGGTCGCCGTCGAAGTCGGCATTGAAGGCCTGGCACACCAACGGGTGCACCTGGATGGCCTTGCCGTCCACCAGCAGGGGCTCGAAGGCCTGAATCCCCAGGCGGTGCAGCGTGGGCGCCCGGTTGAGCAGAATGGGGTGCTCCTGGATGACCTCCTCCAGCGCGTCCCACACCTCGGGCTTGACCCGGTCCACCATGCGCTTGGCGGTCTTGATGTTGGTGGTGTAGCCCTTCTCCACCAGGCGCTTCATGACGAAGGGCTTGAACAGCTCCAGGCCCATCTCGCGCGGCAGGCCGCACTGGTGCAGCTTCAGCTCCGGGCCCACCACGATGACCGAGCGGCCCGAGTAGTCCACCCGCTTGCCCAGGAGGTTCTGGCGGA
>JBHIEF010000211.1:0-7052 GCA_046760465.1 Armatimonadota bacterium | reverse complement strand
ATCGCCTGATTCTGACGGCCGGCTCACCCCACAGGCGACGTTGGCCGGGGTCACCTCGGTAGAGGGACTCGTATGGGGCCAGGTGCGGGCCGGGCCCCAGGAACAGGCGCGTATACTCGGACGCCAGGGCCGCGGCAGCGTCCTCTTGGCCAAGCTCGACCAGTTCGTGGGTGAGGTTCGCCCCCAGACTCTCCAGGGCCTCCGCCAACGGGCCTTGCCCGAGGGTGGCTAAGAGTGCAGGGCTCGGCTCCCCGGCGAACAGGGCAGCCAGTAGCTGATAGACTCCGCTGCGCTCCCAGGCCTCCTGCGCCTTGGCCTGCCAATCGGTCTCCGCGGTCGGTCGGTCAGGCCTTCTCAACGGTGACCACCGTATCCATCCACCGCATCTGTCCGCCGATGGGGTCACCCCGGTTGGGGATGATCCAGTTGGGGTGCGCGCCGCGCTTGTCGTTCCACCAGATGCGCTCGAGGTCGCCGTCCTCCAGGTCGCCCCGGCCAGCTTCCGGAGCCGCCTTGCCCGAGGCGTAGCGGCCATACTGCCAGTGCCCACAATGGTACGACACAGCCACCGCCAGCGGGTGAATGCCCTCGGTGAGCTTCGCCTTGGTCACCATCTCGCCTACGGATGACCTGATGCGGATCTCGTCCCCATCCTGGATGCCCCGCGCCTCGGCGGTTCGAGGGTTGATCCAGGCCGGATTGTCGTGATAGATCTCGGTCAGCCACTTGCAGTTCTGCGTCCGCGAGTGAGTCTGCACATTCACCTTGAAGGTAGTCAGAACGAGCTCATCTGGCTTCATGCTCTCATGCTCCGGGATGGGCATGTAGGTGGGCAGCGCGGGCAAGTGCTTCTTGGCCAGGAACTCCGAGCGGATCTCCAGCAGGCCGGACTTGTTGATCTTGTCCGGCGCGAAGCCCGCATACACGGTGTCACCGATGAGCTGGCCGACATAGCCCTTGTAGGCGTTCTTGCCGCCGGTGTACCCTTTGGCCTTCACGTCCGCTTCAGACACGTGCGCCGTCTCCGGACTCCACACGACGCCCGTCGGCTTGTCTAGGATCACCTTGCCCTTGGACTCGTGCTCCACCACCTGGCCGGCCTTGAGCGCCGCAACCTGTTGCGCCGTGAAGCCTAGGTCCTTGGCGTAGGACTTGTAGGTGGGCTTGGCCGCCGGATCCACCCAGGCGCCGTGCTGCTTCATGTACGCGAACCCGCCCGCCTCCTTCACGCCGGGGGTGTTCTCGCAGGCGTCACGCACGAACTCCTCGGCGCTGGCAAAGGGCAGAGCCGCCGCCACATCGCCGCCCAGCCGCCGAGCCATCTCGCAACACACGTCCTTGAAGTCCCTGACCTCACCCAGCGGCTCCAACAAGGGCTGGCGGATGTAGTATTCGGGGATCTGGTCGTAGGAGACCATGTCCTCCCAGTCCCAGCGCTCCAGGTAGGTCGTGTCCGGCAGGATCAGGTCGGCCAGAGAGGTGGATTCGCTGTAGGCCACGTCTACTGCGACAATGTAGGGCAACAGCTTCTCGTCCTTCATCACGGCGATGTTCTCTGCCACCTCCCCGTTCACGTAGACCGGGTTGTAGCAGTAGAACATGTAGATCTCGGGCCGGCCGTGTGTGCCGTCCTTGATCATCTTGAAGACTTGGTGGTTGGCGTGATGCGTCGGGTAGGCGTAGCCTTCGCCGTCGAGGATCTTCAGACCCTTGGCCGAGGTCGAGGGCTTGGCAAACGTGTTCTTCCACTTGGCTCCTACCGCCTTGCACCGCCCGCCCTTCACGTCAATGTTGCCGCAGATGGCCTCCAGCATCTGGATGGCCCGCTCGGTGTCGATGCCGTTGTAATGGGCGACGGCTCCTCGGTACGAGACAACCGTGGAGGGCTTGATGGTAGCTAGGTTGATGGCCAGTTGCTCGATGTCTGCGGCCGGCACGCCGCTCTCCGCCTCCGCCTTCGCAGGTGTGTACTGGGCCAGGTGCTGCTTGAGTTCGCTGACCGTGACGTTGGTCCATTTCTCGATGAACTCACGGTCGTACAGCCCTCGCCGCATGATCACGTTGGCCATGGCCAAGACCACTATGCCGTCCGTGCCGGGTTTGACCGGGTACCACTTGTGAGACTTGGCCGCGGTGTTGCTGAGCCGCACGTCGAAGGTCACCAGCCGCGCACCGTTGGCTAGGGCCTCGACGGCGCGCTGCGCCAGCGGCACGTGGGAGGTGTGGGTCTCGAAGAAGTTGGCGCCGAAGTTGAGGATGAACTTACTGTGCGCCACGTCGTTGACGTCGTAGTGCTTGCCCCAGGTCAGCTCCTGCGCCGTCCACTTGCCGCCCTCACAGATGGAGGTGTGGTTGCCCACGGTCTTCGTGCCGTAGGCCGCCAGGAAGTAGTCCTTGACGATCTTGCTGGAGCTGGCCTTCATGCGACCGTAGTGGAACATGAACTTCTCGGGCGTGCCCGCTTCCAGCAGCTTCCGCAGCCGGCCGCAGAGCTCATCCAAAGCCTCGTCCCAACTGACGCGTCGCCACTTCCCCTCGCCGCGCTCGCCCACACGCTTCATGGGGTGCAGAATGCGGTCCGGGTCGTAGACCTGGTTGACACCCGCCTGTCCCTTGGCGCAGATGCGACCATTGGTGCGCGGCAGCTTGGGATTGCCCTCGATCTTGACAAGGCGACCGTCCTCGACGAAGCCGACGATGCCGTCGCGGGCAACGCACTGCCAGCAGGCGCTGGGTATGGCCCGACGCTCGCCTCCGGTATCGGGGCTGAAGTCGCGGCCGCCGCGCGATAGCTCCACTGCGCCCGCCACCTTCTGCGAGCCGAACCCGGCTCCAAGAGCAGCCGCGCTGGCCGCCCCCAGTCGAAGGAAGTTGCGGCGGTCAAATGAGGTCACGGAACTCAACTCCTTTGCGGTGCAGACCAAGGCGCAGGTCAATGTAATAGACGTGGGGATCCGTGCCTTCCTTGGGCAGCAGCACCCGCGTATCATGCTCGCGCAGCAGTTGCGCCACCTCGCTGTCGGGATCGTTCATATCGCCGAAGATCCGGGCCCGCCCCAGGCACGTCTGCACGCAGGACGGCTCCACGCCCCGATCCACGCGGTGGACGCAGAAGGTGCACTTGGCCGCAGCGTTGAGGCCCTCCGCCGCCCCCGCCTCGCGCGTGGGGTCCAGGAAGCGCACGCCGTAGGGGCAGTCCCTGACGCAGAAGCCGCAGCCGATGCACTCCTTCTCGTTGACCAGGACTGCCCCATCCGGCCGCTGGAAAGTGGCCTTCTTGTGCTCGAACTGCATCTTGCGTCCGTCGGGAGCTGTGTACGTCGTCGTCGTCAGCTCAGTGGGGCAGGCCTCGACGCACGGCGGATTGGCGCAGTGGTTGCACAGCAGCGGCGTGAAGCGACGCGTGGCGCGCGGGTAGGCGCCGCTGTCCTTCTGGATGACGCAGGAGCGGAAGTGGCCCACCGGCACGTTGAACTCGCTCTTGCAGCCGAGCGTGCAGGCCCGGCAGCCGATGCAGCGCCGCGTGTCAATCACCATGACCCATCGGGGGAGCCTCGCCTGGGCCAGCGCCGTACCGCCCCCCGCGGTCGCCGCCAGCGTCGCCGCGGCCGCTGCCTGCTTGAGAGCTCGGCGACGCGTTACACGCACGACGGCCCCGGCCCGCTCCTCCGAACTGGATTGGATCGAATCTGTGTCCTTCAAGCTACCACCTTCCTTCTCGCGCCGCTCAATCGCCACCCAGCAGCACATAGTTGAACTTGAGCGTGAAGGTATCTTGGACCCCGCTCGCACTGGGGAACGATGCCCAGGCCTCCACGAGGAACCGTGAGGTTAGCTCGCTGATGAAGCCAACGCTGGTCAGATGCTCGCGTCCGTCGTTGGTCTCGATCAGGTCTGCGCGCCAAGTGGTCCTATCGCCCAGGGGACCATCTGCGCCCACGAACAGGGCATCCGTGCCCCCCTGCACCAGGTAGCCGGCGTGAGCCCGGCCTCGGCCGATGGTCTTGCTGAGCGCGAGGTACTCCACCCAGCTACCCGCCTTGGGCGGGTCGGTGGACATGTTGGCCAGGCCCAGGGCGCCGGCGAAGCCCTCCTCGGTGTCGAACAGGCGGTACTTCGCCTGAAAGACCGGGATGCGGGCCGGCGCCCCGCCCGCCCCGGCCACGCCGGCGGATGCCAGACCTCTCCGGACGGTGCCGATGTTGTCGTCAACGCCGATCTCGAGGTTGCGCGCGGGCCCGTACTTCAGTCCGCCCGTGAACACGGTGGCCTGACTGTCACCGAAGTTGGTGAACTGCTGAAGCACCAGCACGTCCTCTGGCACCACATCCGTAGTGGGGATGTTGTTCAGGCCCGAGGGCGTGGCTAACACGGACTGCGCCCAGACGAGAGTCGCCAACGTACTCAGGCCGAGCACTAGCCGGGGGGCAGCAAGGCTCGGTCGCAATCTACCATCCTCTCCCTAGTACTTGTATTGCCACTGCACGCCGAAGAAGTCGTCGTCCTTGCCGTTCTTCTTGACATCGTCGTACTCGACAGTCAGTTCGGTCTTGGAGTCAATCTGGTGCGCATAGCCGAAGGTCCAGCGCTCCAGGTCGTTGAGACTGGGCAGGCTCTTGTAGCCGCCCTTCTTGAAGCCGTTCATCTCGTCGTAGCGCAGGAACAGCGTGCCGTCTTCGCATGGGCTGTAGTGGAACTGCCCGTACCAACTGTCCACGTCCGTCTGTCCGATGAACCAGGTGTTGGGATCAAGCGGGTCGGGCTTGAACAGGCCGGCCGTCTCGCCGTCCAGGTACTCAAACTGCACTCCCCACGGGTCCGGCGGCAGATAGAAGTGGAAGTTGAGGGCGTGCTCGCTGATGTTGGCGGCAGGGACCGTGGCCTCTATGGGGCCCACCTTGGCCTTCGCCTTGCCGCTGACGAACTCCCCCGTGAGCACGCTGAAGCCCACCTGGCCCAGGCGTCCGCAGCCGAGCTCGAAGGGGTAGTCGGTGCGGAATACCAAGTGCTTGTCGTCGTTGGCGTCGGACTTGTTGAAGCCCTGGCCGCCGTATAGCCCCAGGGAAAACAGCCCGTAGTCGCCCGTTCCCAGGTGGCTCTTCTTCAGCGCGTCGAAGCGCTCGTGCAGCTCCTGCGGCGTGTAGTAGAGCCAGCCGCCCGCGTCACGCTCACCCGGAACCATGGCCTTGCGGCCGTCGGTGCGCTCGAAGGGCAGCCTCAGACTGCTAGACTGGAGGATCTCGAAGCCGAAGGGCACTTTGGCTTGCCCAAACCGGAACCACGACTCGTGGCTGTCGGACAGGTAGTAGTCGCCGAAGGCGTCCTTCACGTCCACCACGCCGTCGCCGACGGGGAGGTCAGCCTGAAGGGTGGCCTTGAGGCGGTCGGTAGGGCTGCTGGTCACTTTGATGCGAGCCCGCCGCACCTGGAAGTCGTTGTCGGCACTGCCCAGCGATCCATTCTCGTCCGGGTGGTCGTTGAAGCGGAACTGAAGGTACCCACCCACCTTCGTCTTGTCGTACCACCCCGGCTTGGGCGCTGGGGCCGCTGCCGTAGCCGCCTGCGCGGCCGCCTCTGCCTTGGCACGGAGCTGGTCCGCCTGCTCCTGGGTCAACACCCCCAACTCCACCAGCCCCTCGATGTATGCGTCAACGTAGGCCTTTTCGGCAGCTCCCGGCCCGGCCTCGGCCCGCCCCGCAACAGTGCAGACGCCGAGCACCGACCACGCTATCAACAGCGACACACTGAGCAACGACACTGGGATTGGCTGCATACGCGCCTGCCTCATGATACCTGCCTCCCTTTGGCGCGGGCACGGCCGCTGCTTCACCGCGCAGCGCACGAGTCTGGCACAACAAGGACCTCTCGCTCCGGGGCACCGGAGCTGAGGCCTCTCAGGATCGTGCGGCAGCCGACACAGGGGTCTAAGGCCGTGGCCCGCCCACGCGGCGGTCTAGGGCAAGCGCCCTCGCGGGGACCACGTAGATAGCGCGTGCGGGGGGAAACGCGCCATTCAACTGACACGCTAGTATGGGGTATGCTATGCAGTAAAGCAATCGGGTTATCAACCCATAACTACATCACGACTAGGGGATAAACACGCATCGGAGCTACTTGTCAGGGCCCAGCAGACCCATCTGTAAAGCGTATCGGACCAGGGGGGCGCGGCCCTTAACGCCCAGCTTGCTGACGACGTTGGCGCGGTGGGCCTCCACGGTCTTCACGCTGATGGAGAGCATTTCCGCAATGCGTCGGTTGGTGTGGCCGCGGGCTATCAGAGCCAGGACCTCGGTTTCACGCGGCGTGAGCTGGCGCGGTTGCTGAGGGTGCTCCTCCGCCTGGGGCACCACCTGCTGGATCAGTCCCCGGGCCAGGGAGGGGTCGAGAAACACGTCTCCCCGATGCGCAGCCCGTATGGCTGCGATTAACTCGGTGTCCGCCGCCTTCTTCAGCACGTAGCCGCTGGCCCCGGCAACCAACGCGCCATGCAGGTACTCGCGGTTGTCGTGCATCGTGAGCACGAGTACGGCGACCTCCGGCAGGAGTTCCTTCAGCCTCCTGGTGCACGCCAGTCCGCCCATGCCGGCCATGGCAATGTCCATGAGAATCACGTGCGGCTCCAACGCCTCGGCCCTCTCCACGGCTTCGTTGCCATCTGCCGCCTCACCCACCACCACCATGTCGTCCTCCGCATCCAGAAGGTGGCGCAGGCCCGCGCGCAGCACGGCGTGGTCGTCCACGATCAGGATGCGTATGGTCTCGTCGCTCATGGCCGTGCCTCCAGGGGCAGCTCGACGTACACGGTCGTTCCCTCGCCGATGCGAGACTCGATCGTCAGGGCTCCTCCCATGAGCTCCGCGCGCTCCTCCATGCCGAAGATCCCCAGGCCGCGACCATCGCTCTGATCCAGGCCATCGGGATCGAAGCCCCGGCCGTCATCCTCGATGATGGCGAGTAGGCTGGACGGACGGTACTCCAGGATGAGGCTAACATGGCTCGCGCGGGCGTGCTTGGCCACATTGGTGAGGGCCTCCTGCACGATTCGGTACAGG
>JBHIEF010000210.1:0-7076 GCA_046760465.1 Armatimonadota bacterium | reverse complement strand
TCTCTGGTGCGCTCGATGCGGAAGAACTGGACGCGCAGCTCGTCTCCCGGCCCAAGCGGGGCCGCCGGCATGCCCGGGAGGGCAGCGCGGGGAATGGCCATCTCCGCCGTCCAACCGCGGTCCCGGTCGGTCGGGTCGTCCACTGTGCCGAAGACGCGCACGCCGGTCTCCAGGCCCTGGCAGTTCCACTGGGCGCACTTCTCCCAGTTGCGCTGATCGCCGGCCTGTGGGATCAGCAGGTCAATGATCGTCCCCAGCGCGTTGATCTCGAACTCGGCGTAGTCCCGCCCGTCGCCATCTGGGTCGAGGTAGACCTCCAGCACCTCCTCCTCCCACAGCGGCTGGTCGCGCTCGGTCTTGGTGGCCCAGATGTCGGTGTCCCGCGCGCGCAGGGAGAAGTAGAGGTGGTCGTCGTCGTAGAGCGCCTTGACCTGGGTCGCCGACGGCTCCGGAAGCTCGGGGTGGAAGATGTTGGTGAAGTGCTCTGTCATCACCACCCGGTGCCAGGCGGCCTCCTCGAGGTGGCCGTCAATGGTCAGCTCCTGCGCCGCACGCCGCGCCTCGTAGGTGCGGATTCCCGCCTCTGGCGGCTGCGCGCGTGGAGCGGACGTGAAGACGGCGCCCGCCAACACGAGCGCCGACACGAAGGCACCAGCAGTCCTCATCGCGCCCTCCGACATGCGTGGCTGTGGCGGTCAGCGCGGGTCAGGTCGAGACCTTCACCGGCTTGCCCAGTCTCGCCGAATCCCAGGCGCCCTGGGTGAGCTGGATGGTGCGCAGGCCGCAGATGGGCGGCGTCTGGGGCTCCTCCTTGCCCAGAATGCTGCCCACGAAGTTGGCGTTGACGTTGCTGGCCTTGGGCAGCTTGCTGTCCGGCACCTCCACGCGTTCCTTGCCCTCCCGACACTCAGTCACCGAGTTCTTGCGGATCATCCACGCGCACTTGTCGGCCCAGATGCTGATGTCCTCCCACATGCCGCGCACGGCCGACTTGCCGATGATGCTGACGTTGCACAGGGCCTTGTTGGTGAAGCGCACCGAGACGGCGGAGAGAATGTCCACGCGCGCGCCGCAGTTCTCCTGGTAGGCGAAGACCTCGTCCGGCTCCAGCCCGGTCATCCACAGGATGATGTCAATCAGGTGGCTGCCGGAGTCGTTGATCTGCCCGCCGCCGGACCACTTGGGGTCGCCGCGCCAGGTGTGGGTGATGGGCAGCCAGTTCTGGCACTGGAGCACGCTGATGAAGTCCACCGGGCCGTGCTTGCCGGACTGGATCTGCTGCCGCACGTACCGATACGGCGGCATGAAGTGCCGCTGGTAGGCGATCTGCACCACCTTCTTGCGGCGCGCGGCCGAGGCCTTCACCTTCTTGGCGCGCTCGATGGTGCAGGTCATGGGCTTTTCCACCAGCACGTGCAGGTCCTTCTTGAGCGAGTCCATGATCTGCTCGTAATGCTGGGTGTGCAGGGAGCAGATGCACACCGCGTCCAGGTCCACCTCCTTGAGCATCTGCCTGTAGTCGTCGTAGATCGCCCACTTCTGGGCCAACTCCGGGAAATTGCCGTTGGTGCGGTCAATGCTCTTCTGAGCCGGATCGGAGATGGCCGGAATCTCGACCTTCTTGGTGTCCAGGAAGCGACGGATGTGCCCCTGGGCGATGCCGCCTACGCCGATCATGCCGACGCGGAGCTTCTGGGGGCGCGCGGCCCTCTTTCGCTTGGCCTTCGCCTTTGCTTTCTTCTTCTTGGCCTTGGGAGCCATCGGTGGGAACCCTTCTCTCCTGCGGGCATGGCCCGCTGCCGTCGCGTTCTGGAAGGCCCGCGGCCGAGGCGGTACGGGGAGCCAAGTCAGCCGCGCGTTTCCAGTGCCCCGGGGGAGGACGGCGCGGATTTCCACCGGAGCGCAGCGACTCCTCCCTGCCGGTCGCAAAAAGCGTTTCGGCAGGGCGCCGGGGCCTCAGATCCGTCTTCGCAGCCGGTCCGAAAAGGCCGTCTCAGGCACCCCTCGTCAGCTCCGCAAAGGCGCCTCCGAGCGTGCCAAACGGGGGCTTTTGGGGGCACTTCGAGGCGGGCTCTGACGCGCTCTCCCCCTGGATTACAGAATTCCCCGTAAACCCGCCAAATAGCCCCGTAGAGGCCCTTTTTGCGCGGAAGAAATCTTTGACTTTTGGGCCGATTTCTGCTATGATTCGGAGGTGGAGAGCGGGTCGAGATGCCGGCACATCGCAGCACCGTATTCGCAGGCCTCGTGCCCCTGGTCGAGGGGGCTCCCGCTAGTGGAAACCGGCATCCGAGGTCGCTCTCTTAGCACTTGTGTAGGAGTATCCACAGCATGCCCAAACGCAAGTACACCGCACGAGAGATCCGAGTACTGAAGGGCTTGGAGGCCGTTCGCAAGCGCCCCGCCATGTACGTCAGCAGCACCGGCCCGCGGGGCCTGTACCAGATTACCGAGGAGGTCGTGGCCAACAGCATTGACGAGGTGCTGGCCGGATACTGCGGACGCATAGACGTAACCCTCCACAAGGACAACTCCATTACCGTGGTGGATGACGGCCGTGGCATCCCCGTGGACAAGCACCCGGAGGAGAAGCGGCCGGGCGTGGAGGTGGTGATGACCACGCTGCACGCCGGCAGCAAGTTCGGCGGCGGCGGCTACAAGGTCAGCGGCGGGCTGCACGGTGTGGGCGTGAGCTGCACCAACGCGCTCAGCGAGTGGCTGGAGGTGGAGGTGCGGCGCAACGGCAGGAAGTACCACCAGCGCTACGAGCGCGGCGTCCCCAAGACCAAGCTGAAGACCCTCAGGGGCAAGTGCAAGTCCACGGGCACGACCGTGCGCTTCCTGCCCGACGCCGAGATCTTCGAGACCATCGAGAGCAGCTACAACGACATCGCCCGCCGCCTGCGCGAGCTGTCCTACCTGAACGCGGGCGTCAAGATCACCCTGAAGGACGAGCGCACCGGCCAGGAGGAGGTCTTCCACCACAAGGGCGGCATTGCCGCCTTCGTGCAGCATCTGAACGAGAACAAGGACCCTCTGCACAAGCCCATATTCTTCTCTCGGGAGCGCAAGAGCACGATAGTCCAGGTCGCCATTCAGTACAACCAGGGCTACCAGGAGAACGTGGTCAGCTACGCCAACAACATCGCCACCATCGAGGGCGGCACCCACGTGTCCGGCTTCCGCAAGGCCGTGACCCGGGTGATGAATGCCTACGCGCGCAAGCAGGGGCTGCTGAAGGACAAGGACAAGAACTTCGAGGGCGAGGATGTGCGCGAGGGGATGACGGCGGTCATCAGCGCGCAGCTACTGAGACCCCAGTTCGAGGGCCAGACCAAGAGCAAACTGGGCAACACGGAGATGGAGGGGCTGGTGGCCAGCATCGTGGGCGAGGGGCTGGCGGAGTTCCTGGAGGAGAGCCCCACGGTGGCGCGGCGCATCGTGGACAAGGCCATCACCGCCCAGCAGGCCCGCGAGGCGGCGCGCAAGCAGGCGGACCTGATCCGGCGCAAGTCGGCTCTGGACGGCGCCGGGCTGCCCACCAAGCTCTATGACTGCGCCTCGCGCGACCCTAAGGAGTGCGAACTGTTCGTGGTCGAGGGCGACTCCGCCTCCGGCAGCGCAGTGCAGGCCCGCGACAGCCGCTTCCAGGCCGTGCTGCCCATTAAGGGCAAGATCATCAACGTCGAGAAGCACCGGCTGGACAAGGTGCTGGACAACGAGGAGATCACCAAGCTCATCCTGGCGGTGGGCACGGGCATACGGGTCCTGGACCCCAACGGCAACGGCGAGCCCAGCGACAACGGCGACAGCTTCAGGTTCGAGAAGCTGCGCTACCACAAGATCATCATCCTGGCCGACGCCGACGTGGACGGCAAGCACATCCGCACGCTGGTGCTCACCTTCCTGTTCCGCTACATGCGCCCGCTGATCGAGCGGGGGCACGTCTTCATCGCCCTGCCGCCTCTGTTCCGCGTGCAGCATGGGTCGGAGACGGACTACTGCATGGACGAAGAGGAGCTGAAGCGACTGCTCAAGAAGCTGGGCCGCCGCAAGCACCGCGTCTCGCGCTTCAAGGGACTGGCGGAGATGGACGCCGAGGACCTGGGCGAGACGGCCATGAGCCCGGAGCGGCGACAAATCCGGCAGGTGGAGATCGGCGACGCCATCGAGGCCGACCGCATCTTCAGCACCCTCATGGGCGACAAGGTGGACCCGCGCAAGCAGTTCATCGCGGAACACGCGCAGGACGTGGAATTCCTCGATATCTAAGGTCAGCCACTGATCCCGACCACTCAGCCGCACGGCAACAGCCGACTGCCATAGCACGTGCCCACGGCAGCAGCGCCGATCGTCGCGCCCTGCCCGGCGACAGCGAGTACGTCCTGAGGGTCACGTACAGGTACGACACCAGCTGGAGGAAGCAGCATGCCGGAAGCAGCCAAGCCCCTGGAAGAGATCGAAGCGATAGACATCGGCGAGGAGATGTCGGAGTCGTACGTGGCCTACGCCATGCACACCATCGTGGACCGCGCGCTGCCGGACGTGCGCGACGGCCTGAAGCCCTCGCAGCGCCGCGTTCTGCTGACCATGAACGACCTCAACCTGGGGCCCGACTCGGCCCACCGCAAGTGCGCCAAGATCGTGGGCGACTGCACGGGTCAGTATCACCCGCACGGCCAGGAGGTCATCTACCCCACTCTGGTGCGCATGGGCCAGGACTTCAACGCGCGCTACCCGCTGGTGGACCCGCAGGGGAACTTCGGCACCGTGGACGGCCATCCGCCCGGGGCCATGCGCTACACCGAGGCCAGGATGTCGCCGGCCGCCGTCGAGATGCTCCGGGACATAGACAAGGAGACGGTGGACACCCAGCCCACCTTCGACGAGACCCATGAAGAGGCGGTGGTGCTGCCGGCGCGGTTCCCCAACTTGCTCTGCAATGGCGCCTCGGGCATCGCAGTGGGCATGGCCACCAGCATCCCGCCCCACAACCTGGCCGAGGTCTGCGACGGGCTCATCTACCTGCTGGAACACCCCAAGGCCACGCTCAAGACGCTGATGCGGCGCATTCAGGGTCCGGATTTCCCCACCGGCGGCATGATCCTGGGCCTGAAGGGCATCCGCGAGGCCTACCAGACGGGCCGGGCCAGCATCACCATGCAGGCGCGGGCGGTGATCGAGCCGCTGAGAAGCGGCCGCAACGCGATTCTGGTCACCGAGCTGCCCTACCAGGTCAGCAAGAGCACGCTCATCGAGCAAATCGTCAAGCTGGTGCAGGGCAAGCGCGTGGACGGCGTCGCGGCCGTGCGCGACGAGAGCGACCGCAAGGGGCTGCGCGTGGTCATCGAGCTGCGCCGCGAGGCCAACCCCAACGTGGTGCTCAACCAACTGTACAAGCGCACGCTGCTGCGCACCAGCTTCAGCGTGTACTCGCTGGCGCTAGTCAACGGGGTCCCGCGGACGCTGAGCCTCCCGGAGCTGATGCAGCACTGGCTCGACCACCGGCGGGAGGTCATCCTGCGGCGCACGGCCTACCTGCTCCAGCAGCGAGAGGCCCGCCTGCACATCGTGGAGGGGCTGATCAAGGCCTCCGACCACATTGACGAGGTCATCGCCCTGATCCGCAAGTCCAAGGACCGGCCCACGGCGCGGGCGGGGCTCCAGAAGAAGTTCAAGCTGACCGAGCGCCAGGCGCAGGCCATCATCGAGATGGTGCTGGGGCAGCTCACCGGCCTGGACCAGTCCCGACTGCGCCAGGAGGCCAAGGACCTCAAGGCGGAGATCACCTACCTGAAGAAGCTGCTGGCCGAGCCGGAGATGGTCACCGACCTGATCAAGGAGGACCTGCGCGACCTCAAGAAGCGCCTGGGCGACGAGCGCCGCACCAGGATCGTGCCCGAGGAAGCCGAGGACATAAGCACCGAGGACCTGATCGCCGAGGAGGACATGGTCATCACCATCACGCGGGATGGCTACGTCAAGCGGCTGCCCCTGGACACCTACCGCGTGCAGCAACGCGGCGGGCGCGGTGTGGTGGCCCTGACCAAGAAGGAAGAGGACACGGTGGAGCACCTGTTCGTGGCCACCACACACCACACCATCCTGTGCTTCACCAACCAGGGGCGGGTCTACCAGCTCAAGGCCTACCAGACGCCGATGGCCAGCCGCCAGGCGCGGGGCACGGCCATCATCAACCTGCTCCAGCTCGAATCGGGAGAGGAGATCCAGGCCTTCGTGCCCGTGAAGGGCTTCGAGGTGGGCGGCTACCTGATCATGGCCACGCGCAACGGCATGGTGAAGAAGACCGCCTTGGAGGAGTACGACACACCCCTCAAGACTCGCGGCATCATCGCCATCAGCGTGGACAAGAACGACGACCTGGAGTGGGTCAAGTGGACGGACGGCAAGCAGCACATCGTCCTGGTCACCCACGGCGGCTACGCGGTGCGCTTCGACGAGAAGGCGGTGCGCCCCATGGGCCGCAACGCCCGCGGCGTGATTGGGGTTCGGCTGCGCAAGAGGGACCACGTGGTGGGCATGTTAGTGGTGGAGCCCAAGGACAAGCGCGACATGCTGGTGGTCACTGAGAAGGGCATGGGCAAGCGCACCAAGCTGAGCGAGTACGCCTGCAAGGGCCGCGGCATCATGGGCGTCAAGACCCTCCAGATCACCAGGAAGAACGGCCCCCTGGTCGGCGTGCAGGTGGTGGAGGAGGAGGACGAGGTGATGGCGCTGAGCTCGGAGGGCGTGCTCATTCGCATGCCCGTGGAGGGCATCAGGCAGACGGGCCGGGCCACGCAGGGAGTGAAGCTGGTGAGTCTACCGGCCAAGGCAACGGTACGCGCCGTGACCAAGGTAGTGCGCGAGGCGGTGGACGGGGAGTAGGGCGGGAAGGAACGACGGCGTAGGTGGCGGAATGAGCTGTGCGGCCGAGAAGCGGCCGCGCGTTCGTGTCCAGGCCCAGTGCCCCGGTTTCGGCAGCAAGCTGCCGAAACACCGCAAGGGGCGCTGACGGGGCAGGCCCCGTCCCTACGAAGGAATACTGGAGGCAGCCATCATGCCCATCGTCAACC
>JBHIEF010000209.1:0-7105 GCA_046760465.1 Armatimonadota bacterium | reverse complement strand
GGCTTCGTGCCCATGGCCAACACCATCGTGCAGGCCAGCGTCCCGGACGAGGTGCGCGGGAGGGTGATGGGCGTGTACGCGATGTGCTTCGCCGGGATGATGCCGGTGGGCAGCTTCGTGGCCGGGTCCCTGGCGCAGGCCTTCGGAGCGCCCGGCGCCCTGCGCATAGGCATCGCCGTGTTCTCGGCCTACTGCGTCGTGCAGGTGCTAGTGGCGGCGCGGCGAGGGTGGCTGCGCGAGGAGCTCCCGGTGCCGGAGGTGGTGCCGCCGCGCCAGCCGGTGACCGCCGGCATCCCCGGGCCGCTGGACCGCCTCCCCCGCTGGCGGCTGTGGCGCTACCTGCGGCGGAGGTAGCTCCCACGCTGCGTGCTGCTCACCCGCGTGGAACCATCCGGGCGGCCGATTCGTCCAACCTCCAGGCGGTTGGGATTGGCGGGTGCACCAGGCTGGACCATGGGGAGGGTTGAGGCATGAAGCAGCTTCTCGATCTGCTGATCAGCCGCGCCCACAACTGGGCCACGGCAGCGCCCTGGATCGCGGCGCTCATGGCCTTGGGCGCGGCGGTTGTGTTCTGGGCGGCCTTCTCGCGCCGCCGACCGGGCCAGGCGGCCGAGGGGCTGTGGCCCTGGCTGCGCGCCGTGCTGGAGTCCAGCGTGGCGGCGGGGCTGTTCATGGCCATCCTGTGGGGGGTGCGCCTGGAGCTGAACTACGTCGAGCGGGCCTTCCGCCGTCAGCACGGGCGGGTCACCGAGGTCAACCTGCAAAGCGTGCGCAGCATCTGGGGGCGCCCGCACGTTCAGCACGACCTGCAAGTCACACACACCGTGGTGGATACGGTTCAGGAGGAGCTGCCCCGGCCATACCCGGACGCGCCACGCCGCTTCGTCACCAAGCAAGTCACCCGGCACATCGAGCAGAACTCCATCCTGAAGACGCGGGGCACGGTCACCATCCGCATGAACTACCGTCGCAAGGGGTCGGCCTACTACACCTGCTTTGAGGACGACTGCGACTTCCTGTACGAGGTGAGGAATCTCGCCGAGCGCGAGACCACCGCCGACTTCCGCTTCCCGATGTCCTCGGGGCAGAACCTGTTCCTCGACTTCCAGGTGCTGGTGGACGGAGAGGATTACAGCGAGCACTTGAGCTTCCGCGGCAATGACGTCTATTGGAGCATGCCGATGCCCCCGGGGCGGCAGGTCACGGTTGAGGTGAGCTACAAGTCCCGGGGCATGGAGACGTGGTACTACCAGATCCCGGAGGCCCGGGAGGTACGCGACTTCGAGCTGGTCATGCACCTGCCGGACGTCCCGCGGGAGCGCCTGAACTACCCGGAGGGGTGTTTGACGCCGACGGAGATCAAGGACCGCGCGGAGGGCGAGGGGAGCGTGCTCACCTGGTCGTTGGACCACGCCATTACCACTCGAGGCATGGGGGTGGCGCTGCCGGACGCCCCTCAGCCGGGCAACCAGGTGGCACGAGTGCTCCAGTACGCGTGGCGGGGGGGCATGCTGCTGCTGGTGGGGCTGGTGGTCAGCGTTCTCGGAGCCGGCCTTCGCCTGGGCCTGCTGCGGCTGGCCATAGTCGGCGGCGCCTGCTGCGCGCAGTTCATGCTGCTGGCGGCCCTGAGCGACTTCCGGCCGGGCTTCGTCGGCGCCTTCGCCATCGGCGCCGTCATCGCGTTGGCGCTGTCGCTGGCGGCGCTGCGCTGGCCCGCGGGCGCGTGGGGCGCAGGACCGGTGAGCCTGGTCTGCTTCTTCGTGATCGTGTATCCTCTGCTGGCACTTCCCAAAGCGGCCGCGGCGGCGCTGGTGACCGCGGCGGACATAGCGCTGATAGCCTACCTGGCGGGCGCCTACGTGCGCCAGGCTGCCGGCCGCGCACGGCTCAGCAATGCCGGGCAGGCCTGACGCATCCGCCACCTCTCCCGGCGCCAGCCGGCACGTGCTATAATGGCCGGGAAGGCACCGTGGGCACCGCTCGACTCCTGCGTCAGTTGGCAGAATCGCAAGTCGCCGCCGTGGCTTGTGCCGCGATGCTGCTGGTTGGCGGGTGTCGGTGGAACGCCCCGCAGGCCACGGGGCCCGGCCAGTCCTCCTCGTCCCTTCCGCCGCAGGTTCGGTCCGGCCAGGCGTTTGCACCGCCGGCGCTGCTGGCCACGCTGGACTGCGGCGGCCGTCGGGCGCATTTGATCCTCCGCGGAGAGGGGAGGGTGGAGGTGGTCGCTCGCCTCGAGGCAGGGGAGGCGCGGCTCGACCGCCTTGGGATCGCTTTGGGCGGTGGTCCGCCCATCACCAGGGAGCGCCCGGCCCAAGGCGTGTGCGAGGTCAACGTCATCCTCCTCCCCGGCACAGGGGGCCTGGCCTCGGTGCCGGCCGAGGACGAGACTCCTCTGGACTACCGCGGGGCCAGCTGGCGGGTGAGGCTGTTTGCGGAGGGGCCGGCAGGGCGCAAAGAGAAGGCCGTGGTGCTGTCGTGCGAGGGGGCGGACAGGTGGATGCTGGAGGGGGATTCCCCGGCCCGGGCTGAGGCGGGTCCACAGGAGCCATGAAGTACGAAGACCGCCTGATGAGGTCGGAGGACCGCCGGTTCCACCTGGACCGGCTGCGGGCGCTCACTCCCGAACAGCGCATCGTCAAAGCCGCGGAGTTGTGGGAGACGGCCAAGGAGGTCGCGCGGGCGGGCATCCGCGCGCAGAATCCACAGTTCTCGCCAGAGGACGTGGAACGCGAGCTGCGCCGGCGCATCGCACTGGCATATGACACAGCTTGAGCTGCTGGACGAGGTCGCTGCAGCACTGAACCATCTGGGCATTGGCTGGATGCTAGTCGGCTCTTACGCTGCAGCCGCCCACGGTCATCCGCGCACCACGCATGACATCGACGTGGTGGCGCAGTTGAGCATGGAACACGTGGAGCCGCTGGTGGAGCTGCTGGGCGACCAGTACTACCTCAGCCGGGAGGCGCTGACCGAAGCCATCGAGCGTGGCACACCGGCCAACGTGATCCATGCGGCGTCTGGCGACAAGCTGGACATCTGGCCACTGGGGGCCGACGCCTATCAGGTCGCGTCCTTCCAGCGCCGCCAGGAGATGAAGCTCGGCGCGCTGGCCGCCTTCGTCCAATCGCCAGAGGATACGATCCTGTCCAAGCTCCGGTGGCAGCGGGAGTCGCAGAGCGCGCGCCATCACGAGGACGCGGTGGGCGTGGCGGTGGTGCAGTACGGGCACCTGGACCTTGACTACATGCGCCACTGGGCAGAGGAGCTGGGCTTGACGCCCGACCTCTGCCGACTGCTGGACGAGGCTGAGGCGTCCGCCAACGCTCGCTGAGATGGGGTCGGCCCCCGTACTCCCCTGACAGTGCCGCGGAGTCGGGAGCGAGACCGCCTGATGAGGCCGGAGGATCGCCGGTTCTGCCTGGACCGGTCGCGAGCGCGTCAGGCATACCACATCGCTTGACACATGCATCGAAATGATGTACGATATGCGCTAGTAGTACTTACTGAAGGCACATAAGGAGACGGATTCGTATGCGCACGACGGTGAACATACCGGAGGGATTGCTCGAACAGGCCATGGAGGTCTCGGGAGCCCAGACGAAGTCCATGGCGATCGCCATGGGGCTTCAGGAGCTCATCAATAAGCGCCGGATAGACAGGCTCAGGGCGCTGGGGGGGCGACTTGACCTGGAGTTGAGCCTGCCGGCATCGCGGAAGCGGTAGCCATGGCTCCGGCAGACCGTGTGCTGGTGGACACCTCCGTCTGGGTGGAGTTCTTCCGCCGTCCCGACAGTGAACACGCGATGCGGCTGGACGCCCTGGTCGATGTGGACGCCTGCGCGTTGTGCGGGCCGGTGTATGCGGAGCTGATCTCCGGCGCCAGGAACGCCGAAGAGCGCGACGGCTTGCGCGAGCTGCTGGCGGCGTTGCCCACGCTCGACGCGCCCGAGGATGTATGGGATCAGGTGGGAGAGGTCCGCTACGCCCTGGCGCGAAAGGGACGACAGGCCAGCCTGGTTGACGTGCTGATCGCCGTGATCGCGGCCACCAACGGCGTGCCGCTCTACACGCTGGATGCCGACTTCGACGCCATCGCGGCGGAAGCCGGCGCCGAGCTGATCCACTGAGCGCCGCGCGTTGATGCGCTCGAGCGCCCCAGGGAGGTCACGGGCACTATGCCAGAGCAAGCTCCGTCCGGTCACGAGCTGATTGCGCGTGCGCTGCAACGGTCGCGCCACTGGCTCAACGTTGCCTGGGAGGACTTCCCCACGAACCGAGCCGCAGAGAGCCCCGGCGGGCAGGCGAAGAGTTGCGACGAGATCCTGCGCCACATCGGCGGCTGCGACCTGTGGATGCTGGAGTGCTCTCACCTGGACCCCAAAGAGGCACCCGTGCAACACGAACAGATGGAGGCCGCCAGCGGCGAGGCGCTGTTCGGGCTGCTGGGAGAGCTGCGCACGTACGTCGAGGGCCGGATCGGCCAGCTCTCCGGCGATGACCTCCTTCGCGAGCCCGGGGGCTACCCCTACCCCACGTGCATTGATCTGTGGATCTACGCGGCCGAGCACGAGTTCTGGCACGCGGGGCAGGTGCAGGCCCTGGCGCTGCTGTTTCAGGACAGGTAGCGGTCCGAGCAGTCTGGACCAACCGCCTTCGCTGGGAGGGATGAGATGCCCCTGGACACCGTTGACACCATCATGCAGCGCCGCAGCATCCGCAAGTACAAGCGGGAGCCGATCCCCGAGGAGGACCTGCGCACCATCCTGGAGGCCGGGCGGCAGGCCCCCTCGGCCGGCAACCGCCAGCCCTGGGAGTTCATCGTCGTCCGGGACGAGCAGCGCCGGAAGGACCTGGCGCAGGCCTGCAAGGGCCAGACGTGGATGGCCGACGCCGCGGTCACGGTGTGCGGGATTGGCTTGCCGCAGGCCTCGGAGCGCTGGTGGCGGGTGGACACGGCCATCGCCATGGAGAACATGATCCTGGCGGCCTGGGCCCTGGGACACGGCACCTGCTGGATCGGCGCCTTCGAGGAGGCAGAGGTGAAGCAGGTCCTGGGCGTTCCGGACGAGGCGCGGGTGGTGGCTCTGACGCCCATCGGCGTGCCGGACGTGTGCCCCGAGGCGCGCCCGCGCAGGGAGTGGAGCGAGGTGTTCCACGCGGAGCAGTACGGAGAGGCGATGGAGTGAGGGGGCGCCGCTGCACGCAACTACGCGGGGACGGCCAGGGAGATGACAGCGACGGGGCGGACGGCAGCGGCGATGCTGTTCTACTCCGAGAGTGGGCGGGAGTACGCCGTCAAGCGCGCTCTGGAGGCCGAGGGCGGTCGCATGCCTGGACTTCTCCTTCGCGCACGAGGGAGTGGAGGTGTGGGGGTGGGAGGAGGGCGGCTGGGGCTCCTGCGAGGTGGTCGCGCCCTTTACCGCGGCGGCGCCGTATGCTACAGTCGGGCTGTCGGCAGGGGGCATAGCAGTGCGCCGAGCTGGGGCGCCCCACGAGGCCGCCAGCAGGTCCGGAGGACGTGAGGTGGACACCGAGGCCATTATCGAGGAGATGGCTGAGCGCATAGCCCAGCGGTTCCATCCGGACAGGATCATCTTGTTCGGGTCGCGAGCCACTGGAGTGCCGCGCCCGGCCAGCGACGTGGACCTGCTGGTGGTGGTGCCGGAGGCCGGCCACAGGCGCGAGCTGCGGGTTGCGATGCGGCGCGCCGTCAACGGCATGGGATTGGCCAAGGACATCGTGGTCCTGACGCGCGCCGAGTTCGAGAGCAAGCGACGCATCCCCGGCACGATCGCCTACCCAGCTGACCGGGAAGGCAAGGTGCTCTATGCCGGCTGAGGAGGTGCTGCGCGAGGTCCGGGGCTGGATCGCCAAGGCAGAGAATGACCTTCGGAACGTTGATCTGGTTCTGCCTGCCGGGGATGCTCCCTTCGACACCGTGTGCTTCCACGCTCAACAGGCCGCCGAGAAGTACCTGAAGGCGCTGCTCACCTTCCGAGGGATTCCGTTCGGCAAGACTCACGACCTACCCGAACTGGTGCTTCTGTTGCCGCCCGACAGCACCGTGCCGGCCGCGGTGGGCGACCTGTCGGAGCTGACAGACGCCGCCGTAGCCTGCCGCTACCCGCTTGGGGCAGAAGAGTACGATCGGCCCTTCGCCGAGGAGATGGTACGCCAAGCGCGAACGGTGACGTCCGCTGTTCTGGCCGAGCTGGGCGATCTGGGGTACGCCCGGTAGGCAGGCTCCCGCGTAAGCCGTCAGGCGTGCGCTGGAGGCCGAGGGCGGTCGCATGCCTGGACTTCTCCTTCGCGCACGAGGGCGGGCATTGGATACGTCGAGCAGAACGTGCTCTTGGCGCTTTGACGCGTGGGGCAGGATGTGCTATGCTAAGCGTGCGTGGGAGGGCCGCCGCCCTCCCTCGTGTGGTCAATGGAGCTTGACAAGGGGGCGACCGGATTCGACGGGGAGATTGGGCTGTCATAGGGTGCGAGCCGAGATTCCACCCACCTCGTAAATCGGTGGAAAACCCATACCTGCCGAGAGTGAACCTCTCGCACTCGCTGCTTAGATAGCAGCGACGTCCTCCCCGCCATCGCTGGTGTGGCGGGATAGGGCGCCAGAGAAGCCAGCTAGCCGACTCCCGAGGCTCATACGGAGGAGGCGAAGCTACGGGGCCTTTCGGGGCCTCATGAGCTAGCGCCGTGGGCACCCGGCACCCAGGGGGCCGTCGGGGCGAAACCGAAAGAGGGTGCTACGCTCGTAGGACCCTGTGTGGGCTCCTCCTCGGACGTGGGTTCAAGTCCCACCGCCTCCACCACACCTTTGCACGGGAGGGCAAAGGTGTGGTGGAGACCCCGAGCGAGCAGGGCGAGTCGAGGGGCACCGTTGCCATGCGCGATTCTCGCCCGTGGCACTTCTACCTAGTGCGCTGTGCGGACGGCTCCCTGTATGCCGGCATCGCGCTTGATCCGGAGAAGCGGGCCCAACTGCACAACGCCGGGAAGGGCGCGGACTACACGGCACGCCGGCGTCCAGTATCGCTGGCTTACACGCAGCCACATGCGAGCAAGTCTGCTGCACGCAGCCGTGAGATGCAGGTGAACC
>JBHIEF010000208.1:0-7157 GCA_046760465.1 Armatimonadota bacterium | reverse complement strand
CTAGACGGCGATAGGGTAGTTCCCCTCGGCGCGCAGCGTGTCCAGCATGGCCATGTAGTTGTCGTACTTGGCGGCCACCATGATGCTGTGGCTGCTGCCCAGGATGAAGCCGCCGCCGGGGGCGCAGTGGCGCAGGGCGTGGCGCGTCTGCCGGCGTATCTCCCCGGGCGTGTCCTCGCACAAGGCGTGGCTGTCCACGCCGCCCCAGAGCGCGAGGCGATTCCCGTAGCGGCGCTTCAGATCGGCGATGTCCTCCATGGGCTGGATGGCCTGGTAGGCGTCCATGCCCGCCTCCACCATCTGGTCCAGTATGAGCCGGTTGTCGCCGCAGGAGTGGAAGAGCACGGGCAGGCCCAGGCCGTGGACGCGCTGGCACTGCTCCCTCATGGCGGGGAAGAAGACCTGTTTGAAGGTCTGGGGTGACATGAAGGGCCCGTGGTTGTGGCCGAAGTCGGTGCCGATGGCCACAGCGTCCACGCCCTCCTCCAGGAAGGGGCGGACGAGGTCGGTCATGCGCTGCGCGCCCCTCAGGCAGTCGCGGGCCATGCCCTCGGGATCGTCGGCCATGCGCAACGCCCAGGGCTCGACGTTCAGCGCCGAAGGGTAGCTCACGCCGGGCCTGCCGCCGGGCCGGGCGAAGATGAAGTGGGTATCGCCCAGCTCCTTGACGACGTGGCGCACCAGCTCCAGCTCGGAGTCATCGGGGCGCCAGGGGTCCGAAGGCCTATCGTCGGCGGGCGGGCGCTTAGGAGGGGCTTTCGGCGAACCCGCCTTCAGGAGCATGATGTCGTGGGTCAGCTCCGAGTAGCGCAGGACGTTGCCGCGCGAATCCTCCCAGGTGCGCTCGTCGAGCTGGCGGGGCTTCTCCACCTCGGTGTCCCTGCCCAGGACGAGGTTGACGGGCACCATGTCCAGTTCCAGCCTGCGCGTGAACTCGACGAGGTCGTGCTTCTGGCTGTCCACCACCTCGTCACGGCGGCCGTCCCAGTAGGCCCGGATCTCCTTGTGCTTGCCGCGCCAGAAGGTCTCGCGGCCCAGCACCTTCTCGACCATGCAGTAGTCGGTGGCGAACTCCCCCGTGGGTACGCGGTCGGGCTCCTGGTGGCGGAGGGCTGTGAGGACTCGTTGTTTGGGGGTCATGGGTCTCTATGTGGGGTGCACAATCTCTCGATTGTGCACGTGCAACATCGGGAGATGTTGCGCTCCAGGAACGGCCGGGCCTAACGGCAGCCACCCCCTTCCACCCCCGCAGGCTGAAGCCTGCGACTACCCACCCCACCCCCGCCGGCGCACCGCCAGGCCCGAGTGTGCCGACGGGGGCCATTTCGCTGCCGGCGGGCCTCCGCCCTTGGGCGGCGGAGGGATTGGCTGTGGTGGGGAGAAGGCTGGTACACCTCCTTCGCAGAGAGGTGACTACCATGCAACGGTTACTGCTTGCGCTACCGACGGGCCTGTTGGTGCTTGGGCTGATAGCGGCAAGCGCTCAACAGCCCGCTGCGGGCAATCCCATCACCAACGGCAGCTTCGAGGAGCTGGCCGCGACGGGCTTCCCCGTGGACTGGGAGCCCGTGGGCCAGGGGGTGGGGGTGTCGCCGGATGCCCGTACGGGACAGCGCTCGCTGCGCATAAGCCGGGGCGAAGGCGCCGGCCCGGAGACGGGTCTGAACCGCGCCTGGCGGGCCCACAGCGGCCAGCGCGGGGCGCAGCTAGCGCAGACCAAGGGCGGCGTGGTGTTCTGGTACAAGGCCACCAAGAGCGACAACGCGCGGCTGGTGTTCTACGTCATCCCCATGAGCGACAAGCCGCTGGAGGACACGGGCAACCCGCGCAAGGGGTACGACATTCCGGAGGCCCACGTCGGCGACGGGCAGTGGCATCAGGGGCGGCTGAAGTACGACTTCGCCGACGACCCCAAGGTCAAGTGGGTGCAGATCGCGCCGCGCCTGACGGGCGGTCCGGGCGAGCTGCTGCTGGATGACATCAGTTGGGTGGCGCAGGTCGGCCCATGGATCAGCCTGAGCAAGGCCGAGCTGGTGGAGTCGGAGCGCAAGCCCGGCCGCGAGTGCGACGTGGTGGTGGAGCTCAAGAACGTGGGCGACGCGCCGGCCGAGGAGATCCGAGTCGAGATAGAGCCGCCCCAGGGCCTGCGGGTGAAGGGCGCCCCGACCGCGACGGCGGAGGGCATTGCGCCGGATGCCTCGACGGAGGCTTCGTTCCGACTGCTCGGCGTTCGGGACGCGCCGGGGGCCATCGCGCTGAGGGCCAGCGCGGGCGACGGGCGGGAGGCGGGCGGCCTGGTGCAGTTCGCGCCGGAGCTGGGGGAGCCGGTCATCGAGACCGAGCGCTTCATCCTGGCCATGGGCGAGGAGACGACGGTCCGCGCCATCGTCAAGAACGAGGGCTCGGCCATTATCCGCAATCTGCGGGCGATGGCTCGTGTGGACGGTGCTCTGCAGCACGCCGACGGACGCTGGCGGACGGCAGACGAACTCGCGCCCGGCAGGGAACTGGTCCTGGAGTGGCCGCTGCGAGCCGCCGCTGAGGCCAGGCAGGCAGAGGTGCGCGTCACCGTTGTCACTGAGAACGCGGGCAGTGGTGGGGCGGCTGCCAACATCGTGGTGGCCGGCATGAAGGGCGCCAGGAGAATGCACGCGGTCGTCGAGGCGGAGGCCGAGGAGGGCGCGCTGTCACTGCGCTTCCTCGGCTCCAGCTCCTGGCTGGGCGTGACCGAGCTATGGGTCCGGCGGGAGCGGGGGCCTTGGCGGCTGGCTGGCAAGATGCCGCGCCTGTCGCGGCTGGTGTACCGCGACGGTGAGGGCGAGGTGCACGATGTGCCGTTGGGATTCGGTTCAGCGGGGAGCACCGAGGGGGACACGGTCAGACTCAAGCGGCGCCACAAGGACCCTGAGGGGGCTCAGTGGTGGCTGACGGCCGAGTTCGCCCCGGCGCCCGGCCAGACGGCCGTGGACTGGCGATACGAGATCACCGCCCCGCACGACACAGAGGTACTGTGCTTCGAAGGGCCCATGCTGTACGTGGGTGAGGGGAGCTTCGGCAGTGAGAAGACGGAGGCGGTGTTCCCGGGGATGGAGTGGCTGGTCAGTGGGGAGGACTCGTCGAGCACGCTGGACGACCACACGCCCAACCACGTGCGCTACGTGCCGCACCCCAATAAGGTCACCGTGCCGGCCATGGGCGTGCAGAAGGGCTCGATCTTCGTGGGCATGACCTGGGACCCGTACCACAAGTGGGATGGCGAGAACGACCGCATGTCGGCGGTGTTCGACTCGCCCGCTCGCCACGAGGGCCATGCCGCGCACCTGATGGGCCTGTTCGTGCCCTCGGTGCCGGAGTGGGTGGACGAACACGAGCGCATCGCCAGCAAGCCATACCAGTTGAAGGAGGGCCAGACGCTGACCATCGCGGGGCGGATCGTAGCCTCGGCGCAGGCCGAGGGGCCGTTGGTGGCGCTGAAGGACTGGTTCCGGGGAGGATACCAGCGGCCGCCGGAGCCGCTGGACCTGCCGCACGCCGATACGCTTGAGGGCGAGGTGGCCTGGAACATCGAGAGCTACCTGGACCCCGAGGTGTTGTGGGTGCCCGAGGAGCGGCTGTGGTGGACCAGCAAGGGGGCGGGGCCGCTGCTGAGCCGCAAGGGGCGGTCGGCGCAGTTCGTGCAGGACCTGTGGATCGCCTCGCAGGTCATCGAGGACGAGGCTCTGGCCCGGCGCTGCCGTGAGCGCGCGGAGGCGGTGCTCGGGGAGATGGGGGGAGTGGGGCTGGACTTCTCCTTCTTCGTGGGGCGGCCGGACGATGCGATGATGGGGCAGGCGGGCAGCGTCAGCGGCCTGCTGGGCAGCCAGTGGGAGGACGGGTCGTGGCGGTACTTCGCCAACCGCATCGGCACGGGCGTGTTCGAGGGGAAGGACTACCGCGAGCTGGGGCCGCACAACGCCGCCGAGGTGGGCACCTGCGCCCGCAGCGCGTATTCGGTGCTGCGGTTTGCCCGCATGACGGGCGACGCGCGGGCGAGGGAGCGGGGCCTGGCGGCGCTGGAGTTCATGGAGCGCTTCACGGTGCCGCGGGCGGCGCAGGTGTGGGAGGTGCCGGTGCATACGCCCGACATCCTGGCCGCCGCCGATGCCATGGACGCGTACCTGGAGGGCTACCGGCTGACGGGCGACCAGCACTACCTGGACGAGGCGGTGGAGTGGGCTTGGCGGGGGCTGCCCTTCGTCTACGCCTGGCACACCGAGGAGTTCCCCTTCATGCGCTACGCCTCCATTCCCGTGTTCGGCGCGACCTGGTACGTGGGTAGCTGGATCGGTCGGCCCGTGCAATGGAATGGGCTGCGGTATGCGATGGCCCTGCTGAAGCTGTCGGAGTACGATCAGAGCCTCGACTGGCCGAAGATCGCGCGGGGCATTACCGTCAGCGGCATGTACCAGCAGGCGACCGAGGGCGAGGACAGGGGCCTGTGGCCGGACAGCATCAGCGCGCTTGACGCCACCAAGTCGGCTTGGGTGTTCGCGCCCTACCAGATCAACCAGTTGGTCTACAAGATGCTGGGGCGGGAGGTGGAGCCGCAGACGGTCGCGCTGGGCGCTGGAGAGACTAAGACCAGGCTCAACACCGTGGCCAAGGTGACGGCTGCCAGGCTGGAGGGCGAGGAGCTGACGGCCAGCCTGGTATTCCCCGAGGGCGAGACCAGCTACGTGCTGCTGGCCTCGATTGGTGAGCCGGAGCAGGTGCTGCTGAACGGCACGGCGGTCGAAGCGACGCCTGACTTCGGCGGAGAGGAGCCGGCCTATCGCTACAACTCCGCGGCGCGCCTGCTGGCAGTGAGGATCGTGCACCGGGGCCGCGACACGCTGAGGATAGTGGGCGCGGGGCCGGCCAGGAGCGAGATGCTGCCCGAGGTGGCGCGGCGCCTGGAGTTCGAGTTCGAGGGAGGCTCGTTCGAGGGGTTTGGCGCGCACAATCACAGCGAGATACTGGGGGTGACTGACGGCGCCCTGCGCGTGCGCATCACCGGCGGCGATCCGTACCTGGTGCGGCCGTTCCTGCAAGTTGATGGGGACGACTACGGCGCGGTGCTGGTGCGCATGGCGGTGTCGGGCGGCGAGGCGGGGCAGTTCTACTGGACCACGGCGGCCTCGCCGGGGTTCGCCGAGGACAAGGTGGTACACATCCCCATCCAGGCGGACGGCAAGATGCACACATACCGGCTCGAGGTGGGCGCGCACGCGCTGTGGAAGGGCCACAAGATCACGGCCGTCCGGCTGGACCCGACCAATGGCGAGGGCGGGGTGGGGACGGAGGCGCTCGTCGACTTCGTGAAGGGCGTGCGTTGAATCAGCGGCCCCCAGGTGGTCGCGCGCGGTTCCCGGAGGTGAGAGGCTGCGGAGTCACACCACGCCCGGTCCAGCGCTAACTCCGCACAACCTCTCTGAGCCGAAGAGCTGTCGGCTGGCCGAGCCACGCTGCTGGGAGGAGCGCAGGCGGGCGAGGGGGAAATCGCCGCGCTGACGCAGTAACGGTCGCAGTTGCCCCAGGGGCCGGGAGGTCACCGTGAACGGTTACCGGATGACGCGGGTAGTACGCAGCCTGACCTCGGAGGTGTACCTGATCTGGGAGGGTTCGCGGCGGGTGGGGCAGGTGGACGTGCACTACGCGCAGGACATCATCCACGCGACCATGGTGCTGGAGCCGGACGTGCACACCGAGGTGGAGGCCCTGCTCATTCGGCAGTTGGACCGTGACGTGGTGTCCTCCCACCTGGAGGACTACCGGCGCGACGACTTCCTGGTGACCGTGTACCGCGGCAACGAGACCACCTCGTACTCAGACCCCATCCCCGAGAGCGGACCCGAGCTGCCCAATCTGGATTGGGAGTAGGGCATTGGTTGATGGGCGCATCACTGGGTAGGGCAGGAGCTCGTCTCCTGCCCTGCTTGCCCATACGAACGCCATGACTGGTAAGCCCGCCCAATCGAAGCGCCGTCGCGACCGGCGCTACCGGGCGGCGGACAGGATCCGCCTTGCCTGTGCGGCGGTGTCGCTGTCTCTGTGGGCGTTCCTGACGGCTCTGTATGCGCTGCGGCCGGCGGGCTGGGACCCCATCACCATCTGGCCCTTCCACGTGTGGGCGTGGCCGGGGCTGGTGTTCGCGCTGGCGTCGCTGACCGGCCGGGCCAAGCGCCGAAGCTGGCTGGTGGCGGGAATGTGGATACTGGCCGTGGGGCTGCTGACGGAGGAGCCGCGGGCCCTGCTGCGGTCGGTGGCGCACAGGGGCGAGGAGGCCTGGCAGGCGGCCAGGTCAGAGGGCCGGGCGCTGCGAGTGGTATCGCTGAACTGTAAGAGCAGCCTCGCCGCCGTCGAGGAGGCCCTGGCGCAGAACGCGGACATCGTGCTGCTCCAGGAGCGTCCGAGCCTGGACGAGTTCGACGAGCTAGTTGAGGCGGGGGGCGACTGGGAGATGGCCGCCGCGTTCGATACGGCCGTTTTGGTGCGCGGAGAGTTGAAGGCACTGCCCACGAGCCCGGAGCAGAAGGTGTTCGTGTGCCCGGCACGCGTGCGGCCCAGCCGGCTGCCCGAGCAGGAGCTGATCGTGGCCTCCGTACACCTGCCTCAGCCGGCGCTCAGGCGCACCCTGTGGCGACGGGCGACGTGGCAGCGGGCCGAGCGCATCCGCCGGCGACGGGCGGGGTACATGGGGGACCTGGCGGCACTGGCGGCGGAGCACGTGGGGGCGACCGCCACCGTCTTTGGCGGGGACTTCAACACGCCGGGCGGGGACTCGCTGTTTCGCCCCCTGCGCGCGCACCTGCGAGATGCCTTCGAGCAGGCGGGGGTCGGCTGGCCGGACACCTTCCTGAACGAGGCTCCCCTGTCGCGCATTGACCAGGTGTGGATCAGCCCTCAACTGGAGGCCACCACGCTGCGGGCGGTGCGCACGCAGAACTCCGACCATCGGATGGTGGTGTGTGAGGTGCTGGTGAGGCGGTGATCCGCCTTCCCCTCCCACCCCACGTCGGCAGCCCTTCGGCTTGCGGCTGGGTCCCCCAGCCGCCGCTCGGGACAGGCTGGACTCGTGCTGCGTCTCGTGCTACGTAGCGAAGCTACTTCGCAGAGCAGTGGCTGCCTCCCACGCGTCT